>JAHHQQ010000014.1 GCA_020026275.1 Bacteroidales bacterium
GTTGGATGTTCCACGATGTAGCCATCTTTCTGGTGGCAGAGTTTCTCTGTGAACGGGTTGTCACCGCAACGCTGCTGCCGCATATATTTGAGAAGGTAGTCGGAAAGACCATCGTACACCTCCGGTGAAATGCGGAAGGCCGGAGACGGGATTCCTCCAAACTGGAGGTAGTATCCTCCTTCTTTTTCAAAATCAGAAAAATCGAGACGGAAAGCGGACTTCATGCCCCATTTTCCAGGATCGGAAGAACGGATGGCTTCTGCCTCGAATACTTGTTCTCCAGTAACAGAGTCATGCAAGGAAAAGGTAGTTTCTGAACAATACGGCTCAGTTGAAATGAATACGGCCACTTTTTTGTCTGCAGGCAGATAGCCCACCTGGTTGATACGGATCCACTGCTGGGCATTTGCCAGAATAGGCGCCAGCGCAAGGATCAAGGTGGCTAGAAGATATTTTCTCATAATTATTAGTTTTAACAAAAGATTGGCAAGTTACTCATATATTCTTGAAAAGTTCCTCGTTAGTACTAAAAAGATATGAGCCAAAATGGAAAAATAGTTCTCCGGCCGTGTATTCAATCACATAACTAATTGACGATCAGTTCATTTCTCGGAAAAATCTGTCATATTTCACCGTATCCTGTCTATGATTTTGCATTTTCATTATAGAAAAATTTCTTACATTTGCGGACTTTATTCTTGGAGACAAGTAGTAAAAAGATTGATTATGATCAAAGAACAATTGGAAAGCCTCAATGCAATCATCATCAATATGGGGTCTGGTGGCCTGCGAATAATGAATATCATACTGGCTCTGATCATGTTCGGAGTAGCATTGAATATCCGGCTTGATTCTTTCAAAAAAATCTTCCGTCAACCGAAATCTGTCCTGACTGGATTGTGTCTGCAGTGGTTCGCGCTACCCTTCATCACTTTTGTTCTTGCTTGGGCGCTAAACCAATGGATTACCCCAATGGTCGCACTTGGAATGATCCTGGTGGCTTCCTGTCCGGGTGGCAACATATCCAATTTCATGTCCTCTTATGCCAAAGGCAACACCGAACTGTCTGTCAGCATGACGGCCATCACGACCCTTTTCTCCTCTATCATGACTCCTCTGAACTTCTTCATTTGGGGTTCTCTATATTATATGGTCATCAGTGTCAGCGGAGATATACCAAGACTGGTCATCCCTTTTTTCCCAATGCTCAAGGAGATTCTGCTCCTGCTGGGAATTCCGATTTTGGTCGGAATGGTCTTCGCCTATTATTTTCCGAAAGCTACCGCAAAAATTGTCAAGCCCATCCAGAACCTCTCGTTCGTCCTCTTCATTGCGATTGTGGGCGTGATGATTTACCAGAATTGGAATCTGATTTCCGGCAATATCGCATTTGTTTTCCTAGTTGTCTTCCTGCACAATGCACTGGCATTGTGCACAGGCTATATAGGAGGAACATTGGCCAAAGTATCTTGTCCAGACCGGCGTGCCCTTACCATTGAGGTGGGCATCCAGAATTCCGGACTGGGTCTGATTTTAATGATGAACCCGGCCATCTTCCCTCCCGAAATATGGACAGGCCATTACGGAGGCATGTTGCTGGTCGCTTCACTTTGGGGCATCTGGCATATCGTGTCCGGACTGACCCTCTCCAGCATTTTCAGAAGAGTGCAATATTGACGTCATGAAACCAACCCCAAAAATACAAGACTATAATCCGCTCTATGCAGCTTTGCTCGGATATGTCAATTTTTCTTTCCGCCATGCCTATTCCCAAGTCGAAGTGTCCGGAATGGACAAGATACCGGAGAATGGAGCGATTATCTATGCGCCCAACCACACAAATGGGCTGATGGATGCCTTGGCTGTCTTATCATTGGACAATCACAGAAAAGTATTTGTCGCAAGAGCGGACATCTTCAGGAAACCGCTTCAGGCGAAATGCCTGCATTTCCTCAAGATCATGCCGATCATGAGAGTGAGGGACGGACTGGACGAGGTCAGGAAGAACGACGAGACCATGGAAAAAGCCATCGATGTCCTGAAAGACCAGGTGCCTTTCTGCATTCTTCCGGAAGGACGCCATCGTGCCCAACATTCCCTCATGCCGCTATGCAAAGGCATCTTTCGGATTGCCCTGGATGCCGAAGAAGAGCTGGAGAAGCACCAGCTTCCGCTCTACATCATTCCGGTCGGCATCGAATACGGCAATTTCTTCCGTTTCCGCTCCAGTCTGCTCATCCAGATTGGCGACCCGATTCCGGTCCGGCAATATACCACCGGACACGAGCAGCTGCCCCGTCCGCAGGTCATGAATGAAATGAGGGACGACCTGACGGCCGCACTGGAGAAAGTGACCCTCGCCATCCCGGATGACGAGGAATACGAGGCTACCTATGAGATCTGCGCCGCCGTCTCCAATCAGAACAAGACACTCCTGAGCTCATTTGACAAGAACAAGGAGACCATCGCTGTCCTGCAACGTACCAGAAAAGAGAAGCCGGAACAGGCAACGGCCTTGTTCCAACTGGCAAGGACTGCCAGAAGTCTGAGACTGGAAAAGCAGATCAGCCTCAACTCAATTGCGGCAGAAAAGAAATTTCCGCACAGGGCATGGAACTGGCTGGCGCTCCTGCTGACGCTGCCTTTCACCGTTCCGTCCATCCTGTGCACCCTTCCCCTCACTGGAATATGCAAATGGGTATTCAGCAGGATGAGTGATCCGAGTTTCTTCAATTCATTCCGGTTTGCCCTCCATCTGATTCTCTGGCCACTGCTGTGGCTGGTCTATATTCTCATTGGCTTCAGTCTGCTTCCTTGGCAATTGTTCCTGCCCATCGCCCTGGCTCTCCTGCCGGCGAGCATGATTGCCCAGGACACCTACAAGTCGCTGAGACTGCTCCTTTCCGACTTCAAATATAGGAGAAGTACCCAACTGAAAAAGTTATATGACCAAATACGTAAAGATTATCATGAAATCAACTAGAATCCAACATCTGTTCATTGCCTTCACCTTGGTTGCCGCCCTGGCATCCACCCTGGATCTCCGTGCAGAGACCAAAGAGAAAGCCAAGAAAAATGTCAAATACAATGAAAACGGTGAAATCATCAAGACCGGACTCAATTTTGGTCCGATTCCGGCCGTCGCTTTCGATGCGGACAAGGGTTTCCAGTTGGGAGCTATCTTGAATATGTATGATTTCGGAAATGGAGCCACCTATCCCGACCCTCGCCAACAGTGGTATTTCGAGGCGTCTTTCTTCACCAAAGGGTCCCAGCTCTACACCATTACTTATGACAATGATTTCTCCATTCCGGGAGTACGTCTCTCCTCTGCCCTGAGCATTTCCAATGACAAGGCAATGGACTTCTATGGTTACAACGGCTACAAGTCCTTCTACGACTATGACAAGATGCAGGCAGGCAACAAGGGAGAAAGTTATCTCTATTCTCCTTTCTACAAGGTAGACCGCCTCTCTGCCCTCCTGAAATGCGATTTCACAGGAAATATCTGGCAGAACAAGTTGTTCTGGCTCGCCGGCTACAACCTCCGCGTCTTCAACCAGAACCCAATCAACCGGACCAAGATCAACAAGGGAAAGAAAGAAGAAGAGATGTTCCCGGACGGAGAGCCGACCCTCTATGAACAATATTTGGATTGGGGAATCATTCATCCAGGCGAAGTGGGACGATCCATCAGCAGCGCCATCCGCCTGGGTCTGGAACTGGATACCCGCGACAAGGAAGGGGCCCCGACAAGAGGTGTCTGGCTGACGGCACTGACTACCCTGGCTCCCAAATTTCTGGGCAGTACCATCCCTTATTACAAATACACCGCCACCTTCCGTCATTACGTGCCGATTGTGAAGAATGATGTCCTCACCTTCGCCTACCGTCTGCACTATGATGGCACTTTCGGCAATTATGCGCCGCACTACATCCTGCCATTCATCAACTGCATGGGGGTCAATTTTGACAAGGACGGCATGGGCAGCTACCGGAGTGTCCGTGGTCTCATCCGCAATAGAGTGGTCGGTCTGGACATGGCCTCCTACAATGTAGAACTAAGATGGAGATTTGTAAACTTCAAGTTGTGGAAACAGAACATCGCCTTTGGCTTAAATGCTTTCAGCGACGGTACCATGGTCACCCGTGAGTTTGACACCTCCTTCCAGAAGACAGCGGCAGATTTCGAAAGCGAAGCCCAGTACCTCTCTGCCAAAAATTCTTACGACACCTACATGCAGAACGGTCAGCGCAAGGAACGTCCCCATATCACCGTCGGCGGCGGTTTCCGCTTCATCATGAACCAGAACTTCATCATCTGTCTGGAATATGGCCTTCCGGTAGGGAAACTGCGCCATCAGGATGGGAATGGTGCCTTCTACATCAATACCGGCTACTTATTCTGACATGTATCCAGATATAATTCTTATCTTGTAATTTTTCATCAACATCTTCGATATCATGAAATCAACAAAAATGAAAAAAGCAACATTGGCAACCATGCTGATGGTCTGTTGCTGCATATCTGCCTTTGCGTCCTCCGACAAGAAAGATAAAGCCCCCAAGCAGGTGCAATACAACGAAAAAGGAGAAATCATCAAGACAGGTCTCAATTTCGGTCCTTGCCCGGCGGTCGCTTTCGATGCGGACAAGGGCTTCCAGTTGGGAGCCTTGCTCAACATCTACGATTTCGGAAATGGTTCAACTTACCCAACTCCTCGTCAACAGTGGTACTTTGAGGCTTCCTTCTTCACAAAAGGGTCCCAACTCTACATCTTCAATTATGACAACCGGTTTTCCATTCCGGGTGTGAAAGTCAATGCCGCCATGGTCATTTCCAATGACAAGGCAATGGATTTCTATGGCTACAATGGCTACAGATCCTTCTACGATTACGAGAAAATGGAAGCAGGTCTAAAGGGAGACAGTTACCTCTATTCCCCATATTATAAGGTGGATCGGTTTTCCGCTCTGCTCAAATGTGACTTTTCCGGCAACATTTGGAACAACAAGCTGTTCTGGCTGGCTGGTTACAATCTGCGCTTTTTCAATCAAAAGCCAATCAATCGTACCAAGATCAACAAAGGCAAAAAAGAAGAAGAGATGTTCCCGGACGAGGAGCCGACTCTCTATGAGCAATATATGGATTGGGGCATCATCCATCCTGACGAAGTGGGCAAGAGTGTGAGCAGCGCCATCCGTCTGGGTTTTGAATTGGATACCCGAGACAAGGAAGGGGCTCCAACGAAAGGTATTTGGGCTACAGCCTTGACCACTCTGGCTCCTGAATTTCTGGGCAGCACCTTCCCTTATTACAAGTACACTGCCACTTTCCGCCATTATGTCCCAATTGTCAAAAACGACATACTGACTTTCGCCTACCGTCTCCATTATGACGGAACTTTCGGGAAACAGGCTCCTCACTACATCCTGCCCTTCTCCAACTGTATGGGGATAAGATATGACAAGGACGGCATGGGCAGCTACGACACAGTCAGAGGAATTCTCCGTGACAGGGTAGTGGGTCTGGACATGGCTTCCTACAATGTTGAACTAAGATGGCGATTCGTGAACTTCAAACTATGGAAACAGAACATTGCCCTTGGTCTGAGCGCTTTCAGTGACGGCGCCATGGTCACCAGAGAATTTGACACTTCTTTCATGAAGACAGTTGCAGATTTCGAAAACGAGGCGCAATACCTGACTGCCAAAAATTCCTACGATTGTTACATGAGTAAAGGACATGCCAAAGAAGTCCCTCATATCTCTGTCGGTGTCGGTTTCCGCTTCATCATGAATGAAAACTTCATCCTCTGTGCCGAATATGGTCTTCCTGTCGGAAACTTGCACAAGCAAGATGGCGCTGGTGCTTTCTACATCAATACCGGTTATCTGTTCTAGAAAAGAGAACAGCCCTGCACTGAAGGGCATGGGATAAGACAAAAGCCTGGAAGTTTCCAACTTCCAGGCTTTTGTCTTTTATTCTATTGAGAAAAATCAGACGATAGTCACCTCAATGCCCAAATTTGTCAGGCTGTCCAAATACATCTGAGGAATATTCTTGTCCGTGATAATCATATCGACCTTGTCCAGATTACAGATTTTGCTGAATCCCTTCTTGCCAAACTTGGAACTGTCCACCAAAAGGATAGTCTGCTGGGAGGCATCCATCATCATTCGGTTGAGATTAGCCTCCATCATATTGGTGGTCGTCACGCCGAATTCCAAATCCACTCCATCCGCTCCAATGAAGAGCTGGCTGCAATTGAAGTACTTCAACATGTTTTCTGCGAAGGAGCCAACTACGGATACAGAACTTTCACGGACCAAACCGCCCAGCTGGACCACATCAATGTCCCTGTTTTGAGAAAGCATGGAAGAAACCGAGACTGAAGCTGTAATGACAGTGATGTTCTTTGCTTCAACCAATTGTTTTGCAGCAAAAAGAATAGTCGTTCCGGAAGCCATGAGAATGGAATCGTGCTCATGGATCATGGCAGCAGCCGCTTTTCCGATTGCCTGCTTTTCCAGGACATATTGCTTTTCTTTCTCATTGATATGCCGGTCTCCAATGTAAGGGCTGATAGGGATGGCCCGTCCATGGGTACGGTACAACTTGTTCTGTTTCTCAAGAGCTGTCAAGTCTTTCCTGATAGTCACCTCGGAAACATTGAGCCGCTGGGACAGGTCCGTTACGGAAACACCTCCCTGCAGTTGGAGAATATCCAATATGGATTTGTGGCGGTCTGCTATGGAAAGCAGGGTTTCTGTCTGTTTCTCTGACTCTTTTGCCATATTCAATTCTAATTTGATGGTTCATATTGAGAAAGGACTTCCCTATTCGCTGACACGCAATTCAGCATAATTCAAGCCCCAGCAGCCATTCTGCACGATTGGCACTTTCTTTCCGTCCAGATTACTGATGTAGGTGATCCTTTCCAGGAAAGTATGGGAATGACCTCCGACAATCATGTCGACATTGCGAGTCTGGCCTGCCAGAAGCACATCACTCGACATTCTGTCATTATCGTAACCGATATGGGTCAAAGCGATGACAATGTCGCAATGTTTCTTTTCCTTGAGATATCTGGCCCATTTGTTGGAAACGGAGATGTAGTCCATTTTCTTCATAGTCTTGGCAATTTCCGAATCCACGACTCTGGACAAGTCTGTAATTACACTGAAGATGCCAATCTTCTTGCCGGCTCTATGCACGATAGTATAAGGCTTGACTTCTTTCTCCAATGGCGTGCCGGTAAAATCGTAATTGGCACAAAGGACAGGAGCCTTGATCTTCTTGAGTCTGGCGGCGAGATCTTCCAACCCATTGTCAAACTCATGATTGCCCAAAGAAATGGCATCATATTTCATGGCATTGAGCAGTTCCACTTCGAGATAGCCTTTGAATTTGGTGTAATAGGAAGTTCCCTGGTTCCAGTCTCCTGCATGCAGAAGAAGCACATTCTTCTTGCCTGCCACGTTCCGTACACTATCAATGTAAGCGGCTCTTTCCACGACACCACCGCGACCCCGGAGTTCACCTTTACGTTCTGGTTCCAGGTGACTATGGGTATCATTCATGTGGATGATGACCAAATCTTTGTTCTGAGCTGGAGCGCTGAAGCACATCAGGCCGAGTGCGATATATAACAGTAACTTTTTCATGATTCTAGAGTTTATTTGATTATTGTTGGAAGCAGGTCACCATTTTCTGTGTAACATTTGACACGTCCATCAAGCTGATATGCGATGGGTGTGTCCAAGTCTTTTGAGCGGAGCACTACATCCATCATGACATCATAGATATAGCCATCCAGATCAATCTGCTCGAGTGCGTGCTCGGCCAAATTGAGGCCATCTCCCCCATGAAGGAGAAAAGAAATGGTCGCCAGACCATAAGTGGTCTCGTCCTCTATCTCTTTTCCACCGATAGTGGCTGAAATGAGTTCCTTGCCACGGACGACACAACGAACACCGCCCACTTCCTGGAAACCTGTTTCTGCCATATTTTCAAGAATCTGACGGATATCCTTTCCTTTCAGGGAAAGATAGACCACATGGTTCTTGAACGGAAACATAGAGAGAATATCATCCTTGAGTATCTCGCCATCCGGCATATTGATACGGATTCCTCCAAAATTGACAATGCCCATATCTACCTTTTTTCCAGTACGCTTTTCACATTCTGCCATCAGGTTGTCCACGAACCAATTGCCCAATACGGATTCCGGATAGCCACGATGCATCTCCTCTTTGGAATAGCCCACGACAGATTTGACATCTGCCATATCCTTCTGGGCATCCAGCATCAGTTGGGCCACCTTCCAGACAGTCCCGCCCTTGAATATTTTTCCATTCGGAGCATAAAAGGTCTTCCCCTTGACTCTGCCCATAGTTTCTGTGATATTTTCAGTATTGGACGCCTTGACACCTGTCTTGGATCCGTTGATTGGTTCCAGTTTCCATGTGTAAGTCTGGGCGCTCAAAGAACATCCCACCAGCAGCACTGCCACTGACAACATTATCTTTTTCATATAATCTGATTTTAATTCATTTTATCCTTTGAAAAACAAATTTAGTCATTTATATAGTATGTCCTACCATCATAATGGAAAAAACGAAAGAATCGGGACTTTCTTCTCAAGAGTCTGAATAAAGATATCCGCAAAAATACTTACCTTTAGTGATTCATTATTGGAAATAACTTATAATTCAATTGGAATATGAAAGGATTCGTCATTCCAGGGCTCATCGCTCTGTTCATAGGCAGCGGACTTGCCGCACAAACTAGAAGTCCTCAGATTGAGGAAATGCTCAAAAAAGACAATTCTCTTGCCGGCATCAACACTCAGCCTTATCTTGTCGGGAAAATCTATGACACCCCTGCGCCCAAAGGATACAAACCCTTCTATATCAGCCACTATGGAAGACATGGTTCCCGTTCTGACTGGGGGATCCCATACTATGAGCATCTGATCGGCATTCTGGAAGAAGCCAAGCGCCAACAGATTTTGACAGAAGAAGGACAGAAACTGTTGGATGAGACAAAAACTGTACTGGAACTGACAAATGGCATGAATGGCCGTCTGACCCAGAGAGGTGTCCGGGAGCATCAGGAAATCGCTGACAGAATGTTCCATCGCTATAAAAGAGTTTTCTCCAAGGGAAGCAGACAGATCAATTCATTTTCAAGCACTTCTCCTCGCTGCATCATCAGCATGACAGCCTTTACAGGCAAACTGATTGAGTTGGACAACCGATTGAAGTTCACCTGGGACACTGGCGAGCGATTCTATGACTATATCGGCAGCGACTGTTCACAAGAGATGCGTCAAAAAACAGAACCCGTTTTAGATTCCATCCGAGCAGCTCATCCTGCTGAAAAGGACAATGATTACACGATGAACATGATTTTCTCCAATCGTGAAAAGGCGGACAAGCTAGTCCGAGATATCGACCGTCTGGAAAGAGACATTTATGAGACAGCAAAGGTGGAAGAAGGATTTGACATGGACTGCAATTCTTTCCGCTTCCTCACTTTCGATGCCCTCTTCAAGTGGTATGACTACTACAACATGGACTTATATCTCAGACAGGGAAATTCGGTCCGCTATGGATTGGAAAGAATGCCCAATACCCGCCCGTTGATGGACGATGTCATCGCCAAAGCCGACTACGCAATCCGAACCGGCGAGATTGCCGCTGACCTGCGATTCGGACACGATTACACGGTCATCTCCTTCGCCGGCTATCTGGGACTGGAAGGAGTCGGTGACAGGCTGACCATCCAGGAGGCTCAGAAGACCTGGTGCGGTGGAGTGAATGTCTGTTTCGCTGAAAACATCCAGATGATTTTCTACAAGAAATCCGACAAAGACCCGGTTCTCGTCAAGTTCCTTTTCAACGAGGAAGAGACCCTGCTCAGAGGACTGGATTCTGTGGAAGGGCCTTACTACGACTGGGAATATTTCAAGAAAAACAACAAGGGCTATCTTCGCTAGTCTGCTCTGGCGGGTAAACATTTAAAAATGACAGGAAAGATCAAATATCTGCTCACAACGACATTATTATTTTCATTCGGCCTATCCTGCTTCGCCGGAGCGCACAAGAGGGACAAGACGAAAGGTTTTCATTTTGTCCCCTTCCCGGCTTTGAGCTACAATTCCGACCAAGGTCTGCTTTTGGGAGGCAAACTGGATGTTTACAACTATGGTGACGGAAGCAACTATCCCAACTACCATGACCGCATCCTCGCCGATTTCCAGTGGGCCACGAAAGGGGCCATGCATGTTCATCTCTACTATGATTCGCCAAAACTGATTAAGAATCATAGACTGACCCTTGCCTGCACCTACAAGATTCACAATCTCTATCCATTTATGGGATTCAATGGAAAAGCCTCTCCGTACTTTCACTCTCTGGATCTCAATCAAGAGAATCGGACCGCTTTCTACAGTATCAAGTCCAATATGCTCAGATGCATGGCGACCATTCAAGGCAAGATTCATGGTCCGCTAAAATGGGCTGCAGGTCTGACGCTATGGAAATATGACATAGCTGACATCAAGAACAAGAACTACGACAGCGGCAACAGCCTGTTCAACGAATATGTCCAGGCAGGCATCATCCGTCCGGAAGAAAAATCAGGCGGCACCCACCTGGAATTCAAGGCAGGCATCACCTACGACAACCGGGACTTTGAACTCAACCCCTCCAGAGGTATTTGGTTCGAATCCTATCTCTACGGTTCCAAAGACTTCTTCCGGCACCACAACGACTATCTCAAATTGGCAGTCCACTTCAGACACTACGTGCCCATCTTCCAAGACCGTCTGACCTTCGCCTACCACCTGGCCTATCAGGACCTTTTGGCCGGTTCCTGTCCATTCTACCTCAACCAAGAGATTGCGACCATTCTGCTCCGTCAGATTGAAACCGACGGTCTTGGCGGAGTGAATACGGTACGAGGAATCCTTTTGAATCGCATGGTGGGAAATGGCTATGCCTGGGGGAATTTCGAATTCAGAGCCAAATTATTCGAATTCAATCTGTTAGGGCAGCATTTTGATTTCGGTATCAATCCTCTTTTTGACATGGGTATGGTAGTCCGTCCCTATCGGCTGGAAGAAATGAAGGCGACTCGTAATCCAGTCATCTACAGCGGAGATAAGGAGAAGATGCATTTCAGTGCAGGATGTGGCATCAAGATCAACATGAACTACAATCTCACCCTTTCAGCAGAAATTGCTCGTCCAATCAGCCGTCAGGACGGCCCTTATGGATTGAACATGAGCATGAACTATCTGTTCTAGACTCCTCTCTAATGAGTATTTTACAATTTTTCAGTCCCAACGGACGAAGGAAAGCCCAAGAACTTTCCTATCTTTGAAGTGTAAAAGAAGAAATGTGATGATTGAAAATACGCCCCAGATCCTATTGGCTTTCGGCATGACTCTGGTCGCCGGCCTTTCCACCGGAATTGGCAGCTGCATCGCCTTCCTGGCCAAGAAAACCAATACCAAATTCCTGTCTTCAGCACTTGGGTTGTCTGCCGGAGTCATGATTTATGTCTCCTTCATGGAATTGATGCCAGAATCTACCGCCCTGTTTTCTGCCCTGTTTTCTCCCAAAAAGGCAGAAGCCTATTCCATTTTGGCTTTCTTTGCAGGAATTGCCTGCATCGCACTGATTGACTTCCTTGTGCCTGAAGATGAAAACCCGCACGAAATCCACACAACAGAAAACGCCTCTCATTCGGGACTGCGCCGCACCGGAATCATGATGGCGCTGGCCATCGGCATTCATAATTTTCCGGAAGGACTAGCCACATTCGCCTCCGCCCTCACCAACATGGAAATCGCCATCCCCATCATGGTAGCCATCGCCATCCACAACATTCCAGAAGGCATTGCCGTTTCCGTTCCCATCTTCTATGCCACCGGCAACCGCAAAAAAGCATTCGTCTATTCCTTCCTCTCCGGCATGGCAGAACCCATCGGAGCACTCGTCGGTTACCTCTTCCTCCGCACCATCTGGACTCCATCCCTCAACGCCGCCCTCCTCGCCTTCGTCTCCGGCATCATGATCTACATTTCCTTCGATGAACTCCTCCCCGGCACCGAAAAATACGGCCATCACCACCTGGGCATTATTGGAGTAATTCTAGGTTTCGCCATTATGGCCGGCAGCTTGATTCTACTGTAAAGATTCGCAAAGGTCCAGAAACTTTTTTTAAGTACAGAAATTCTTTTCCACGAAAGTCCAAAGCGCAGTGTATTCGCCACTGGGCAAGTTTTTTGTTGCAGAAATCCCAATCACCTTTCCCAACCACCTTTCCCCAACCACCTTTCCCCAATCACCTTTCCCCAATCACCTTTTCCCAACCACCTTTTCCCAACCACCTTTTCCCAATCACCTTTCCCCAATCACCTTTTCCCACTGGATTCCCCCTTCACCCCGCGAAACGACCGACCGTCATATCCCTCCATCCGCCACACCAGGCAACACTTTTCCCACACGGAAAACCCCAGGCACGCACATCAAAGAGCACACTCCCCACCCCACCGGGAAATACTCATTCCGCAAAGAACTCATTTCCAACCACTTACATATTTTCGATTTCCCCGTGGGTGGCAAATTCAGCCCCAGTGGGAAATGTCAATTTTGCAAAGGTCTCATATTCAACAGTTTGCAAATTCCATATTTCCCCCTGGATGCCCCTTTTCCAGGCAAAAAGTCAAATACACCTTCCAAAAGAAATGTCATTTTGCCCAAAGAAACCAGCAGCCCCCTCAAAAGCTCCCCCCTCCAACATCAATTTGTCACAAGATTTTCCTATCTTCGTATTGACCACAAAGTCAAGCCAGTCAATCTTCGGATTGATAGTGTAGAAAGTTTAATTTTAGAGGCGAAAGATATGGCAAAAACTGTTTCAAAAGTCACAACGCACATCACCGCATTTTTTGACTACGAATCATTCGATTCATCCGATCATTTTTTTCATCTATGTTCAGAAGGAACCAGCTCAGACGTTCTGTTTCATGATCAAAAGGAATTCATCGAAGGAATGAACATATTGGCCCTTGCCATGCTGAAAAAGCAAGTAGATCTTCTAGCCTTCTGCCTGATGGACAATCACTTCCATTTCATAATCTATGGCAACAAAGGACATGCATGCGACTTCGCATTGTACATCTCCCAATTTTACATGACAAGACGCCACCTCTGGAAAGTCCCCAAAATCATTGGGCCTATTCAGTGGGGACTGCACCATATCGACAATGAAGACTATCTGAAAAGATCAATTACCTATGTTCTAAGAAACCCCTCACTGATTTCAAAAGAAGAACTGACCCTAGACTATCCTTGGTCAAGCGGCATACTGTATTTCAGAGGAAAAAAAGTAATGAAAATGCTCACCAGCTGCTTGAAACCAACCAATCAGAAGCCCTATCACTTGAGGAAAATTCTGAAAAGCCAGCTTCCCCTGCCGGAAAATTGGCTAATCACCCCATCTGGATATATCTGGCCAGGCAGCTACGTGAACTATCAGCTCGTAGAACAGATTTTTAAGAACAAACGATCCTTCGAATATCACATGGTATCAAGACAAGAAGAGGAATTGGCCAAAATGGAAATATTTCAGAGCAGAGCGACTGTCACAGATATTGAACTCAGGGAACATGCCAAAGAAATCAGCCAGGAGCTATATGGCCATGAAAATCTCCTGACGCTGAATCTACACAAAAGGATAACCGTAGCAAAGAAATTGATGCTGACTTACCATTGCTCCGAAAAGCAACTATATAAAATTCTGCATCTGGAGCAAATGCAAAGATGAAACGCCCCAACGGCAAACCAAGTCAAATTTCCAGAAAAGCCCCCTGCCCCCTACCGGGAAATGTCTATATAGCAAGTATCTCATTTCCAAGCATTTGCATATTTTCGATTTCCGGGTGGGTGACAAATTCAAACCCAGTGGGAAATGCAAATTTTGCAACAACCTCACATTCAACAATTTAGATTTCTAAAATTTCCGACTGGAGAGTGCTCATTCACAGAAAAATAAAGCGAACACTCTAACGGGAAACGGGTAAAGACAGATGAGAGTGGAAGAACTGTCACGGTATCGACATCGCAGAACACCCAACGATATAAAATACAGTTCGGCATTTCAATGAATTTCTCAACGGCCAGTCATCGTCTACATTTTCCACCAATTTAAAGATTCTGTCTTTCCCACCAGAGGGAAATTTCCATTTCACAAGTAACTCATTTCCAAGCATTTGCATATTTTCGATTTCCCCGTGGGTGGCAAATTCAAACCCAGTGGGAAATACCAATTTTGCAACAACCTCACATTCAACAATTTAGATTTCTAAAATTTCCGACTGGAGAGTGCTCATTCACAGAAAAATAAAGCGAACACTCTAACGGGAAACGGGTAAAGACAGATGAGAGTGGAAGAACTGTCACGGTATCGACATCGCAGAACACCCAACGATATAAAATACAGTTCGGCATTTCAATGAATTTCTCAACGGCCAGTCATCGTCTACATTTTCCACCAATTTAAAGATTCTGTCTTTCCCACCAGAGGGAAATTTCCATTTCACAAGTAACTCATTTCCAAGCATTTGCATATTTTCGATTTCCCCGTGGGTGGCAAATTCAAACCCAGTGGGAAATACCAATTTTGCAACGCATTCATATTTAACAGTTTACGCTTTTTCAATTTCCTTCTGGGGCACTAATAGAGAAAAATAAAGAGGAGTCACGTGGCTCCTCTTTCATATCTGTTTGTCATGTTTCTTTCTGAACGGGACTAGCTGTGCAGTGCGTTCTGGATGACTTCGCCGAGGGTTGGATGGGCGTGAATGATGGCACTGAATTGTTCTAGCGTGGCTTTTTCATTCATGATGACGGCTACTTCCTGGATCAGATCTGCGGCATGGGCTCCGAAGAGATGGCAGCCCAGAATCTGATGTTCTTTCAGTCCGAACGGAGAGAGTTCACCTCCTTTGCTGGTGTCTGCGACAATCAGTTTGCAGAAGCCGTCCGGTTCATCCATGCTGAGGGCTTTTCCGTTGGCTCGGAAAAAGGATTTGAGGACCTTGACAGGAACGCCTTTGTCTTTGCAGTCATCTTCGGACCAGCCGATGATGGCGGCCTCCGGATTGGTGAAGACGGCTGCCGGTACGATGGACAGATCGACTTTGGAGCCGTCCACTTCTGGTTCCAGTCCGTTTTCCTTCATCATGGCGGAAATGGCTTTGAGTCCTTGGAAGGTAGCTGCATGTGCCAACATCAAGCCTCCCGTCACGTCTCCTATTGCAAAGATGGAAGGGACATTGGTTCTCATGTCCCGGTCCACCTGGATGCCTTTTGGGGTATAGACGATGCCCAGATCATCCAGATTCAGGGCCTGGACGTTCGGGTGTCTTCCTACTGCCATCAGCACTTTGTCGGCTTCTACGGTAAAGGCTTTGTCTTTCTGGAGACAATTCACCTTCAAGCCTTTGCCTTCTCCGCTTTCGATGCTTTGTACTTGAGTGGCGGTTTCGATGCGGATTCCTCGTTTCGCCAGGGTCTGTTTCAGTCGTTTTGTCAGATCCGTGTCAAATCGCGGCAGGATGTTCTTGCAGTATTCCACCACGGTCACTTCGCTGCCGAAGCTCTTGAAGATGGAGGCGAATTCCAGGCCGATGACTCCGGCTCCGATGATGCAGAGACGGGGTGGCACTTCCTCCAGCTCCAAGATTTCCCGGGAGGTGATGACGCCCACATGGTCATTTCCCGGAATGGGGAGAGTGGCTGAATGGGAGCCGGTGGCGATGAGGATATAGTCGGAGACATAGGTCTCGCCGTTGACGACTACGGTGTGGATGTCTTTCAGGGAGGCCCGGCCCTGGACCAGGGTGATGTTCTTGCCTCCGAGAAGGAATTCCACTCCGCTGCGGAGCTGGCTGACTACGTCGTTCTTCCTTTCCACGACTTTGTGGAAATCGAAACGGTATTGCAGGTCTTCCAGACCGAATACAGAGGACTTGTGCAGGTCTTCCAACAATTCTGCATTGCGGCAGAAGGTCTTGGTCGGGATGCATCCTTCATTCAGGCAGGTGCCGCCGACCGGGCCATCGGAGATGATGGTGACTTCCAGTCCTTGTCTGGATGCGGCTACAGCGGTTTCATAACCTCCTGGGCCTGCACCTATTATGGTAAGTTTCATACGCTGCTTGTTCTAGTTGACGGATGCTTCATCGGCATATTTCAATATCGGCTGACGGGCTGCTGTCGTCTCATCTGGACGGCGGATCGGCGCGTTATGCGGGGCGGACTTGAGATAGGACGGATTGGTGGCGGCTTCTGCGGCAATCTTGCGCATGACCTCGATGAAATCGTCCATGGTCTCGAGTGATTCGGTCTCGGTCGGCTCGATCATGATGCTCTGATGGAAGAGCAATGGGAAATAGATGGTCGGAGCGTGGTAGCCGAAATCCAAGAGGCGTTTGGCGACATCCAGGGTGGTGGCGCCATTGCCTTCGCCGGCGACTTTGGATCCGTCGTCAATGAGTCCGTCAAATACAAATTCGTGTTTGCAAATGGACGGGATCGGCAATTTGTAGCAGTCTTTGAGGGATTCCTTGATGTAGTTGGCAGACAGGGTCGCAAAGCGTCCTGCGTATTTCAGATTCTGCTTGCCGAGCATCAGAATGTAGGAATAGGCTCTCAGCAAGATGCCGAAATGGCCGTTGAATGCGGATACCTGGCCGGCTGATTCCTCGTTTTCGTGCAATACGGTAAAGGTGCCGTCCTGCAATTTCTCCACACGTGGAGTCGGGAGGTGTTTGAGCAGCCGTTCGCAGACGCCGACTGGTCCGGAGCCGGGTCCACCGCCACCGTGTGGGGTGGAGAAGGTCTTGTGCAGATTGAGGTGCATGATGTCAAAGCCCATGTCGCCTGGACGGACTACGCCCAGCAGCGGATTCATATTGGCTCCATCGTAATAGAGCAGACCGCCACATCCATGGACGAGCCGGGCGATGGCATCGATTTCGGATTCAAAGAGTCCCAGGGTATTCGGATTGGTCATCATGATGCCGGCCACTTCATCGTTGAGCAACTGTTTGAGGGCTTCCACATCAATGAGGCCGTTTTCTTTGGACTTGACCACGACTACATCCAGACCGCAGGCGGCGGCACTGGCCGGGTTGGTTCCGTGTGCACTGTCCGGTACGATGACCTTGGTGCGTTTGAAGTCGCCGCGGCTCATGTGGTATTGGCGCATGATCATCAGACCGGTGAGTTCACCATGGGCTCCTGCACAAGGATTCAGGGTGAAATGGGCCATGCCGGTGATGGCGGCCAGGGACTGTTCCAGTTCATAGCAGATCCGCAAGGTTCCTTGGACCGTTTCGGCCGGCTGCAATGGATGGAGGGCCTGGAAGCCCGGCATGGCAGCAATCTCCTCGTTGATCTTGGGATTGTATTTCATGGTGCAGCTGCCCAGCGGATAGAATCCGGTGTCCACGCCGAAATTCATCTGGGAAAGATTGGTATAATGTCTGACGACATCCACTTCGCTCACCTCAGGCAGACCGAGTGCAAGTGTCCTGCACAAAGATGCAGTCAATTCCTTCAGGGTACGTTCGTATTTCCTGACAGGGAGAGAATAGCCTCTCCTTCCTTTTTTCGAGCATTCGAAAATAAGTTTGTCGTAGTATCTCATGTCATACCTCCTTTATCAATTCCACCAGGGCATCAATTTCTTCTTTGGAATGCTTTTCCGTCACGCAGAAGCTGACGTAGCCTTCTTCGGTCTCCAGAGCGGCGAAATAGCCGGCATCCAGCAGTTTCTTCTGGAGGTCAGCCACCGCGCAGGATGGTCTGAGGACAAATTCCTTCAGGAAAGGACGGTCCGGGAACACCTCTTCAAATTTGCCGGTCCGGAGCAGACGGTCATGAAGATAATGGGCGCCGCCATAGGATGCGTTGTTCACGTCGTACAGTCCCTGAGGTCCCATCAATGAGGTATAGACGGTCACGAACAAAGTCATGAGACTCTGGTTCGAGCAGATGTTGCTGGTGGCCCTTTCACGTTTGATGTGCTGTTCTCTGGCCTGGAGGGTCAGGACGAAGCAGCGTTTGCCTTCGGCATCCTTGGTTTCGCCGACGATACGGCCAGGCAGTTTGCGGAGATATTCTTTCCGGCAGGCCATGAAGCCGACATACGGTCCACCATAGCAGAGTGGAATGCCCAGAGACTGTCCGTCTCCGACAGCGACATCGAAGTCCCATTCTGCCGGGGTGCGCAGCACGGCCAGAGAAGAAGGGTCACAATATTCGATGGCGAGGGCTCCGGCGCCGTGGATGGCTTCGGCAAAGCCCGTGAAGTCTTCAATGATGCCGTAACGGTTGAGTTCCGGCACGATGACTCCGGCGACATCTCCTTGTTCCAGTTCCTTTTGGAGCGCTGCCAGTGAGGTCTGTCCCTGTTCCGCTGCCAGTAGGGAGATTTCATATCCCCTGAACTTGGCATAGGTTCTGACGACTTTGATCACATTCGGCAGAAGCGTGGAGGAAAGAAGGACGCGGCTCTTCTTCTTGGTGCAATGAAGCGACATGACAGCCGCTTCTGCCGCTGCAGTGGCTCCATCGTACATGGAAGCGTTGCTCACATCCATACCGGTCAGTTCACAGATGATACTCTGGAATTCAAAGATGTAGCGCAAGGTACCCTGTGATATTTCAGCCTGATAAGGAGTATAGGCTGTCAGATATTCTGAACGGGAAAGGATATAGGGAACGACTGAAGGGGTGTAGTGGTCATAGGCCCCCAGCCCCACGAAAACTTTCAGTCGGGTGTTCATCTGGTCGAGGGAGGAGAAATAGTCCCTCACCTCCTGCTCGGACAGGGCGTCCGGCAGATCGTACTCACGGTCGTAGAGGAATTTCTTCGGAACATCGGCATAGAGGTCATCCATTGAATTGACCCCTATGCGTTCCAACATTTTCCGGATATCCTCTTCAGTGTGTGGGAAATAGGAAAATGCACCCATGATTCTATTCTTTTATGAATTCTTTGTATCCGGCCGCATCCAGAAGAGTCTCCAATTCTGCCGGGTCGCTCATTTCCACCTTGATGATCCAGTTGGCGAATGCGTCCTGATTGACCAGTTCCGGTTCGTCTTCCAGAGCTCCGTTGACCTCTTTCACGACACCGCTTACTGGAGAGAACAGTTCACTGGAAGCCTTGACGCTTTCCAATGCGCCGAATTCTTCTTCTGCAGTCACCTCATCTTCCTCATCTGGCATGTCCACGTAGGTGATGTCACCCATTTCCTTCTGGGCGAAATCGGTTACGCCGATGACAGCGACATTGCCTTCCACCTTGACCCATTCATGTGATTCGCTATACAGCAAACCTTCAACGATCTTACTCATAATTATTAGTTTTAATTTTTGATTGGTTATTCTTATGTATGATTCTGGAACGCTCCAGATATTCTTCTATTTGTATTTCGGCTGGTAGAAACGTTTCTTGACCACGGTGCCCGGATAGACCTTCTTGTGGATGCGGATCCAAAGCGGTGTTCCCAGTTTTGCCCAGTCTTTTCCGACCAGCGCGAAGCAGATGCTCTTGTCCAGCGTGATGGAACGGTAGCCGGTGGTCACGACGCCGACCTGGGTGCCGTCTTCCAGTTCTACCGGATATCCGGCTCTCGGAATGGCACGGTCCCGCAATTCAATTCCGACCAGTTTGCGCGGTGCTCCTTCCGCTTTCTGCTGTGCGATGGCTTCTTTGCCGATGAACTCTTCCTTGTCCAGTTTGCAGAACATGCTGAGGCCGGCCATCACCGGACTGATTTCAGCGCTCAGTTCATCTCCATAAAGAGGAAGACCTGCTTCGAAGCGGAGCGTGTCGCGGCAACCCAGGCCACATGGAGTCACGCCGGCATCCATCAGTTTCTGCCACAGATGGACAATTACGTCCGGAGCGGCATAAATCTCAAAACCGTCTTCTCCGGTATAGCCGGTACGGCTGATGATGTACCGGATTCCGGCGTATTCCTTGTCCAGGAAAGTATAGAATCCGAGTGCGACAGAATCGACTGCCCCGAATACGTCCAGCATGACTTTTTCGGCTTCCGGTCCTTGCAGGGCCAGCTGTCCCCAGGATTCGGACTGATTGTCGATCTTGACGTCAAATCCTTCGGCATGGGCGCAGAGCCAGTCATAGTCCTTGTCCACGTTGGCGGCATTGACCACCAGGAGATAGGCGTCCGGTTCAAATTCCTTGTAGACCAGCAGGTCGTCCACGGTACCGCCGTCTTCGTACAGGAGCATGCCGTATTGGGTCTGTCCGGCCTCCAGGCTGCTGACATCGTTGGTGAATACATGATTGACGAAACGGCCGGCATCCTTGCCGCTCACAAAGATTTCTCCCATGTGGGAGACGTCGAATACGCCGACATGATTGCGGACCGCATTGTGCTCGTCTGCGATGCCGGAATATTGGATAGGCATCATATAGCCGGCGAACGGACTCATCTTGGCGCCTAATGCGACATGCTTGTCATACAGACAAGTCCTCTTCAGATTTTCTTCCATATCAGTTATCAGTTTATGTGTCATAGTGATGTCCTACGCTGCAAGGGAGGTACATCGTGGTTATCTATTGTCCGGGGAAGAGGAGCGCCAGCAGGTCGGGCACTCGGAGGTTCAGTACATATTCCTCCAGGGGCATCCCTGCCAAGGCTTTTTCCACTTCCGCCTTGTCTAGCGGACAGCCGGCCAGACGTGCGGTCAGGGCCTCATCCTGCTGATCTTTGAGAGGGAAGATGTCTCCCCTCAGCCAACATTGCTCAATATAGTCAGAATCCATCTTGATTTCAAGTTTTACTTCACCAACTTGCTCAATCCGACCGGAAAATTCCAGACTGTAGGCATGTTTTCGTCCTTTCAGGAAATCCGGATCCAGGTAGGTGGCCTCGATTTCCTCTATTTTGCGGACATCCGCTTCGTCCAGCTGCCATTCCCGAAGAGCGGAACCGCCCACATCATCATTTCCGGCAGCTCCTGCCGGGGCATCCTGTCCGCAGAAGCAGCGGATGATGTAGGATTTGAACTCTTCCAGATTCTGCGACAGGGCTTCAGCCTGTGCGGACTTCCCTTCCAGGGCCTCCAGTTCTTCCTTGACGTTGGTCACGTGCTGCCGCACCGAAACGACCCCCTTGCTGGAAATTTTGGCAGTGGAGGGGGTGATGGCATGGGCCATCTCTTCAAAATCGGTATGATAAAGAAGGGTGCCGTGCACGATGCTGGCACAAGGAAGAAGGAAAAGGGAGTTGCCCGATACCTTACGGGTGCCGATCAGGACATCGTTCCTTCCGGAGCGTCTGGAGTCCAGTCCCAGCCCGGCCAGCAGATCCGTCACCTTCTGGAGGAAGATGTCGAAGGAGGAAGTGACATCGGTATTGTCAGAAATATAGGACAGCATGATGTTGCCCATGTCAGAATAAACACAACCTCCTCCGCTTTTACGGCGGAAGAGGTGGATATGATGCGCCTTGCAATAGTCCAGATTGACCTCCGCTTCCATCACCTGATTACGGCCGAAGATGACCGTGGGAGGAACTTGCCAGAGGAAGAAAGCCTCTCTGGCTCCGTTTTCCCCGACCGGCAGAAGCTGTTCCAGATGCTGTGCGACGTATTCTTCCATCGCCAGGTAGAACACCAGTCTTCTCTGCTCACTGGAAGGCAACGATATGTGCACTGCTTGCATGATTCCCAATTTCGAGAAATTTACAGAGCCAGGCGGAAGCCGAATGTGCTCTTGACATTGGAAGCCGGGATTTTGGAGCGGTTGGTGACACGGCAGGCCTCCCAAGGGCTGGAGGCGCTGCCACCTCTCATGATGTACAGAGGGATTTCAGTAGGCATTGCCAGTGAGCCGTATTCGCAGAAACGGTCCTGACACCATTCCCAGACATTGCCGCTCATGTCATAAAGGTGCAGTTCATTGGCTTTGAAAGAGCCGACCGGCTGGATGATGGATTTGGAATTCTTGGCATAGACGCCCACCATCTTGAGGTTGTTGTCACCGGCGAAACGATATTTGGCCACCTGTCTGCCACCTTTGGCAGCATACTCCCATTCCGCTTCTGTCGGAAGACGGAACTTTCTTCCGGTCAATTCATTGAGACGGATGATGAACTCCTGTGCACGATACCAGGACACATTGACGACAGGAAGATTTCTTTCCTTTTCGTCATTGCCGTATGGCAGAGAGCCCATGACAGCCTGCCACAAGCCGACGGTCACTTCGTATTTTCCAATCTCATAATCTTCTACTTCCTCGAGCAAAACCGGTTTTTCATCCCTATCGGCATAATTGCCTTGTTCGGCACCGGCTCCCATGAAGAAGGAACCGCCTTTGACGGCCACCATGTCAAACTTGCAGCCGTTCACTTCGATTGTCTCGTTCTTGCAGCTGTGTTCCCTCTCCGGCTTTTCGTCCACTATCATCTTGACGACGACGTCAGGACATTTCCCGGTCATGTTGACGGCCAGTCTGAAAGTCAGAGCGCCGGCTTTGGTATATTCGGCCACTTCCATTCTTTCCACGTCGGTCCTCACCACGTTCTTGCTGTTTTTTTCCTGAACTCTCGGATTGACCAGAAGCGGAGTCACCGGAGCGGCGGCATAGGAGTCGGCCGTCCATTCTTTGGATTTCTTGAGGAACTTGGCATAGCCGTTGTTCACTGCATATTCCCACTGGGCCTCTGTCGGCAGACAGAACGGAACGCCAGTCAGCTTGGAAAGTTTCTGGACAAATTTCTGGCAAGCCTTGAGGTCCACCTTGTCCACAGGGTACTTGTCGCCCTCGACTGCACTCGGGTTGGATCCCATGACGGCCTTCCACAAAGCCTGGGTGACTGGATATTCGCTGATGGCATAGGAATCAATCAGCACCTGATGGATGTTGTCCGATCCGACCAGCAATCTGCCGTCTGCGAGTGTGCCCATTCCGAAAGTGGCGGCAGGCACTTCGTTCATCTTGAATCGGACTTCTCCCACTTCATAATATTGCTGTATCTCATCTGCTGTCTGGATAGTTTCATCACTGGCATTTCCACAACCTACAGTCACTGCGCCAGAAAAAAAGATGGCCAAAACCGGCCATAAAAATTTAAATCTCTGCATATTCCTAACAATGTTTAATGGAGAAGGATGTTCTGCAACGGCAAGTTCGCGACATTCCCTCCCCTCCCAGACAAATATACTAAGAGAGAGGAAATAACAATAAGGAATTGACATTTTTATTTGCCGCAGGCGGAAAAAAGATGAAATGCGCCCTTTTCGGGAAATATTCTTGCCGAACACGTGCTTTGTCCAATTCTTATTCCTACTTTTACATTCTGTTGGCAGTATTTTCTGAAAATACTGCCAACATTCAAAATATTCTGATCATGTTAGCATATACCTACCTCGAAAAAGGCAAGTTCGGTCTCATTGAGAAACCGGCGCCGCAACTTATTGACGGACACGATGCCATTGTCCGTGTGACTTTGGGCAGCATCTGCACCAGCGACCTGCATATCAAGCACGGTTCCGTTCCTCGGGCGGTGCCGGGCATTACCGTGGGTCATGAGATGGTCGGTGTGGTCGAAGAGGTCGGTGCCGAGGTACGGAGCGTACGACCGGGCGACCGGGTCTGTGTCAATGTCGAGACCTACTGCGGAGAATGCTGGTTCTGCAAGCATGGCTATGTGAACAACTGCAGCGATTCCAATGGAGGCTGGGCGCTCGGCTGCCGGATTGACGGAGGACAGACCGAACTGGTCCGGGTTCCCTACGCCGACCAGGGACTGAAACGGATTCCGGACAATGTCAGCGACCGGCAAGCCTTGTTTACAGGAGATATTCTGGCCACCGGTTTCTGGGCGGCAAGGATTTCGGAGATTTCAGAAGAAGACACCGTCTTGATCATCGGCGCAGGGCCTACCGGCATCTGTACCTTGCTCTGTGTCCTGCTGAAGCATCCGAAACGGATCATCGTCTGCGAAAAATCGGAGGGACGTGCCCAGTTCATCCGCACCCATTATCCTTCTGTCCTTGTCGTGGATCCGTCTGAATGTGAGGAGTTTACCCTATCCCATAGCGACCATGGCGGAGCGGACCGGGTCATTGAGGTGGCCGGAGCTCCGGAAACCTTCGAACTGGCCTGGAAATGCGCCCGTCCGAATGCGATTGTGACCGTGGTGGCACTGTATGACCAGCCGCAGATTCTTCCGCTTCCAGACATGTACGGAAAGAACCTGACGTTCAAGACCGGTGGAGTGGACGGCTGCGACTGTGAAGAGATCCTCCAGCTCATCGCTGGAGGCAAGATTGATACGACTCCCATGATTACGCACACCTATCCGCTTTCTCGGATTGAAGAGGCTTACCGCCTGTTCGAAAACCGGGAAGACGGGGTCATCAAAGTGGCGATCACCAACGGCTAAAGTACCAGATCCTTTTCATCAAAGACACCGAACCAGTCGGAAAGTTTGGCTTTTGCCTTCTTTTCGACTTCGGGAGTAATATGTCCTTTCACCAAAGAACAGACAGCGAGAAGCGCACCCAAATCATCAGCGAAACCGATTCCTGGAATAAAATCCGGCAAAAGATCCATTGGCAGGATAAGATAGCCGAGCGCTCCGAAAATAGCCACCTTGATATTGCCCGGGATACTCTTGTCTGTAGAAACATAATATAGGAGAAGGGCAGAATAAACCACCTTCAGTCCAGCTTTCTTGGCACATTTTCCCAATTTCCGCCAAAAATCATCTTCCGAATAGTTCTGCTGGTATTTGCTGACATCTATGCTCACCAAACCCAGTCGTTGCTGCCAACCCAGATAGAATTGCTTTTCTTCCAAGGACTTGACTCCATCTGCGGAAATCACATTCTCTATGAAGCGACTCACACTGTTCAGCAAGGATTTCCGTTCAAATTCATTATATCCTTCAAGATATCTATTTGTGGCAGCCACCACATCGTCCAGACTCAAATTCTGGGAGAAATACCGATTCATGAGGGCAGGAACATCTTCCATCAGATCCATCTCATCATTCATATTGTCCAGAAAAGCAGAAATAGCCTCACGCTCTTTTTTGTCCACTTGGCCGTCCGCCTGGGCAAAGAAGATACCTGTTTTGGCCATAAGTATCAGTAATTCTTTATTCTTGTTATCCATATATGATTCATTTCCTGCCCCGAAAAAGGGGCGTTTCCCGAAAGGTAGCAAATAATTTGGAAAACGGCCTCTATGATTCCGCTCCTTTTTCTTCCGGTGACTCTCACTTCCTTGTTTTTCAGGATCATGCGATATTTTCATATAAAATCAGCTCTTTACTGGGCTGCTTCTTGTTTTTTAGAGCCAACAGGGGAATGCGATTTCTGGTTGGATGTCTGATAAATTTTGTATTTTTATCATGAGAATTTTTGCTCATCATCCTGACTTTTACCTTTTTGAACGGTTCGGGGGAACTTTATTTCTTTACGCCGAGATAAAAACTCGACATTTTATCAATCGATTCATTCTAGGGTTTTCAACTTTTCGAGACATTCCCTAAATCAACATGACAATAGCTCTGCCCTATAGACTGGCAAGCATATAATATCCTTAATCTTTTCTGACGTCTTTTGTATATAGAAGATAACGATTCTTTATTCTGGAGGAATACTACTGCTGAATAATCATTGAAATCCAGATAGGCATTGACAAATTGAGGCATCCCACCAATAAGCATATATGGACGAAAATCTCTCATCATCTCTCATCATCTCTCCATTGACAGCGTCACCCATAGATTTTGTATTGTCGAAAACAGTAAAATGTTTCCAATTATTTATGTCGTATTATGGATTTTGTTTATTCGCAAATCTTGTTTAGATACCGGTTGGTCAAGGCAGTGTTTACGCATCCATGGCATATAAATGAGCAGGATCGAGGAAAAACATTTAGATGGGAACGAATTCTACTCTATTGAGAGACGGTTGGGGCCGAAAAAGAAAAAAGAAGACTGTATCGCGACAATCTTCTTTCTGTGGTGCCACCGAGAATCGAACTAGGGACACAAGGATTTTCAGTCCTTTGCTCTACCAACTGAGCTATGGCACCAGATTAATTCTGAATGAGCATTTCCTCAAACAGGAATGCAAATATAGGAAAAATTTCTTCCCTTGCAAATCAATCCGGACAGAAAAATACATTTTCTCAAAAAAATCAAGGCAAGAATTCCGGATGTGCCGCAAAAACAAGGGATTGTCACAGAGACAGGTAAATAAAAGAAAAAAGGACCTTGCTCAGGACCTTTTCACTTCGTAAATCTTGACGCTTCACGCGCGAATATTTACACTAACCACATAATTAATAACACTAAAACTAATAACCAATAGAGATTGATGTAGAAGAACTCTATCATCATCTCGATTGCAAAGATAGCTCTTTTCTAATTGCCTGCAAAAAATCTCAACATTATTTTAGAAAATTTTCAAATTGTTTTCAATAGATAATTCCAATATATTAATATTCAAGCAGTTGCAAATATATAAAATTATAAGAAACAACTGTAAAATCCGGTTTGTTTTCTAATAAAACGTTTAACGGGTGCATTGTATTGCACATAAAACGTTTAATCGACAATAAATGATTTCAAATTGAAATATAAAACGTATAAAATAATGACATTTTAGACTTCTTCAGACTGTTAAAATATTTTAAATTATTGACTGACAAATAAATATATTTAAACTTATCCGACAAATGCAATACGTGACAATTTATAAGTCTCCTTAATTTGACAGTCCTTTTATTTTAATTAACACATAATCCATGCCAAAATTCATCTATTTTGAAGAGGGCAATGCAACTTGTGTCAGTTTCCTCGATTCGGAACTTTCTGCAGAAACACAACAGATGAATATGACGATCCAAGTACGAAGGACGACATATATATGAAAAAAGAAGATTGCGGCAATGCAATCTTCTTTCTGTGGTGCCACCGAGAATCGAACTAGGGACACAAGGATTTTCAGTCCTTTGCTCTACCAACTGAGCTATGGCACCAATTTGGTATTTCCACAAGAGAATTGTTTTCTCAAACGGGATTGCAAAGATAGGTAAATTTTTTCCCATTCCAAACTTTTTTGAGATATTTTTTGATAAATTTGCAATTCATGGATGACAAGATTTTCATACAGGTTATCCTGCCTCTCAAATTGGATTGGATGCCTTTCTACTCGGCAAGTCGTGAACTTGTTGAGAAAGAATACCTTATCCATCCGGAGCTGTTCTGCACCTCCGAACCGGGCGCAACGACTGGGGTCTTCCCCCACATGAACATTTCCCTGAAAAGGGGGACTCGGGTCAAGGTCTCTTTTGCGCGTCATTCCTACATAGGGGTAGTGGCAAATGGCGACACTCCCCGTCCGGAACAGATCAAAAGGATTCTGGACATTGAGGAGATCGAAACAGACCTCATGCCCATCACCGAAGAGGAGCTGAAATTGTGGGAGTTCCTGTCTTCCTATTACCTATGCAGCATCGGGGAGGTTTACAAGACAGCTTATCCTGGAATCAAGATCAAGCAAGAGCAGATTGCCGCCCGGATGCAGGAAAGGGAGCAGGAAAGAATGGAAAAGGCCGTGCAGCTGCTCGGTCGCAAGCTGGCCAGGCTAGAAGAGCGGATTCTACGTCGGCAGGAGGCGTTGGCCGTGGCCAAGAAAGAGAGGCGGATTGCTCTGTTGGAGCAGGAAATCAAGGATCTGGAGGAACAGGCGGCACGCCTTCGGGCAGAAAAAGAGCTGGGATCAGGCATTGCACCGGCGGTTGCCCGGACTTCGTCTCCGGAAGAGCAGCTGGACCTGAAGCTGTCCCCTGCCCAGAGCCAGGCCTGTACCCAGATTGAAGAAGCTTTCCAACAACACCGGATTGTTCTCCTGAACGGAGTGACCGGTTCCGGCAAGACGGAAATCTACATTCGCCTGGCAGCGGAATGTCTGCGTCAAGGGAAGAATGTCCTCTATCTGGTACCGGAAATTCTGATGGGCAACCAGCTGGCCTATCGTCTGCGCGAAGCGTTCGGCGACAAGCTGCTCAGCTTCAACTCCAGCCAAACGACGGCAGAGCGTTACCGCATCGCCGAAAGGCTCCAGACTGGAGAGGGCTACATTGTCATGGGCACCCGTTCTGCCATCTTCCTGCCGCACCGTCAATTGGGGCTCATCATCGTGGACGAAGAGCACGATTCCTCCTACAAGCAGCAGGACAGCAATCCGAGATACAACGGAAGGGACGTCGCCGTGGTCATGGCCGGCATTTTCCACAGCCATATCATCCTGGGCAGCGCCACTCCATCACTGGAATCGCTCTACAACTGTGAGAAAGGCAGATACACTGAAGTCTATCTGGCCGAAAAATACTACGAGGCTGACAGTGCGGAAGTCACCATCATCGACACGCTGGCAGAGCGGAAGAAACGAGGCATGAAGGGCCTCTTCTCTTTCAAGCTGATCGAGCAGATCCGCCAGACCCTGACCGCTGGGGAACAAGTGGTCATCCTGCGTTCCAGAAGAGCCTATTCCCCTATTGTCCAATGCGAACAATGTGGGAATATCCCTCACTGCCCGCATTGCAATGTCACCTTGAGTTATCATAAGGCAACCGGACGGCTACTTTGTCACCACTGTGGCTATTCTCAGGCATACAACGGCAGATGCACCCTTTGCAACGGGCGTCTGACACCGATGGGCAGCGGTACGCAGAAAGTGGAAGAAGAGGTTCGGACCCTGTTCCCTGAGGCTTCCGTCGCCCGACTGGACAGCGATACAGTTTCTTCCAAAGCCTACCTCTCCAGGACCATCCAATCTTTCTATGAAGGCAGGACAGACATTCTGATCGGGACTCAGATTGTCGCAAAAGGACTGGATTTCCCGAATCTCAGTCTGGTTGTCATGCTTCAGGCAGATGCCATGTTGGGGATTGAAGATTTCAGGGCTGACGAACGGGCATTGCAGTTGCTGGAACAATTCCGAGGAAGATGCGCCCGAAGAAACCGGAAAGGCCGTTTCATCATCCAGACTTCCCAGCCGGGCCATCCTGTCTATCAGCAGATTATGGGAAAGAACGATGGTGAACACAACATCATCGGCACTTTCCTGGAAGAGAGGAAGCTTTTCAATTATCCGCCCTATACACGAACCATCCACCTCATCCTCAAAGACCAGAATGAAGAGAGATTACAGAAACTGGCAGACGCGCTCTACATCAATCTATGCAAGACATTCGGCTTGGCGCCAGAAGTTGGCATTGCCGGTGCACAGAATGATTTCATCCAGATTATTCCTCCTTTCTCTCCCGTCGTGGACAAGGTATCCGACAAGTTTATCCGGCACATCCGCCTCTCGTTCCGCCGAGACAGTTCCCTCTCTGAAAGGAAATCAATGCTAAAAGCATGTCTCACTCATTTTGAGGAAGATAGGAGATATTCTGCACATATCACGACCGATGTGGATCCCATTTAGAAAAAAGATTGCCCGCCGTGGAACAAATGTTCCACATGGTGGATAACTTCTTGTGGAATCACCTGCGACAATTCAAAATTATTGTTACATTTGCCAAATAACGACCTGGAATCCACCAGGATAAAACTGACATGTTTATGGGAAAAGTAATAGCCATTTCGAATCAGAAGGGTGGAGTTGGAAAAACCACTACCGCCATCAATCTTGCCGCTTCTCTTGCTGTACTGGAGAAGAAAGTACTGGTAATTGATGCGGATCCGCAGGCCAACACCTCTTCCGGCCTCAACTTTTCTCCAGAAGAAAGTCAGAACAGGACGCTCTATGAAATCATGATTGGAGAACTTGACATCCAGGATGCCCTCATCCAGACAGAAATGGACAATCTGCACTTGATTCCCTCCAACATCAACTTGGTCGGAGCGGAAATTGAGATGCTGGACACCTCTGAGCGCGAATCTATCCTGAAGAAGGCTCTGGCACCTATCCGAGACCAATACGATTTCATCATCATCGACTGTTCCCCGTCCCTGGGACTCATCACTGTCAATTCTTTGACAGCAGCAGATTCGGTCATCATTCCGGTGCAGCCAGAATTCTTTGCATTGGAAGGTCTGGGCAAACTTCTCCAGACCATCCGTATAGTGCAGAACGGTGTCAATCCAGACCTTTCCATCGAAGGCTTCATCATCACAATGTTTGATGGCAGGACCAAGGTGCATGCGCAAGTGGTCAAGGAACTGCGAGAACATTTTCAAGACATGGTATTCCAGACCATCATACAGAGGAACATCCGCTTGAGCGAAGCTCCTTCTCACGGCAAACCGATTGTCTTGTATGATGTGATGAGTACAGGCACCAACAACTATCTGAGCCTTGCCAAAGAAGTGCTGGAAAAGAACGGGATGGCATAAACAGATGTGGCATGAGCGGAAACACCTGCAAACTGATTGAAATTTAGACTGACAATATATATGAGCAAAACACAAAGAGACGTATTGGGAAACGGAATAAAGGCCTTGTTCGGAGATGTCAATGTAGACGATCTGCGCAAGAAACCTGTAGGATACATCAACAAGGAAATCGTGGGCACAAAAGAAAGCCAGGACACTTCTGACATCCTGCGCATTCCGATGGACATGATTGAGCCGAATCCTTTCCAGCCCAGGATGTCATTTGATCAGGATGCCCTCAACGAATTAGCAGATTCCATCCGCAGTTTTGGTCTCATCCAGCCTATTACTGTCAGAAAAAAGAGCGAGAACAAATACCAGATCATCAGTGGAGAAAGACGTTACCGTGCCTGCAGGCTGGCCGGAATGGACATGATTCCTGCCTATATCCGGGATGCCAACGATCAGGGCATGCTGGAGATGGCCATTGTCGAGAACATCCAGCGTGAGAATCTGGACCCGATTGAGGTGGCGATGAGCTATCAGCGCCTGATTGAGGAGTGCAGTCTCACTCAAGAAAAAATGGCGGAGAGAGTGGGAAAGAAGCGCGCTTCCGTCACCAACTACCTCCGGCTGCTCAAATTGCCTGCAAAAGTGCAGCATGACTTGAAAGTCGGTCTGCTCAGTGTAGGGCATGCAAAAGTTCTGCTGAGTCTTGACAACCAGGACCTTCAGGACGAACTGTGCGACCTCGTCATCAAGAATGACCTTTCTGTTCGTCAGTTGGAAGAAAAAATCCACAAACTGAATGACACGGCAAAGGAAAAGAAACAAAAAGAACAGACTCTTCCAGACCATTACTACAAAGTATTGGAGCATATGGGGAAATTTTTCACCAACGACATCAGTCTGAAGCGGAACAACAATGGAAAAGGCTCCATGACCATCCATTTCGAATCTGATGAAGAAATCGAAAAATTCCTGAATGCCCTGGAAGAAGCCAACTTATAAGTTCCGGCATATTCCAAGCCCTAACAGCAACTGATTAAAAATGGATAGAATTCTATCGAAAATATTTTCCTGGACTCTCTTGTTCCTTTGCATGACGACCTTCGCCCCCGATGCACAGGCACAGTTCAAAGACAAGGCGTTCAAGCAGAACTATAACAATCCCGCCGACACTACCCAGAAGGACAGTGCCGACGTTGTGTTTACATTCAAAGACTATTTCGGAGGACTTGCCCACAAGCACGAATCCAAAATCGGTGTCGTAGCAGCCGGTTCCGCCATCTTCATCGGAGGAGAACAGATCTACAACCGGCAATATTGGAAATTGCCCATAATCTACGGTTCTTTGGCAGCAACCGCAGGTTGCGGCATCGCTTACCGTGTCAAATGGAAACAGACAGGAAACAAACATTTCCAACATGTGAGCAACTGGTGTTTTGCGGGTACAGGACTTGCCTATTGGCTGACTATGCTGGACGGTGTAGTCAACTACAAGAAAGATGACTACCCCAACCCTGGCAAGGCAACCCTCTATTCCATCCTGCTTCCAGGATTGGGACAGGCCTACAACAAGGAGTACTGGAAAATCCCAATCTACTACTCCGGCTTGCTCGGTTCAGCCTTCTTTCTGGAGAACAACAACACCAACTACTTGAGATTCAAAAGGATACATAATGAAGCAACCACCGACCCCAATTATGACGGCCCCATCTCGGCAGACAGAGCCTTGTACTACAGGAACGTCTATAGAAGATATCGAGATTACTCCATCGTAGCATTGGTCGGATTCTATTTGCTTCAGGTCATTGACGCCAATGTCTTTGCCTACATGCAGAATTTTGAGCTGACGGACAACATTGCCATGAACATAGGTCCGGCAGTCATCACAGACGAGGTGCAGACTGCCACGACCACCCCCCACAATTATGCCCTCCACACTTCCACTTCTTCCATCCCAGGATCAGGAATGAACGGACTCGGGCTCCGAATAAGATTTACTTTCTAGACAGTTTTAATTCAACAGGACTTCCCGTTGCCGGAGTCCAGGACAGAATATGAAAAGAGTACATAGTTTGACAGCCATTTCAATGGCATTGCTTTTCTTGTTCCAATTGGCCAGTCCTTTCCGGGCAGACGCACAGATCTTCAAGAGCAAGAAGACAAAAAAAATAGAACAGGAGAACATCAAGCTGAAGAGACAGCTTGACTCCCTCAACAATCTGGTCAACGACTACATGTTCCTGCTCGATTATCAGGACAGTCTGAGCAGGACCTTCCAATATGAAGACGAACTCATCAATTCCGGTGAAACTTCTGATTTCATCTATACTCCACATATCACAGACAGTCTGCTTAACGTATGGTATATCCATCGGAATGCATCCAAGAAGATGGCGGAATATTTCGACTACAATATGGATTCCATCCGCTTCACCTCCAAGACCCCGGACAAAGTCTATATTGAAAGACTGGACAAGATGAATTCCCCCATCACTCTGCCCTACAACGAGACAGTCAAGAACTACATGATTCTCTATTCCGAGAAAATGCCAACCAAAATGGCAGAAATGCTCGGCTTGGCAGAATATTATTTCCCGATATTTGAGGAGACCTTCAACCGTTATGACATGCCGGAAGAACTAAAATATATGGCGGTCATAGAATCAGCGTTGAATCCAACCGCCGTTTCCAGAGCCGGTGCCAAAGGAATGTGGCAGTTCATGTACCATACGGCCAAGTCCTACGGGCTCATCATCAATTCCTTCGTGGATGAAAGACTGGATCCGGTCAAATCCGCCGATGCGGCCGCCCGATATCTGAAAGATGCCTATCGTGTATTTGGAGACTGGAATTTGGCCATCTCCTCCTACAACTGCGGTTCAGGCAATGTCAACAAGGCCATCCGCAGATGCGGCAACAACAAAGACTTCTGGAACATCTATGATTATCTTCCAAGAGAAACCCGTGGATATGTACCGGCCTTCGTCGGTGCCATGTATGCCTTCACCTACAAAGACCAATGTGGCCTGAAACCTAAAAAAATCAGCACTCCTGTCCATATAGATACATTCCATATCAAAAAGAACCTGCATTTCCAGCAAATTGCTGATTTGACGGGCATCTCCGTCGAGACACTGCGTGGACTCAATCCTCAATTTGTCCACGACATCATTCCGGGCAAGGACAAGGAATATGTCTTGAGAATTCCATCCCGTTTCACAGCCGAATTCATCGCTCAGGAAGATACGCTCTACAGCCATCGTGCCAAGGAACTCTTCAACCCGACCGTACTGGAGAACATACGCAATACCGGTTCCGCCTACGAGACGGAAAGAATTGTCTACCGTGTCAAGAAAGGCGATTATCTAGGAAGGATTGCTACCCGGTACAAAGTGAAAGTAAGTGATATCCGAAAGTGGAATCATATGAAGAACAACAACTTGCGTATCGGACAGCGGCTCATCATCTACAAACGTGGAGCCATGAAGAAAAAACCAATGCCGGTCAAGAACGTTTCGCTGGAAGCGCAAAAGAAGGCCAGAGAACAAGCCGTCAAGGACAGTCTGGCCAATCGCCGCGCAAGAGCTGTCGCAGATAGCATTTTTAGAGCCAACCGCCAGGCAGATAGTCTCGCCCTGATCGCAAAACAGGCAGAGGCAGATAGTCTGGAAAAAATCAATGCTCTAAAGCAAGAAGAAGAAGCGGCCAAGGCGGCCAGAGCAAAAGCTATCGCACGCAAAGCCAAAGCTGACACCATTGCACGCAAGGCTAAAGTTGACAGTATCGCGACAGTTCAAAAAGCCAAGGCAGACTCACTTGCCGATTCCAACAATTTTGAAGACTATTTTGACTGATCCAGTCAACTGGAAGTTTCTTTCAGACAAAAGACCTTCCGAGAAGGATGGACTCCTCTCCCATTAACAAAAACTTTCATCCAGACACCTTTTCCAACTGGAAAATTCCTGTTAAAATGAATAGACGCATTGCACTTTAAGCTCGGCTCTTCCGGGCTTTTCGCTTTTGCTGGAGAACAGCCGCAATCCCCCTCTCAGATAGACTTTCAGGCTTTCACGTCCCCAGCGGAACCGGTAACTTGCCAAGCCGGAAACCGACCCTCCACGTCCATAGCAGACAGGCACGTTGAAACTGCCCGGAAAATCCCTTTCATAGACATAGATCCGGTCTGCCCAACGGTCCACCCGGAAAAGAGCGGTTCGCAAGAAAGCAGAGCACCGGGCATCCCGATACCCCAGCTCCACATAGGACAGCAGTCCCCACTCCTCCGAATGAGCCGCCTCCAGCCGCCACGAAGACAGGAAACGTTCACCTTCCCACTTCCAGTCCAGTCGTCCGCCCACCCGGTTGCAGTACTTCCCAGGCGCATTTTCCTTCCATTGGTCCGTCAGGCGGACTCCCAACGAAATGCCACGGCCCCAATTCCACCCCCCGGAATAATAGGCCTTCACCACCTGCTCCTGCGCCACGGGATGCCAGGCCCAATCCAAGGTCAGCATCTGCGAATCCCACTCCAGTCCCCCACCGATTCCCCACTCGTCCAACGGACGAGATGCGGAGGTGACAGAAGAAGCATATTCCGTTATGAATCGGGCAGGATATCCTCTTGCGATCCAAGACACACTCCTCTTGTATCCCAGCGGCAGCGTCCCCCCCACCAGACCGCCCAGTGAACGGTTCAGCCAGTCAAACGCCAGTTCGCCCCACCAAGAACACCATCTGAAACTATACCTGAAATCCATTGCCGCACGTCCCCCGACATCTTGTCCGCCCAGTTCAGAAAAAGCGGTCAGGCCTATCTGTCCATTTCTCCCATAACGGGAAATGTTCACAAGTGGCAGCAGGGTCTTGTCCAACGGAGACTTCCCCTCCATCCAAGGACGGAATGACGGGCAGGTCAAAGCAGAAGAAAAAAACCACCGTCCCCAACTGAATTCAGCCGCCAGCCCACAGAAATTGGAACCAGAACAAGAAACCGAAGGAGTAATCCCAGAAGGACGACGGCAAAATGAAGAACTCCCTCTCAATCCATGCAACGAAAAGCCGCTCCAAAGCCCCAGTCCTTGACCAAACCGTGCATTGAAATCTCCCAATACCAACTGATTGAGATGCGACCGGCCATGCCAGGTCCAATGCCCGCCCACAGATCCAATCGGATACAGAGGTTGCCCCGGACGATTGGAAAGAGCCAAACCCATCTCCCATCTCTTCCGATGGACATATCGGAACTTTAGAGCTTCAGACCAGCCCTTTGTGCTCCATCCGCCCTGCAAGCTCATCTTTCCTTCTGAAAATTTCCTTCCACCATCTACATCCAGACCGCCTGATGCAAAAGAAAGAAAAGGCTCCAATGCTTGCGCAAGAGACAAATTGAATCCATCGAGACATGCCAATTCCATAATGGAAAAGATGTCCCCTTCACGATGACGATAATCTTCTATGACAGCGACCTGATAAGGAGAGAACAGACCGGATGCGAGCAGTTTCTGCGAAGAAGAGAAATTGATGGCCAAAGGTCGCTCATACCATCTTTCGAAACGGTCCAGCACCTCCTGGCACAAGGATTCTTCTTCTCCTGCACCTGCCAACATGACAATAGAAGACAGAATATTTTTTTCCTCCCCATCATCTTGAGCCAGCAAAGAAAAGCCTCCGCCCAATAGAATAAAGAAAACGCTTGCCCACATGAAAACCTTCCGACACATTTTTTTCTCCTGCAATCTTTTGCATTGCAAGTGCAAATTAAATGAGTGCCTTTGGCTCATAAAAGCAAATGTATCCTCAGTTTATCTTTTTTAATACAGATTTTGTTAAAATTTATCCTTAAATTTGCAATCTAAATATATAATTGCACTATGAAAGAGATTACTCTTTTTGACAAAACATTCAAGACTTTCATTCCTAATGAAAAGATTGAAGAGGCCATTGACCAGGTCGCTGACAAATTGAACAAAGATTTTGAGGGTTGTACAGACATTCCTGTCCTCCTTTGCATTCTCAACGGTTCCATCATGTTCACCTCTGAACTGATGAAGAGGCTGACTTTCAATTGCGCATTCGCTTCCATGAAACTGTCCTCCTATAATGGAACAGAATCTACTGGCGAAGTGAAGCAGCTTCTCGGACCGACCTGCAGTCTGAAAGGAAAAAGAGTGATTGTAGTGGAAGATATTGTAGACACGGGCAATACCATCGTCGCTCTGGACCGGATCATCCGCGAAATGGGAGCAGAAGATGTCAAGATATGTACCATGTTGCTGAAACCGGATATGTACGACAAGGACATCCAGCTCGATTATGTGGCCATGGAAATTCCCAATGCTTTCATAGTAGGTTTCGGACTGGACTATAATGAACTTGGACGTAATTACAAAGACATTTACGTAATCAAGGAACAATAAAAACAACAGCAAAATGAAATATTTCATTCTATTCGGACCTCCAGGTGCAGGAAAAGGCACCCAGGCGACAGCAATGGTAGAGAAATTCAATCTTTGCCATATTTCTACAGGTGAACTTCTCCGCAACGAAATTGCCTCCGGCAGCGAACTAGGAAAACAAGCCAAAGCACTCATCGAGAGTGGTTCATTGGTACCGGATGAGGTAGTGGAAGGCATGATTGAGAACAAATTCAGAACTGTCAGAAACGTAGAAGGCTTCCTTCTGGATGGATTTCCACGAACCATTGCACAGGCCGAGTCACTTGACCAAATGCTTGCCAAGACCGGTGAAAGTGTCACTTCCGTCGTATCCATTATGATTCCAGACAGTCTCATCATGGAAAGGATCAGACACAGAGCCTCTATTGAAGGCAGAGCGGACGATGCTTCTGAAGAAATTGTCAACAACAGGATCAAAACCTATCATGAGAAAACAGAACCTCTCATCGAGTTCTACAAGAAAGCAGGAAAATATGCTGAAGTAGATGGTACTGGCAATATTGAAGAAGTCAGAACCAGAATTTTTGATCTCATGAACAAATTCTAGAAAATCATATGGCCGAATCCAATTTCATAGACTATGTAAAGATTTTCTGCGCCTCCGGTCATGGAGGAGCAGGTTCCACTCATCTCCACAGAGCCAAATATGTTCCGAAGGGAGGTCCGGATGGCGGTGACGGTGGCCGTGGTGGTCACGTCATCCTCAGAGCCAACCCCCAGTTCTGGACATTGATCCATCTCAAATACCGCAAATTCATCCGGGCAGAGCACGGAGGATCCGGTGGCGAGGCATTGAAGAAAGGCAAACAGGGCCAGGACATCATTCTCGATGTTCCGGTCGGTACGGTAGTGAAAAATGCCGAAACGGAGGAAGTCCTTTTTGAAATGATGGAAGCTGGAGAAGAAAGGATCCTTTGCAAAGGTGGTCGTGGCGGACTCGGCAACAACAACTTCAAAAGTGCGACCAATCAGACTCCGAGATATTCCCAACCGGGAGAAGACGGTCAGGAAGACTGGTTCATCTTTGAATTGAAAGTTTTGGCAGATGTCGGTCTGGTAGGTTTCCCGAATGCCGGAAAATCTACCTTGCTGGCTGCTGTCACTTCGGCCAAACCTAAGATAGCCAATTACGCTTTTACAACTTTGGAACCGAATTTGGGTATCGTTTCCTACTATGACGACCAGTCATTTGTCATGGCGGACATTCCTGGCATCATTGAAGGAGCTCATGAAGGAAAAGGAATCGGTCTCCGATTCTTGAGACATATTGAGCGCAACTCCGTTCTGCTGTTTATGGTTTCAGCGGAAGAAGAAGATATCAACAAGGGCTATCAGGTACTTCTGAACGAATTGCAGCAATACAATCCGGAGCTGATGACAAAAGACAGGGTCCTTGCCATCTCCAAATGCGACATGATTGATGAAAAACAGATGGCCAAGATTGAAAAGAAATTGCCATCAGGCATACCGCATATATTCATCAGTTCTGTCAGCGGATTGGGAATCGGCGAACTGAAAGACGAACTTTGGGATGCTCTCCACAGAGAAGATTGATTGTCATCCCTCACATCCTTCAAATTGTCCAATAAATGATCTGGGAGATTTTACATCAGTGGGATCAAGTGATCACCTTGTCACTCAATCATTTGCATTCAGGGTTGAGCGACAATATAATGATGTTCCTTTCCAAGAAAGAGTTGTGGTTTCCGATGTATGCCATCATGGCTTATTTCGTATTCCGCAGACTGGGTTTCAAGAAAGGGCTGATTGTCATGTTGTCTGTAGGACTTACTATTGCGGCCTGTGACCAGACATCCAATCTTTTCAAATACAGCATCGGTCGGTTAAGACCTTGCTACAATGCCGATATGCTGACGGGAGGCTTACACATATTGGAGGGGAGAAGCAGTCTGTTCGGTTTCTTCTCCGCCCATTCAGCCAATGCTTTCGGACTGGCGGCCGTGACCATCTATGGGTTCAAGAACGACAAGAAATTCAAATACAACAAATATGCGGTCTTTATCCTACTTTGGGCTTTCCTTGTGGCAATCAGCCGGATTTTTGTAGGAAAACATTATTTTGGAGACATTCTGGTCGGAGGTTTCATCGGTATCGCTTATGGCTGCATCTTCGGTTTTCTGACCAGACTGTTAATTCAGAAATTATTCAAAGAAAGAGCCACATTGCATGCCATATAAAAATCGTGTCAAAATATGACACGATTTTTTCAGTCTTTTTTCTCAATATCCTACAACAGTGGAATCACTTTTTCCATGGCAGTGGAACGGGAGCCTTTGACAAGAATCAGACAAGACTCCAGCGGCTCCTCTCCGAGATAGACAGCCAAGTCTGAAGAAGTGGCAAAATAGCGGATATTGTCAGCCCCCCCATCTTCGTCCAGAGCCTTCTGGAATTCGGCACCTACCAGAGCAATTTTCTTCGCTTCCATAGATTTGAGACGGGCCAGGAGATTGCGGTGTTCCTTGAGAGAATCATGTCCCAATTCCCCCATATTTCCCATCAAAATGATTTTGTTTTCATCCTCCATCTGCTCAAAATTATCCAATGCCGCCTTCATGCTAGTAGGATTAGCATTGTAAGCATCTATGATCAATGTATTGTGCTCCGTATGGGAGAGCTGTGAACGATTATTGGAGGGAACAAAACGAGCAATGGCCATCAAAGCCTCGGAAAGCGAAACTCCAAAATAAAGACCAACAGCAATAGCGGCCGCTACATTGTTGGCATTGTAACTTCCGACCAACTGTGTCTCTACAAGAAGTTCTTCATCGGTATTCCTGTGAGAAAGTGGTGCAACAGGCAAAGTCAATCTGAGATATGGACATTTGGTGTCTGCCGGAAGTATTTCAGATTTCCAGTAACGGGTTCCATATGGGATGGTTTCGACTGCCTGGGAAGCTTTACGTACAATCAACATATCCTTCAGAAGTGCGTCATCGGCATTGTAAAAAATTTTTCCGTCATGCTGGATGAGGTAATCATAGAGTTTCCCCTTGGCGCGGCCCACTCCTTCGAGACTGCCGAAACCGAGGAGATGGGCCTTCCCGACATTGGTAATAAGGCCATAATCCGGTTCACATACCTGTACCAGTTTCTCGATGTCATTTGGATGATTGGCCCCCATCTCAATGACTGCGAGTTCTGTATCTGCCGTGATCTTGAGAAGAGATAGAGGGACTCCAATATCATTGTTGAGGTTACCTTGAGTGGCGCAAACCTTGTATTTGGAAGACAATACACTATATATCAATTCTTTGGTGGTCGTCTTGCCATTTGTTCCTGTCAGAGCGATGACTGGAAGATGCCGGCCTTCACCTAAAACATGTTCCCGGTGATAGCGTCCCAGTTCAGCAAGGGCTTTCATAGTATCTTCCACTACCAGGATTCCTTCACATCCACTCTCAGCGGCTTCTGTACCAGCATTGACCACAGCATAGCGTGCGCCAGCCGCCAAAGCCTGGAGGGCATAGGCATTGCCATCGAAATTATCGCCTTTGAGTGCGATGAACATCTGACCTTCTTTCAAGATTCTGGTGTCTGTACCAACTCCTGAAGATTCTTTGAAAAAAGAATATAAAGTACTGATTTCCATTTAATTGAACTATATTTCAAGCAATAACCCTCCAGTATCTACCAGAGGGTTCTTATACTAAATGATTATATTTTACCGTCCGGTGCTGCCGAAGCCCCCTTCTCCACGGGCAGTCTCCTCCAATTCCTTCACTTCTTCCCATTCGGCCTTCTCATATCGAGAGAAAACCATCTGGGCAATGCGCTCGCCAGGATTGATCAGAAAAGGTTCTTTGGACAAATTGATGAGAACTACCTTAATTTCTCCAGTATAGTCGGAATCAATCGTTCCAGGAGCATTGACAACCGAAATGCCATATTTGATTGCAAGACCGCTTCTTGGTCTGACTTGAGCTTCGTATCCGTCAGGCAGTTGAATATGGATACCTGTCGGGACAAGCGTCCTTTCCATAGGATCCAGTTTGATCGGATCAAGAATATCAGCTCTCAGATCAACGCCAGCAGATTTCTCCGTAGCGTATTCAGGAAGTCTGTGACAAGACTTGTTCACAATTTTAACTTTCATAACGTTATTGATTTATCAGGTGTTATTACTTTGGCGCAATCTTGTAAAGGAAGGCCGTGATTATCGAAAATAAGATATTTGGCAACCAGATGGCCACAAAAGGCGGCAATGTTCCTGTATAGACGAACATCTGGCTGAATTTCATGAATAAGATATAGGAAAAACTAAGTGCGATGCCAATGGCCAGATTCCATCCAATTCCGCCACGCTTCTTACGCGAGGACAGAGCCACTCCCATAATAGTTAGGATAAATGCAGAAAATGGGACCGCCCATCTCTGATGTTCCTCGATGAGAGAATATTGGACAGTAGCATCTCCTCTCATCTTCTGCATCTTGATCAATTCTCTCAATTCTCCATAAGGGAGGTCCTGGACCGTATTGTTCTTCCTGTAGAAATCATCAATCGTCAGGTTGATGACGGTATCCAGCTGGTCTCCAGTACGGATATTGTCTTTGAGGCTTCCCTCATTATATTGTCTGATGAAATATTTCTTCAAGGTCCAGCCGCCGAAGGTACTGTCCCAGACAGCTCTGTCCGCCGTCACTTTGGATACCAGTTCGTTGTCCTTGACCTCTTCCAAGGTAAACTTATAGGCAGTATTGTTCCATTTGCTGAAAGATTGCACATAGACAAACTGTCCAGGAGACAGCTGATAGTGAATATTCTTTCCTTCTGGTGCGGCACGTTTCTTCGTGTATTTTGCCTCAAATACATGTCGGACTGCATTGGCATTGGGTATGACATACAGGTTCATACCTAGTGAGAAGAGGGCAATCAGTGCGGCCGAAAAGATATAGGGCATCACAAAACGGTGGAAACTGATACCACACGACAAAATGGCCACGATTTCCGAATTCGCCGCCATTCGGGATGTAAAGAAGATAACCGTAATGAACACGAACAAAGGACTGAACATATTCATGAAATACGGTATGAAGTTCATATAATAACTGAATATGATTTCACGCAACGGGGCTTCCTTTGCCACAAAATCATCAATCTTCTCACTGATATCAAAAATGATCACGATACCGATAATCAGCAGAAGCATGACCAAGAATGTCGAGATGAACTTCTTGACTATATAAACATCTAGTTTTCTAGGACGTAAATCCATAAGCTTCAATTCTTATTGCTACAATCTGGCTGTAATCTTCTTGACGGCAACATCTTTCCAAGCCTTGAAGTCCCCTGCTTTGATATGCTCCTTGGCTTTCTTGACGAGATCGAGATAGAAAGCAAGGTTGTGTTCGCTGGCAATCATGGCAGCGAACATTTCTCCTGCCACGAAAAGATGACGTAGATAAGCTTTGGTATAATAGGTATCCACGAACGAAGCGCCGTCCGGATCCAATGGTGAAAAATCATTGGCCCATTTTTTATTGCGCATATTCATGATTCCGTTCCATGTAAAGAGCATCCCGTTGCGTCCGTTTCTGGTCGGCATGACACAATCAAACATATCTACACCTCTTTCAATGCCTTCCAGAATATTGGCAGGAGTACCTACTCCCATCAGATAGCGCGGCTTGTCATCCGGCAGGAGCGGGCAGACCAGTTCCAGCATTTCATACATTTGCTCCGTAGGCTCTCCCACTGCAAGACCACCAATTGCATAACCTTCACGGTTGAAGGACAAGGCATGTTCAACAGCTCTTTTTCTGAGTTCAGGATAGACACATCCCTGTACAATTGGAAAAACAGTCTGGCTATGACCATACAGAGGTTCTGTCTCGTCGAAATGCCGGATATATCTTTCCAGCCAAGACTGAGTGAGTTCCAATGATTTCTTGGCATACTTGAAATCAGCATCACCAGGACAGCATTCATCCAGTGCCATCATGATGTCGGCACCGATAATACGCTGGGTATCCACATTGTTCTCTGGTGTGAAGATATGTCTGGATCCGTCAATATGGGATGCAAAAGTACACCCATCTTTGGTCAGTTTACGAATCGGGGTCAGGGAAAAAACCTGAAAGCCACCGCTGTCCGTCAAGATGGGACGATCCCATGAAATGAACTTGTGCAGACCTCCAGCCGCCTTCAGAGTCTCCAGTCCCGGACGCAGATAGAGGTGATACGTATTTCCCAATATGATCTGAGCTTCTATATCTTCCTTCAGATCTCTATGATATATTCCCTTTACCGAACCGACGGTTCCCACCGGCATGAAAATCGGAGTTTCAATCTGGCCATGGTCTGTGGTAATGATACCGCATCTTGCACTAGACTGAGGGTCTTGAGCTATTTTGACAAAATCCATAGTATTCCTTTTAGTCTTCAAATATAGCAAAAAGTTATAGAAATTCTCGTATATTTGTCATTCACTTTCGACTAATTAACGAATAAATAAATATTAAAACTTCTTTATAATGAACAATAAGTCAATTAAATTCAGATTGATTCTGATGAACTTCATACAGTGGGCTGTATGGGGTGCCTATCTGACTTCCATGGGAAACTTTCTGGCAAGAGTTGGCCTCGCCGAGAAGATTGGACTTTTCTATGCCATGCAAGGTATCGTTTCCATCTTCATGCCAGCCATTATGGGCGCTTTGGCAGACAGAATGATTTCCGCCCAGAAACTTCTGGGAATCTGTCATGGTCTTGCAGGTCTATTCATGATTGGAGCCTCCTTCTATGCTCTAAATGCAGGAGATGATGTTGCCTTCGGGCCTCTTTTCACTCTCTATTCCCTAAGTGTGGCGTTCTATATGCCAACCATCGCCCTGTCCAACTCTGTCGCATTCAAGATTCTGCTCAAGACCGGTCATGATACCGTCAAAGATTTCCCCCCTATCCGTGTATTCGGCACCGTCGGTTTCATTGCAAGCATGTGGACAGTCAATTTCGTACAGATCGGTGGTCTGCAGATGCAGCATTCTCTCTATCAGTTCATGCTTTCCGGTATTCTCGGTCTCATTATGCTGATCTACTGCTTCACTCTGCCTGACTGCCCTCCTGAAAACAGGGGCAAGAAAGTCACTGTCTCCGACATCTTCGGTCTGGAAGCTTTCAAATTGTTCAAGAACAGACAAATGGCCGTCTTCTTTGTCTTCTCCATGCTATTGGGTATCTGTCTGCAAATCACCAATGGTTTTGCAGGTCCCTACATTTCCCACTTCAGTTCTCTCCCTGAATTCGCTGATAGTTGGGGTGCCAACAATCCAAACGCCTTGATTTCCATTTCTCAGGTTTCTGAAACATTGGGAATCCTCTTGATTCCTGTAGCCATGAAACTTTTCGGCATCAAGAGAGTGATGCTCATCTCCATGATTGCCTGGGTTTTCCGTTTCGGTCTTCTCGGAACCGGAGATACCGGATCTGGTATATGGATGTTCATTCTGTCCATGATAGTTTATGGTGTCGCATTTGACTTCTTCAACATCTCTGGAGCTCTCTACGTTGATTCCAGAACCTCTGAGAAGTTCCAGAGCAGTGCCCAAGGTCTGTTCATGTTGATGACCAACGGAATCGGCGCGACAATCGGAACTCTTTCTGCCCAAGCTGTCATGAATCACTATGTTTACAACCCGCTTGCTGGCAACTTCCAAGCGGACTGGCAGACTCCATGGTTCATCTTCGCCGGCTTTGCTCTGGTAGTGGCCATTCTCTTCGCCATCTTCTTCAAGAAGCCGAAAGAGAATGAACCGGTCATCATGTAACTTATTTTCCTTGAATATAAAATTCGCTTGGACAAAACTGAACCCCGAAAGTCAGACAAAAACTTCCGGGGTTTTGTTATACACGACATCACAGATCTTCTCCTAGTATATATGCAATATTTTCATCAAAAATCTGTCATTTGATTTCAAATGATTGGTATTCAATAGTCTGATGAGTCATGGAATGCTATTGGCAATGATTTGGCAACCTATCTTCCGCAATGATATACAACACTTTGCATAACTCGAACAACCTATTGCTACAGGTAAGGGCATATCGTGAGAAAAAAGAATTTTCTCTCCTAAATTTTTCGTAAAGCCGTCTGTTTAGTTGGGGCGGCTTTTTTTCTGTTTATTCCATTCTTTTGATGAAATGAAGCCTCCGAGAAGAATGCGTTGTTCCATTTGCAGGAGTGGGACAATGTGGAGCTGTGCTGGTCAGGTGGGACAGTATAGAACAATGTAGGTTACATGCGGGACTGCATGGGACAATGTGAATCAGCGGAGAGCAGCGTGGTGAAATGCGGAGAAATGAAGCGGTTCCTCAAAAGAACTCGTGAAACACATCGGCCGCTGCAATAGCGAAAAGATCAAGCTGAGGCTGGATGGAAAAGGCCCGGTACAATACCGGGCCTTTTCCAAGCTAAGAATGCCTCTTGATCAAGATTAACTGTCAAACTTTTGGAAGGCATATCAAATACCGAGCTTCACTGCCTTCCAAGAAGGCATCCTGATCAATATTGACCAAACAACTTCTGGTTGTCAAATCAAGATGATTTCCCTCTTCTTATTTATTGATTGAGGACGGAGACCTCTCAAAGACTTCAGACTAATACTCGTCCCAAGCCTTGATCTGAATATCGTCAATGCTCATCGCACAGAAAGCGCGGATGAAGGCGACTGCCAGACGAGCGTTGGTAAATAGCGGAATATTGAAATCAATTGCCGCACGACGTACCTTGTAACCATTGTCCAACTCCTCATGTGAAAAGTCCTTCGGAATATTAATGACCATATCCACCTGCTTGTTCTGAATCAGTTCCAGAACTGGGGTGAAGCGACCCTTGAAATTAGGGTTCTCCACCTCACTTGGCCAGAGGACACGATTACATGGAATGCTGTTCTCAATGAAATATTTGTAGGTGCTTGCTGTAGCGTAAAGTTCGTAACCTCTCTGTGCAAGCAGCTTGCAGGCATTGAGCATATCTGCTTTCTGGAGAGCGTCACCTGTAGACAGAAGAATTCTCTTCTTAGGGATATTGTTGCCGACAGAAAGCACAGATTTCAACAGCGCCTCGTTCAGGTCATCACCGACACAGCCCACTTCACCGGTAGAAGACATGTCCACACCCAGCATAGGGTCAGCTTCTTCCAAACGTGCGAAAGAGAATTGGGAGGATTTGACACCTACATAGTCCAGGTCGAACGCACTCTTCTGCGGTGCAGATGGGTGGAGTCCCAGCATTACCTTGGTAGCCAACTCGATGAAGTTGATCTTCAGGACCTTGGAAACGAATGGGAAACTTCTGGAAGCTCTCAGGTTACACTCGATCACCTTGATCGCATTCTCCTTGGCAAGGAACTGGATGTTGAACGGACCGGAAATATGAAGAGCACCTGCAATCTTGCGGGCAATCTTCTTTATTCTTCTGACAGTCTCCACATACAATTTCTGAGGCGGGAACTGGATGGTGGCATCGCCTGAATGGACACCAGCATATTCGATATGCTCAGAAATCGCATAAGCAATGATTTCGCCATTATCGGCAACTGCATCAAATTCAATCTCCTTACATCTGGAAATGTACTGGGTAATGACAACCGGATGCTCAGGAGAAACATTGGCAGCCAATGAAAGGAACTGACGCAATTTTTCTTCGTCATAGCAGACGTTCATCGCAGCACCTGAAAGGACATAAGACGGGCGGACCAGAACAGGGAAACCCACTTTCTGGATAAACTGGTCCACTTCCTCCATGGTGGTCAATTCCTTCCACTCCGGCTGATCGACTTCCAACTGGTCGACAATGCTGGAAAACTTATGTCTGTCTTCCGCATTGTCGATGTCCTTGGCCTGAGTACCCAAAATTGGAACATGGTTGGCATCCAGACGCATGGCCAGGTTGTTTGGAATCTGACCGCCCACGGATACGACTACGCCATGAGGATTTTCCAGTTCATAGATATCCATCACTCTCTCGAAAGTAAGCTCATCAAAATAGAGACGGTCGCACATGTCATAGTCTGTAGAGACGGTCTCAGGGTTGTAGTTGATGAGGACACCGCGATATCCCTGCTGACGGATGGTCTTCAGACAAGTTACGGAACACCAGTCAAACTCTACGGAACTGCCGATACGGTAGGCACCGGAACCAAGGATAATGACTGATTTCTTGTCGTTTTCATATACAATGTCATTGTAAGTGCCGTTGTAGGTCAAATACAGATAGTTGGCAGAAGCGGCAAATTCACCGGCCAGCGTATCGATCTGTTTTACAACAGGGACAATGCCCAATGACTTACGGTAGTTTCTGACTTTGTCCTGAAGCTCACGCAAGTGCTCATTGTCCTTGTAGATGGCTCTCTGAATCTGGAAATCAGAGAAACCCTGCTGTTTTGCCAGTCTGAGCAGGTCTGCAGGAACTTGCTCCACCTCAGAATACTGAGCCAGGTCGTCAAAGGTCGTCACCAGGTTCTCGAGTTTGTTCAGGAACCATTTGTCGATCTTAGTCAGATCATGGATCTGGTCTACAGTGTAGCCGGCCTGATGCATTGCCTTGGAGATGACGAAGATACGTCTGTCTGTAGGCTCTCTCAGCGCCTGGTCCACATCCTCCACCTTGAATTCCTTGTTGCCGACGAAACCGTGTGCACCCTGTCCGATCATTCTCAGACCTTTCTGGATGGCTTCCTCGAAGGTACGTCCGATGGACATGACCTCACCGACAGATTTCATGCTGGAACCGATCTTACGGGAAACGCCGTGGAATTTGGAAAGGTCCCAACGAGGAATCTTGCAGACCACATAGTCCAATGCCGGCTCATAGAAGGCAGGAGTGGTCTTGGTCACAGAGTTCTTCAATTCGAAGAGGCCGTAACCGAGTCCCAGTTTGGCGGCGATGAATGCCAGCGGATAACCGGTTGCCTTGGAAGCGAGGGCGGATGAACGGCTCAGACGGGCATTCACCTCGATGACCCTGTAATCCATGGAATCCGGGTCGTAAGCGAACTGTACGTTGCACTCACCGACGATTCCCACCTGACGCGCGATTTTCAGTGCCAGCTCTCTCAAGAAGCTGGAGTCTTTGTTGGTCAAAGTCTGGCAAGGAGCGACCACGATACTCTCTCCGGTGTGGATTCCGAGTGGGTCGAAGTTCTCCATATTGCAGACTGTCAAGCAGTTGTTGTATTTATCACGAACTACTTCGTATTCAATTTCCTTCCAACCCTTCAGGGATTTCTCGACGAGTACCTGTGGAGAGAAGGAGAAGGCTTTCTCGCAAAGTTCCACCAACTCCTGCTCATTGTCACAGAAACCGGAACCGAGACCACCCAAAGCGTAAGCGGCTCTGACAATCAGTGGATAGCCCAACTTGGCAGCAGCTTCTTTAGCCTCAGCAAGAGATTCGGCTGGATAGGACTTGATTGTCTTCACACTGATTTCGTCCAACTTGCCGATAAATAATTCCCTGTCCTCCGTATCCATGATAGACTGCACAGAAGTACCGAGCACTTTGACATTGTGCTTCTCAAGAACTTTGGTACGATACAATTCGACACCACAGTTCAATGCAGTCTGTCCTCCAAATGAAAGGAGAATACCCTGAGGATGCTCTTTCTCAATGACTTTCTCAACGAAATACGGAGTGACCGGCAGGAAGTAGATCTTGTCTGCGACGCCTTCGGAGGTCTGGACGGTTGCAATATTAGGATTTATCAGCACTGATTCGATACCTTCCTCTCTCAATGCCTTCAGGGCCTGGCTTCCAGAATAATCAAACTCTCCGGCCTGACCAATCTTAAGTGCACCGGAACCCAGAATTAGAACTTTCTTTATATTTTGGTCTCTCATAGCTTACTGATAAAATGTTCAATCAAAAATGATGTTTCGGTTTCACCGATCTCTGCATCCGGATAGAACAGGACACCGCAGAACGGCTTGGAAGAATGTCTGATACCTTCGTTGGTACCATCATTCATATTGATGAACCAAGGCTCCCAGCCCGTTCCCAAAGTGGAATCGTCTATTGAATAGCCGTGATTCTGGGAAGTGATGATACATCTGTTCATGCCCACAATCCTCACTGGCTGATTATGGCTTCTGTGTCCATATTTCAACTTGTAGGTGGAAGCGCCGGCCGCTTTGGCAAGCAGTTCACAGCCCATACCAATTCCAAAGACAGGTTTGTCTCCTTGAAGAGCAGCGGCAATATGATTGACCGTTGCCTGACAGGATTCAGGATTGCCCGGACCTGAAGAAATGAGCAGTCCGTCATATTCCGAAGTACTGAAATCATAATCCCAAGGCACACGGATCACCTGCACTCCCCTGTTGACCAGACATCTCATCACATTGTGCTGGATACCGCAGTCAACAGCCACGACCTTCTTTTCGCCATCACCATAAGTGACAGGTTCCTTACAGCTGACAATGGCCACTTGATTGATTGTATTCGGATCCGGTACCGGAAATTCCTTTATACCGCCATCAGGTACAATGACACCGAGCATGTTGCCATTTTCTCTGATGACTTTGGTCAGCTCCCTAGTGTCTATTCCGTAAATTCCAGGTATTTTCTGCTCCTTCAACCATTCGTCAAGACTCTTTACAGCATCCCAGTGGCTGTAATGATACGAATAATCGGAGATAACAAGGCCACGAACCCATATTTTCTCCGATTCAAAGTTTTTAGAAATACCTTCAACTGTAAGTCCTTCATCAGGAACTCCGTAATTACCTATCAAAGGATAGGTCACACATAAAATTTGTCCAGAATAGGAGGGATCAGTCAAGCTCTCTGGATAACCGACCATTGCAGTTGAGAAAACAACTTCCCCATCGCATGGCTTATCGTATCCGAAAGACCAGCCTCTGAATTCCATTCCATTCTGTAAACGAAGCGTTGCTCCAATTCTTTTTTCCATTGGGATAGATATTTTGATTCTCGCAAAATTATATAAAAAAGGATGTAATTTCAAACTTGTCCGAGAAATTTATTCCACTATTTTTCCATAAAATGTTTTATTGTGCGCCGAACAGCTGGACGAAGTAATTTTCGACGCCCGGAAGGGTCGCATCTTTCAGCAGCACCCTCTTTTCCGCATCCAGCAGGAACAAGGTCGGTATGGCCTTGAGGTCGTACACTTCGTTCTGTCTCAGACGGCCTTCCTGGTCCCAAAGGCAGATCCAGTCTTCCGGAATCATGTCCTTGGCGCGTTCCCAGATGTCGGGCGACTGGTCCACATAGACCGCCACCACTTTGAGCTGAGCCTTGACCGGTGCGGAGTTCAAGACGGCTGAAGCCTTGAGATAGGCCATGCTTTCATCGCAGCCATGACAATCCGGATTGAAGAAGACGACGAGTGTATAGGGGCTCATGACCTTGTGCATGCGGACGTTCCGGCCGCTGCGGTCTCTGGCCACGAAATCATTGGCGACGGTTCCTCTACGGTTCATCTGGATGAATTTCAGCTCCAGTTCCGCCTGGAACTTTTCGGAATCCAGTTCGGAGGCATGGGCTATGATGAAGCGACAGACCGGCTCGTACAGTTCGTCGTTGCGGATCGGGGAATTCGGGTCCATCAGCAGCAGTTTGAGCTTACCGAGGAAATAAGCGCTGACTTCCTCATGTGGCTCCGTCTTCTTGAGCAGCGCATCCAGGGCGGCGACTCCCTTTTCCAGAGGCAGCTGCTCCAATATACCTATATATTCTACGATCGCCCGGCTGTTCCGGCTGATCATGGTGCTGTCCGTCATGTCCAGATTGTCCCAAAAATGCCGGGAAATGAATTCTGCCTGCGCTGCCGGTTCCTGCAGATAGGAAGGAACGCTCGGCACTGTGAACTCTTCCGCCTTCAGGGCGGCGGAACCGGTCTTGCGGTTTTCCTGGAGGACGATGGAGGTTTCGGCATCGGCCCCTCCGATCACTTTCCTGGTGGAATTCCGCCGGCCGCAGGCCGTCATCAGCAATATGCTTCCTGTCAAAAGGAGCAGGATCCTAAAAAATCTTCTTTCCATATATCTATCTGGACATAAACATTTCGCATATGCGGGCCCGGCTGTCCGTACTCAAGTGGGCTTTCCGTCCTCTTCGCGACAGGTGCACCGCACACGCTTTCTTTTCATCAAAGATAAATATTATTTGCCGGATTGCAGAAAAATATATACTTTCACTATCGTATTGATGGGCCGGCACGGCTGATTCCGACAGGGCTTTTCCTCATGAGGAGTCCCTTCCGCCACTCCTGCCGCCCCCAAAATGTAACGGCTATGAAATTTGAAGATACCATCATCGCTCCTGCCACCGTTCCCGGCACAGGCGCCATTTCCGTCATCCGAATCAGCGGTCCGCTCAGTATGGAGGCCGGTGACCGGATCATTGATTTCCGCAACGGCACGCTTGCCGATTCTCCTGGCGGTCGGGTCAAGTTCGGCACCATTTCCCTACCTGACGGCAGTCCTCTTGACGACGTGCTGGTCAGCGTTTTCCGGGAGCCTCATTCCTACACAGGGGAAGATTCCATTGAGATTTCCTGCCATGCCTCGTCCTACATCGTGGACAAGATCATTGAATTGTTCATCGGTGAGGGGCTTCGGATTGCGGAGCATGGTGAGTTCACCAAACGGGCCTTCATCAACGGCAAGATGGACCTGGCACAGGCTGAATCGGTTGCGGACCTTATCGCATCCGAAGGGGCCGCCGCCCACAAAGTCGCCATCAGCCAACTACGTGGAGGCTTCTCCAAAGAGTTGCAGGAATTGCGCGCCCAGTTGCTGGAAATGACCTCCCTCATGGAGCTGGAACTGGATTTCAGCGAAGAAGATGTCGAATTTGCAGACCGGAGCAAGCTGAACGCCGTCCTGGACAAGGCTCTTGCGCACATTGACAAGCTGGTCAAATCTTTCAAGCTGGGAAATGCCATCCGCAACGGTGTCCCGGTCGCTATCGCCGGTCCGGCAAATGCTGGTAAGAGTACCTTGCTGAACAGTCTCCTGCACGAAGACCGCGCCATCGTCTCTTCCGTCGCCGGTACCACTCGTGACACCATCGAAGAGACTGTCAACATGGACGGCATCCTCTTCCGTTTCATTGACACGGCCGGAATCCGCGATGCGGAAGATGTCGTGGAGAAAATCGGCATTGACCGTACCTTCAAGAAAATTTCCGAAGCCGACGTCATCATCGGCGTGCTGGACTGCGGCATGGACGACCTCGCGGAAGCCACCGCCATGCTCCTGTCCAAAGTTGATTTTTCGAGCCAGCAGCTGCTCCTGCTCCTGAACAAAATAGATTTCTACGCCCAGGAAGTGGTGGAGCGCGCCCGGAAAGAAGTCCTCGCCGTCTTCAGCGAAGCCGGCATCGAGATGAACGTGGTCGATGGTGCTGGCGCTGTGGTTGCTGGTGCTGATTCTGGCGCTGACAGTGCTACGGGCGCTAGTTCTGGCGCTCCTGCTACGGCCGGACTTGGACAGACCGCTACCGGTAAGCCGGCCACCCTCCTGCTGATTTCCGCCCAAAGCGAAACCGATTGCGAAAAAGTGGCAGGCCTGCTCGTCGCCCAGATGAAAAACAAGATCGGCTCCGGCAACCAGACCCTCGTCACCAACTACCGCCACTACCAGGCCCTCAGCGAAGCCAGAGGCTGCCTCGAACGCGTCAAAGACGGCCTCAACCTCGGCATCCCGACCGACCTCGTCTCCCAAGACCTCCGCGAAGGCCTCGGCAAACTCGGCAGCATCCTCGGCATCATCGACTGCTCCGAAATATTGGGCAACATCTTTGAACACTTCTGCATCGGAAAGTAACTACCCTACTGACGATCAGACAATTATACACATTTCAAAATCCGGACAACACCCAACAACGGCTTGCCCGGATTTTTCGTAAACACCCCCACCGAGGCCAGACCGCCCCCTCCCCGACCAGCCCGAAACCGATTGCGAAAAAGGGGCAGGCCTGCTCGTCGTCCAGATGAAAAACAAGATTGGCTCCGGCAACCAGACCCTGGGGACCAACTACTGCCACTACCAAGCCATCAGCGAAGCCAAAGGCTACCTCGAACGCGTCAAAGACGGCCTCAACCTCGGCATCCCGACCGACCTCGTCTCC
>JAHHQQ010000015.1 GCA_020026275.1 Bacteroidales bacterium
ACGAAAGACAGAATATAAACTAAAAAATATTATTGATTATGGAAAACATGAATTTGAACACGAATATTAACGTCATGCCTCGTATAGGCGAGAAGGCTCCTGAATTTACAGCTGTGACCACCCAGGGTACCATCCACTTCCCATCTGATTTCAAGGGAAAATGGAAGATTCTTTTCAGTCATCCGGCCGATTTCACTCCAGTATGTACTTCTGAGTTTATGACCTTTGCCAAAATGGCTCAGGAGTTTGAAGCTCTCAATTGCCAGCTGGTCGGACTTTCAGTAGATGGTATCCATAGCCATATTGCATGGCTCCGTACCATCAAGGAGAAAATCGACTTCAGAGGCATGAGCAATATGGAGGTGAAATTCCCGTTGATCGAAGATATCAAGATGGAAGTTGCCGGCAAATATGGTATGATTCAGCCAGGTGAGAGTACCACTTCCGCAGTTCGTGCGGTCTTCTTTATTGATCAGAATGATGTTATCCGTACTATTATGTACTATCCTCTCAGTTTGGGTAGAAATTTCGAAGAAATCAAGAGAGTGTTGGTCGGCCTCCAGACTTGCGATGCTTTTGGTGTTGCACTTCCAGCAGATTGGAAACCGGGAGTTGAGGTAATTGTCCCTCCAGCAGGTTCTTGTGGTGTTGCCAAGGAGAGAATGGAGAACAAGAGCGGAGAATTGCATTGCTATGACTGGTTCTTCTGTACACGTGATCTTGCCAAAGAAGAGGTGGAGGAGAAATTGAATGTCAAATTTTAGTGATCCCATATCATAGATCAGTAAAAAGAGACGTATTTTAAGCAGAACCCCGAAAGTTTGAAAAAAACTTTCGGGGTTCTGTATCATTTTTTGTAACTTGCCAAATATGTTATTGTCAGATTCCATGTATTTAAATATCGAATTGTTATGGCTTCAAAGGATGTAGCTTTGGTTTTATCAAGTGGTGGCCCACGCGGATTCGCCTATATTGGTGCCATTGAGGAACTGGTATCACGTGGTTATCAGATCACTTCTGTTGCCGGTACTTCAATGGGGGCGTTGATTGGAGGAATGTATGCGGCTGGAAAATTGGAGGAGGTCCGGAATTGGATGTATTCTCTGGATAACTGGAAAGTGATCAGGTTGATGGACATTGCCTTCAGCCGCAATTCCCTTGTAAAAGGAGACAAGGTGATTGAGGCTCTGAAGGGGATTGTTCCAGATGTGGATATAGAAGAGTTGGATTTGCCTTATAAGGCAGTGGCCACGGATCTGTATACAGGAGAGGAAGTGGTTTTTGAGAAGGGGAGTCTCTTTGAGGCGATTCGAGCCTCCATGTCCATCCCTTCTCTTTTCCGTCCGGTCAAATTGGGACTCCGTACGCTGGTGGATGGGGGTATCGTGAACCCGATCCCGCTCAATCGTGTGGAGAGAAATGGCCATGACATTTTGGTCGGGTTCGATGTAAATGATGTTGATGTGGAAGAAATGCGTCAGATAGTAGCAGAAGATGCCTTTGAAGAGAATGAAAAGATCAAGGCTTCCAATGAAATCAAGGCGGAGGGTGGAGTGCTTTGGGAGAAGATTGTTCACGACGACACCATCAAATTGGTGGACAAGATGAAGATGGCCGGCAAATTTGGACATCGAGTTCTCAAGAAACGTATCGAAGAAAGTGCCCGTGACGAAAATGACTTTGATCCGGATGCAAATTATTTTAGCATTTTGGGGCGCAGTTTTTCATTGATGATTCATAATAATGCTCGTCTGATGAAGGAACTTTATCCTTGTGATGTCATGGTGAACATGCCGTTCGACGCTTTCGGTGAAATATCAGATTACGCCAAGGCCGAACAGATCTCAGAACTCGGACGTAATCTGATGGCAGAAGCCCTGAACCAGTATGAGCAGCGCCTGGAGAAGTCGGAAGCCTAGTTCAGCTCGAGGATGGACTCTGCTTTGATCTGGTCCAACGGACGGCATTGATAGTCGGTGTGGGCAAAGTCAATCTTGCCCAGATCGATCATACGTATCTGGCTGTTGTGCATGGTCCTGAAATAGACTTTTCGTCCGCACAGGTCGGAAGCGGAAGTCCATTGGGTGGCAGATGGCATGTCTACCGGCACCTTCCGGTCTGCGAATTCGGCGCCAATCGGAATGTCGAAATTGTTCAGGATGTGGAACGCTGCCATCACTCCTTTCTGTGTATTCTCGGGAATAGGGGCGGTCGTCTGATAGAAGGCGGCCCTGACGAAACGGGAAGCCGGAGTGATGTCTCCCGGCAGACCGATTTGGGCGGATCCAGCTCCGAAAGAACTCAACTCGAGGCCACCAAAGCTGCGTGGCGCAACGGTGCCGGCGCTCAGATTGATGTAATTGTTGAGGTTGGTGATCTGCCAAGGAAAATCCGGAGCATTGGTAAGTACGCCCAGCGGATTGTCATATACCTTGAATTCCCCGTCAATCAGTTCAATCACAATCTGTTTGCCGGAGGGGTCTGCCGCTCTCCAATGGACCGTGGATGCTCTCGGATCGATGGCGGTGACGTGGACTTTGGAAAGTTTGGCGCGGACCTCCTCCACATTCTGGCAGCTGCCCAGAATCCAGGAGCAGAATTGCATGTCAGAAATGGTCCGTTTCTCGTCTTTTTTCGTGATCGTTCCGTAATCCCCGTAATTCGGGAAATAGAACAGTCCGACGGACAATCCCTTCTCATTCAATCCTTCAATGACAAATTCGGGACTTTCCACCGCAAGGCCGACATAGCCGTATTGGGCTTTGAACGTCATGCCTTCTTTCCGCATACCCATCAGATAGGATTGCTGGGTGCAGCCTCTCGGCACAATGACATAGGAACTGTTATTTTCGCTGCTGCCCCATTCTACGGTACGAGCCAGAATGGAATGACCATCTGTTGTCTTGAGTGTGATGCCTGTACAGGCGGATGAAAGGCTTGGAAACAATAACTGCAGGCAGGTCGTGAGGATACAGATTCCGCAGAATCTCAGAAGATAAGGTCTCATGATAGTATAGTGTTGATATCCCTAAATATAGGGATTTTTCAGCCATGTCGGTCAATTATTTTGCGATAAGTTTATTTTTCAATTAAATTTGCGCCTTGTTGAATAATTTGGAAATATATGATAAATATGAAAAAGGGAATCAAGGTATTTCTATTGTCTTCTATCTTTTGTTTGCCGATGAACGCGATGTCTGTGGAAGCAGTTGCAAACGAGCATCCGGCAGTGGTCAGTGACTATACGGACCGGATTGATACGGATGCCAACATCTATGGTCATGTGATTGACAAGGCGACGAGAGAACATCTTCCTTACATTACTGTCTTTATAAAAGAATACAATATTTCCACCATGACAGATGCTACCGGTCATTATTTCCTGAAGAATCTGCCAGTCGGAAAAGCGGTTCTTGAAGTGAGCTGCGTCGGTTATTGTCCCGTACAGAAAGAAGTCACTCTCAGAAAGAATTCAACCCTCGAACTCAATTTCGAGCTGGTGGAAGACCGTATGGCCCTCAATGAAGTGGTGGTGACCGCCAACCGAAGCGCGACTTTGAGGAACATGGCACCGAACATTGTCAACGTGCTGGATTCCAAACTGCTGGAAGTGACTCATTCTGCCTGTCTGGCGCAGGGCCTGAATTTCCAGCCGGGTGTCAGGGTGGAAGACAATTGTCAGAATTGCGGTTTCAGCCAGGTCCGCATCAATGGTCTGGATGGACATTATTCCCAGATCCTGATTGATTCCAAACCTATCTTCTCTGCCTTGAACGGAGTCTATGGTCTGGAGCAGATTCCTGCCAACATGGTAGATAGGGTGGAAGTCGTCCGTGGTGGCGGTTCAGCACTTTATGGCGCATCTGCCATCGGCGGCACCATCAACGTGCTCACCAAGGAACCAGTCCGCAATTCCGCTGCTTTTTCCCACGACATATCAGCCATCGGCGGTTTCAATTCTTTTGACAACAACACCATGCTCAATGCGTCCATCGTGACCGAAGACAACAATATGGGCTTCTATGTATATGGTCAGAACCATCATCGGAACGGATTTGACCTGGACAAGGACGGATACACTGAATTGCCTCTGCTGGACAACAAGACTGTGGGCATGCGCTCTTTCTTCAAGATCAACTCCCACTCCAAACTGGTGGCAGAATATCACGGGATGAGCGAATTCCGAAGAGGAGGTAACCTTCTGGACTGTCCGGCCCATGAGGCCAATATCGCAGAGCAGGTGGAGCATAATATCAATGGCGGCAGTCTGAATTACGACTGGAACTCCCTTGACCAGAAGAACTGGCTGGATATATTCTTCTCCTTCCAGGACACCAAGCGCAAAAGTTTCTATGGTGGAACCGGAGAGACCAATACGGAGGAGGCGATTGCCGAAGCCCGCAAGGCCTATGGCAAGACCAGCGGCCTGACCCTGGTCGGCGGTGCACAATATGTCCATAATTTTGACAAGTTGTGGTTCATGCCGGCCAATCTTACAGTGGGCTTGGAATACAATCGAGATAATCTGAAAGATATTGTGCTGGGGTACAATACCCAGACCAGGCAGAATGTGAATATCATGAGCCTGTATGGACAGAATGAATGGACCAACAAGAAATTTACTTTCCTGTTGGGGGCCAGATTGGACAAGCATTCTCTGCTGGATCATCCTGTCTTCTCTCCGAGAGTCAATTTCCGTTTCAATCCGAACCATCATTTCAATCTGAGAGCCAGTTATTCCAGTGGGTTCCGCGCCCCTCAGATTTTTGACGAAGACTTGCATGTGAAACTGGTCGGTGGTGGCCGTGTTGTTACCAGAATGGCCGATGGGTTGAAAGAGGAGAAGTCACATAGCGTGAGTCTGTCCTCTGACATGTATTGGAATTTTGGTGAATGGCAGACCAATTTCCTGGTCGAAGGATTCTACACCCGTCTGAACGATGTATTTGCTTACAGAAAGATAAAGGATGAAGATGAGAATGGCAATTTGGTGCAGGAAAGGTACAATGCCTATGGCGCCAATGTCTATGGCGCTAATCTGGAAGCGAAGTTCGCCTACAATAAGTTATTGCAGTTCCAGGGTGGTCTGACTTACCAGAAGAGCCGTTATACAAAACCAGTTGTTTGGGATGAAGATGCGCCCGCAGAACAGAGAGTGCTCCGAACACCGGATTTCTATGGTTACTTTACGGCACAGACCCATCCGCTCAAACACTTCTCCGCCGCTTTGACAGGAACTTACACCGGTTCTATGCTGGTAGGAAAAGGAGCGATTCAAGAGGGACCTTATCAGAGGGTGGCGGAAGCCGTCGAAACTCCGTCCTTCTTTACGCTGGACATGAAACTGACATACGACACCAAGATATATGAATCCGTCGGAATGGAAATCAGCCTGGGTGTCAAGAATATGTTCAATGCCTTCCAAAAAGATTTTGACAAGGGCTGGAGCCGAGATTCTGCCTATGTCTATGGACCGGGAATGCCAAGAAGCTTCTTCTTCGGCGTGAAATTCAGTTACTAAATACGTACAGAAACCTAGATTGCAATGTCCATGTTCAGAAAAATTCTTTCTCTGATTCTGATGACCGGCATATTGGTCAGTTGCGCCACCGCTCCCATCAGTGGCAGGAAGCAGATGATGCTCGTCTCCAACCACGAAATTCTGACAGCGAGCAAGGTGCAATATCATGATTTCATCAGGACCGCACCGAAGAGCTTGAATGTCAATGGAAAACAGCAGGTGTACCGGGTCGGCAGGAAGATAGCCGCCGCCACCGAAGCCTATCTGAAAATGACAGGACTGGAGAAGGAGATCCGAAACTTCTCCTGGGAATTCAATTTGGTCCGGGATTCTCAGTTGAACGCCTTTTGCATGCCGGGAGGCAAGATTGTCGTGTACGAAGGCCTGTTGGAACTGATACAGTCCGACGACGAACTGGCGGTGGTCCTGGGGCATGAAGTCGCCCACGCAGTCGCGAAGCACAGCAACGAGAGAATGAGCCAGCAGCTCATCGCCCAGATGGGATCACAGTTGATCAACATGTCTCTGGACAACAAGAGTGCAGCCGTCCGCACCATCGTCGGAGAAGCCTATGGAATGGGTGCCCAGTTGGGCATCATGCTCCCGTTTTCCCGAAAACACGAACTGGAAGCGGACCACATCGGCGTGATTCTCATGCGCCTGGCAGGTTATGATGTAGATGCTTCCTTGAAGTTCTGGAAGAAGATGGCGGCGGCAGGGAAAGGAAAAGTCCCGGAGATGCTCAGTACCCATCCAAGTGACCGGAGAAGAATCGACCAGCTGTCCGCGAAGCTGCCGGAGATCAAGAAGAAATACCAGCCGATCCAGTAAGGCAAGGCGATATGGACATGATTCATCATTTTCCACATATGATTCAAGAATGTGAACTTCCTGAGAGGTTCACATTTCCATTTTGTTATACGCCCCATCCACTCTGTGTGGAGGCGGCTCGTCTGGTCCAGGAGCAGATTGCCGGAATGGACCGCCGGTGGCAGACGGAATTGGCAGAAGGAAAAATGTTCGGTGTGCTGCTGGTCCGCCTGATGCGAAATGAGAACCTGACCGGATCTGTCCCAGTTGGGTTTCTGGCCGCCTTTTCGGGAAATGTCTGTGGCACCAATCTTCATCCTTATTTTGTTCCGCCGGTCTATGATCTTCTGGATCCCCAAGGATTCTTCAAGCCGGAAGAAGCCCGGATTTCCCGGTTGAATGTCCGTATTCAGGAACTCATGGAGGGGGAAGGCTATCGGCAGGTGGTTGCCGACCGTGATTTCTTCTTCATGCAGACAGAGCAGGAAATTGCATCGTTCCGTGAGGAAATGCACCGGAAGAAGAGGTTCCGGGATGAGAAGCGGGCGGTGTTGGCGAAAGAAGAATCAGAGGAGGCAGCCGCAGCGCTCCGGCAGCTGATCCGGGAGAGCCAATTTCTCAAGGCAGAACTGAAAAGGAAGGAAAGGAGCAGAGAAGCGGTCCTGGCTCATCTTGACAAGCAGATCGCCTCGGTCCGTCAAGAGGTGGAACGCCTCAAGGAAGAGCGGAAGAAACGCTCCGCACTGTTGCAGAATGAGATTTTCGAACATTATGTGCTTCTGAATGCAAAAGGGGAACGCAAGAACATTCCCCAGATCTTTGCTGCCTACAGTGACCGGACCGCACCGGCCGGAACCGGAGAGTGTGCCGCACCGAAGCTGCTGCAATATGCCTATCTGCATGGACTCGAACCTTTGGCGATGGCTGAGTTCTGGTGGGGAAAATCCCCAATATCGGAAATCCGTCATCAAGGTCATTTCTATCCTTCCTGCCACAGCAAATGCGAACCTCTTCTGACCTTCATGATGGAAGGGCTTCCGGTGGAGCCGGATCCGAGGAAAATGAAGGAAGGCTCCGTTTTGGAAGTGGTGTATGAAGATGAACGTCTGATGGCTGTGGTCAAGCCGCCAGGACTGCTCTCCGTTCCAGGAAAAGGGGAAGAACCGTCGGTGTATTCCATACTTCGCCGCCAACATCCTGAATTTACCGGACCGCTGGTCGTCCACCGGCTGGATATGGCGACTTCCGGGCTGCTGCTGATTGCGAAAGACGAGGACATGTACGTCCGGATGCAGCGTCTCTTCGAGTCCCGACTGATCCGCAAGAGATATGTCGCTGTCCTGGATGGCGTGCCGACCAGGCAAAATGGAAGGATCCGGCTTCCGCTTTGCCCGGACGTGGAAGACCGGCCCCGGCAGATGGTCAGCCGGGAACATGGCAAGGAAGCGGTCACAGACTATCAGGTGCTCTCTGTGGAGGAAGGATATGCCCGAATCGCCTTCTGGCCCGTAACTGGCAGGACCCATCAGCTGCGAGTCCATTCCGCCCATCCGGATGGGCTCGATACCCCGATCCTGGGCGATACTCTCTATGGCAGTCACGGACACCGTCTCTATCTGCATGCGGAGCAGATTGAGTTCATCCATCCCGTGACAGGCCGTCATGTCGTCATCTGTTCTTTTCCTGAATTCTGACTCCCGACTTGCTTATCGGAGCATTCCTTTTGCCAAAAGGTGCCCGGAAACGATGCGAGATGACATGAAAATGTCTGTTAATGACTATATTTGAAGGTATATCAAATATATGGAATGACGATGAATATAGAACTTTTTACCTTGACCTCTCCCATCCACAATCCGTCGGTGGTGGATCGCAACACACAGGAATTCCTCGAGGCTATCTCAAAGGATGCCGGCTGTCATTTTGAAATGAAGGGACAGCATTTTGAGGACTATCAGACGGCAGACCTGCCTCTCATCTATGTGAGGACAGGTGGAACGGAAGCCATCTTCAGACAGGTGGAAAAGCTGGTGGACGGCAAAGTGCGTCTTCTCACATCCGGCAAGAGCAATTCTCTTGCGGCATCCATGGAAATCTTGTCCTATCTGAACCGTCAGGGCCGTAAGGGAGAGATCCTGCATGGCTGTCCGTCTTACATTGCAGGGCGTATCCGGGAAGAGTATGTAATCTCGCAGGCCAAAAAGGCTTTGCGTGGCACCAGGTTGGGAATCATAGGCCAACCTTCCGACTGGCTCATTGCCAGTGGGGTGGACCGGACGGTCGTGAAGGAGAAACTGGGCATTGAACTCGTGGAGATTCCTATCACAGAACTGGTGGAAATGGCTCAGAAAGCAAATTTGTCAATTCCCTTGGTGGATGATCAGTTGGAGGAGAGGATTTCAGCGCATTTTGACCGTCATGCCACCTCCGGACTGGTCAGTTACAAGGAAAATTCCATGCGGATCTACCGCGCATTGGACGATCTGGTACGGAAATATACTCTTTCCGGCTTCACAATCAGATGTTTTGATTTGTTGTCCTCCATGGAAAATACAGGATGCCTGGCTTTGGCCTTGTTCAATTCAAGAGGTATTCCAGCTACCTGTGAAGGAGACATCCCTTCCATGCTGACCATGGCCATCGGCAATGCCTTGACAGGTTTTTCCGGCTTCCAGGCCAATCCTGCCCAAATTGATCCGGAGAAGAATGAAATGCTGCTTGCGCACTGTACCGTTCCGCTCAATATGGTCCGCAATCATGTCTACGATACGCATTTCGAGTCCGGAATCGGCTTGGCTGTCCATGGTGAATTGCCGGAAGGGCCTGCCACTTTAGTCAAGTTCTCAGGGCAGTTGGACCGGCTGTATGCAAAAGATGTTGAACTTCTGAAAAACCAATACGAAAAAGATCTGTGCCGTACGCAGATTGTCGTGAAAGGGGAGAATTTCTCAGAGTATTTCCTGAACAATCCGATCGGCAATCACCATGTGGTCTTCTCCGGTCATTTTGCAAGATTGTTCGATAGCTTCTTCAAGAGTCTGTAAATAAAAAACATCCGGTGACAACCGGATGTTTTTATTTGCTTGAAGACTGGATTGTTATTTGGTCATGTATAAACCGATTTCGATGGTTTTTGCCACCTCAATGTCTTTTTTCAAGGAAGGAACCAAAATATTCATATCGATATTGGCTATCATGCCACCGGCATTCTTGAGGGTCTGGTTGATAGCTGCCATGTTGTTCGGATCTTCAAGGAATGGAATCAGCAGATTTTGCAGGAGACTCTTGCAGGTCGCATTGTCGAGGTAGATGAGAGTTTTGCCATTTTCTTCACGAAGAGAAAGCGGAATACCAGAAGCGACAGTAGGGAGCAGTTGTAAAGCACCTGGAAGCAGCGGTTTAATGTCAAGAGATGGTTTCTCTATTGCTGCTTTTTCTTTTGGTCTGTTCATGAAGGCATTCATGATGACAGTCGGATTGAGGACGAGGAAGAGCTGGTCGTCTTTCTTCATGAAATACTGTGCAACGTTGATATCGTTCTTCATCCAATCCTGTGCTTCCATTCCTTTCTTCTTGAATTCAGCGACGATGTTGGCGTCAGCCTGGAAAGAAGCGCTGTGGAATAGGCCAAGGAGTTTTTGCTGAACATTCTGGCCTCCAATAGGGAATCTCAATGCAAGAGAAATCAATGACTGGGCAGGCATTGCTGGTGGAAAGAAGGAATTGGTAGCTTTGATAGTGCCTTCTGAATCCCATTTGACATAAATTGGCTCAGAAGAAGGCGCTCCTCCTGCAGTTTCACTTGGTGTCCATGGAGCAAGGTTCAGAGTGGTGCCGGCCAGTTTGTTTTGGGCAGTTACGTTCAGATTGAGATTGAGCATCTTTTCATTGATGGAGCCAGAATATTTGATAGTTCTGGCAGCATTCTTGTCTTCCCCTTCGAAAGAATAGGCGACACCGTCCATATTTACAAGAGCAACATTGAGTACAGTTTCCATTTCACCTGCAACAGCACCAGGGAATGAGATGTCGGCTGCGATGGCTTTGATTGGGTTGATGCCTTTGATTGTGATTTTTGCAGTTTTGGTATCAGCGGCTTCTACAACAGCATATTTGCCAATCATAGGCTTTTCGCTGTAATTTAGGGAAAGAGTTTTCTTTGAAGATGTACCATATTCTCCTGTAATCTGCTCGACTGGAAGAGAGTTGGTTCCTTTTTCTTTTTTACAAGATGTAACGGCTGCGATTGCGCAAAGACCCATTACAAGGATTGTTGAAATTTTTTTCATGAAAATTAAATTTAATTAATATGTAATTATATTTTTGATTCATGTTTTGCAGGCCAATACAGGCCGGAAGAATCATCAAATTTCATGCTCATAAAAGTGCAAATTAAAGCATTAATCTTTTTTTTACCAAATTTTTGCTTCCGAATGATTTTTTGGGGCAGGGAAAATAAACGAAAGGCGCTCCATCAGATACTGGTGGAGCGCCTTTATGGAGTTAGTCGTCTTTACTTCGTTACAGGATTCTGAAATCCTTTGTCAACTGCTTTTTTCCAGTTGTCAATGCCAAAAATCTTCTTTGCCTGGCGTTTCGCAATTCGAGAAGCGAGTGCCATGTAGCGTTGATGGTCTTCAGCATTGGTGGATTTGGCGAGATTGTAGAAGGTCAGGTTCCCTTGATAGTAGGCAATCGGGAGATTGTCATACACACCGTATTTGTCAAAGGCGGCGATGTAGTTGTCCAGACGGTAGCCGAAACCTTGTCCATGAAGTGCTCTGTCGTCAAATTCCATTTCCATGCTCATGTGGTTTTCATAACCGAGTTTGCAGGCATTGTCCAGTCTTTCGATCGGAATCTTGTCGTTGAAGAAATAGTTCGGCTGGAGATAGGCTATGTCGAATCCCAATTTTCTCCAGTCCTGGAATCCATCGGATCGATAGTATGGAATCCAGTTGAAGTTGTATTTCTTGGAGCGTACATAATCTCCGACCTGGATGGACAGGCCACGGCTGTTGGTCGCTTCTTCTGCTATCCAATAGAAGCCGGACAATTCGACATTTTTCAATTTGGCTTCTTTGAATTTTTGGATGGCATAATCAACGAACCACTGGCAGGCGGTCATTCTGTCTTCCTGGTTGTCGAAATCAAGTTGTTTTCCATTCACCTCGCCCCAGTCTTTCTGGTGAGGAATCGGTTCCGGCATGCCGATGACAATCTTCTTCTTGAAGAAATGTTTTGGAGCTTCTTTCCGAACCTTTCCGATTTCGTCATTCAATGCGCATATATTGATGCCTGGCGTAAAATAGTCATCCAGAAGTTTTTTCCATTCTTCTTTTCTGCAAGGCAGTTTCCTGTAGCCGGAGGCAAAACCTCTGGTACCATTGTGAATCTCCAAAAAAAGGTATCCATCGAACAGCCATTGTACGTTGCCTTCTTCATTTTTCATGGAAACATAAGGGGCAAACAGGTCTTGTGTCCAAGTATGGCTTCGATGCGCTCCTCCTGAATAGATGAGAACCATATCTTTTGCGATGGGTTTCACTTTTGCATCTGTTGAGGAAAGTGTTGTGGACATGCAAAGTATTGTTGCAAAAAGGGTGTAAAAAAACTTTTTCATTTCAGTGCTTGCGTTAAAAAAATTTAAAGTCTTGATATTGGTTATTAAATGTTTTTACAAATTTAATATCTTTTCCGAATTTAGAAAGTGATGAGGTGAAAAAAAGGTGCGAAAAATTGCCTAAATCAAAATTTATGTATTCCTTTACAGGTCAATGCTTGAAAGCAACTTGAAGGGAAGATTTCCCCTTTTCATTAACTATACAAGATGGTAGATTATTTGATTATTGGAAGTGGTCTTGCAGGCCTGTATACAGCCCATAAGGCTTCCGCGTTCGGATCCGTTTTGATTCTTACCAAAAAAACAATCAGAGACAGCAATTCCTATAATGCCCAGGGGGGCATTGCTGCAGTGACAGATATTGAAGATGATCCGAGATTTCATTTTACAGACACAATTGTAGCCGGCCGTGGCTTATGTGAAGACAAGGCGGTGGACATTCTCGTCAAGGAGGGTCCTCAGCGTATCCGTCAAATTATTGATGAAGGTATGGTCTTTGACAAGGAGAACGGCAAGTTGTCCTTAGGATTGGAAGGAGGACATCATCGTCATCGTATTCTTCATGCAGGCGGTGATTCGACGGGAAGATTTGTGACCGAATTCTTGATTGACCAGGTGGAAGGAGATTCCAACATTCAGGTTCGTGAAAACATTTCTGTCATTGATTTTCTGGTGGAAGATGGGGTATGTTACGGCGTTCGTTGTTGGAACGAGAAAACGAATCAGGAGGAACTGATATATGCTGAGCATACTTTCCTGACGACTGGTGGGACCGCTGCAATTTATACCAGAACGACCAATCCTGATACAACTATTGGTGATGGTATCGCCATGGCCTACAAGGCAGGTTGTCGTATTGTTGACATGGAATTTATTCAGTTTCATCCTTCGGCACTCTATATTCCGGACTCTCAGAAGGCCTTCCTTATCAGTGAGGCGGTCCGTGGGGAGGGAGCTTATCTCTTGAATAAGGCTGGTAAACGTTTTATGCTGCCGATTCATGAATTGGCGGAATTGGCCCCGAGGGATATTGTCGCCCGTTCCATTTTCAAACAGATGGCCGAAGATGACAGGCCTTATGTCATGTTGAGTTTGCGGCACTTGGATGCGGACAAGATTCGCAAGCGTTTCCCGAATATCTTGGCTAAATGTGCAGAATATGGCTATGACATGACCCAGGAGATTCCGATTGCCCCTGCTGCTCACTATACTGTCGGCGGTGTCGCATCTGATCTGGATGGCCGTTCTGACATCAAGCGGCTCTATGTCTGCGGTGAAATTGCATCTACCGGCATCATGGGTGCCAATAGGTTGGCGTCGAATTCTTTGCTGGAATGTCTCGTATTCGCCAACAGGGCCATCAATGTGACCAAGGAGTTCGGGCATATCGAGCATCTTCCTCATTTCGAAAAGAAATACAGCAAAGATGAGTCTGCTGCTGAAAGGTATTATGAATTGAAGCATCTGATTGCCCATACAATGACTAACTGTTCCGGTATCATCCGTTCTGAGCTGCTCCTTTCTACGGGTTTGAAGATTATACGTACCGAATATAATAATCTGGGACCGGAGAAATTTGAATATTACGATGAGGCCTCCCGCAAGTTGTTGGCAGTGGCTTATTTGATTATGTCTGGAGCCAGATTCAGAAAAGAAAGCCGCGGTGGACATTACAGGGAAGATTATCCGAATTTGAAGGAAGATTTCACGTTGCATACAGTCCAGTTGAAGGATCAACCTTTAAGTACCATGCCTGTGAATCTCATGCATGGAGAGTAGGATACAGGAGGGGACGGAAACTTCGCCTCTCAAAACAGAATATTTGGCAAATTAGAAATAATTTACAGAAAACTATGAATTACGATAGTCTTATTGACAAATTGATTGACCTTGCGATTGAAGAGGATATCAATACAGGAGATATCACTACTGAATCTATAATTCCAGCTTCGTCCAAAGCGATAGCGACGATGGTGGCGAAGGCCGATGGCGTTATTTCCGGCTTGAATGTAGTGGAAATGGTGTTCCGCAGATTTCAGAAGGACATTGTCTTTACCCCTTATCTCCAGAATGGTGACAAGGTGAAGAAAGGAGATCTCATCTTGAAGGTGGAAGGTTCTTATCCTGCCTTGCTCAAGGGAGAACGTCTTGCCTTGAACTTTTTCCAGAGAATGTCTGGAATCGCAACAGAAACAGCAAAATATGTGGAATGCCTGAAAGGCACACACACTCAGCTGTTGGATACGCGTAAAACCGCTCCGGGTATGAGAGTGACCGACAAACAGGCCGTGAAAGACGGTGGCGGCACCAATCACAGGATGGGTCTCTACGATATGGTCATGATCAAGGACAATCATATCAAGATGGCCGGCTCCATCACCAAGGCGGTGGAGGAAGTCCGTGCCAAGGTACCTGCCGATATCCGGATTGAAGTGGAAACCACCACACTGGACGAAGTGCGGGAAGCGTTGAAGATGAAGGCAGACGTCATCATGTTGGACAACATGTCCAATGAGATGATGGCGGAAGCCGTCAAGATCATTGATGGCAAAGCTCAGACCGAGGCTTCCGGCAACATGGTCATCCCCCGTCTGAAGGGCGTGGCCGAAACCGGCGTGGATTTTATCAGTGTCGGTGCTTTGACTCATTCTGTTACGGCATTGGACATCAGCATGAATATTCGTCTGGATGACGAACAGCTCATTAAGGACATCCTGAAATTCAAGAAAGAGAAAAATGCAATCATCCTGGCACACTATTATGTGGATGGCCGCATTCAGGAGATTGCTGATTTTGTCGGTGACTCTCTGGAACTTTCCAGAAAGGCCGGTTCAACCGATGCTGACATGATTGTCTTCTGTGGCGTGAAGTTCATGGCGGAGACTGCCGCTGTCATCGCACCGGACAAGAAGGTGATCCTGCCGGTCTTGAGTGCAGGCTGTTCCTTGGCAGATGGCGTGACCGGAGAAGATTTGAAGGAATGGCACAAGAACAATCCTCATGGCGTAGTGGTCAGCTATGTCAATACGACTGCCGAAGTGAAGGCGCAGACCGACATCTGCTGCACTTCTGCCAATGCCGTCAAAGTGGTAGAGGCGTTGAAGGCAGGCAAGGTGCCGGGACTGGAGCATTTTGACAAGATCCTGTTCGTTCCGGACGAGAATCTGGGAGGCTACATCAATTCCACTTCCAAGAGTGGCATGAATTTGTGGAACGGCTGCTGCATTGTCCACAACGAGATTACCTCTGATGTGATCCGCAGGAGACAGGAGGAATATCCTGAAGCTGATATCCTGATCCATCCGGAGTCCAAATGTTCTTGTGATCCGGAAATTCTCAACAATCCGCGTTGCTTTTTCTATTCCACTTCCGGTATCATCCGTCATGTGAAAGAGTCAGACAAGAAACAGTTTGTCATCGCTACCGAGTGTGGCGTACTCCACAAATTGAAGAAGACTTGTCCAGACAAGGAGTTCATCCCAATCTGCGAGGAGGCCGTTTGCCATGACATGAAGAAGGTGACTTTGGAAGCCCTGTACTATGCGCTCAAGAACGAGCAGTACGAGATTACCGTTCCGAAAGAGATTGCAGAGAAGGCTGTCGTCTCAATCCAAAGGATGATGGATCTGTGCAAATAAAACAAGAAAGTCCCTTCTTGAAGAGGGAATATTATAGAAGAAAAGAGGAAAGATCTTCAGAATCTTTCCTCTTTTCTTGTTTGTGCAAGCGGGGGGCAGGAGTCTTTTCTCTTGCCGTATCATATTTTTTTCAAGTAAGTCCGGGTGGGAAGAAGTGCGATGAGGTAGCCGACAAGAGTGATGGTCAAGATGCAGAACAGGACATCCGAGCATTTGACAATCATTGGATAAGCTTCATACAAGAAGCTGCCCGGCATTCTGATGAAGCCGAATAGGGTTTGCAGCCAACAAAAGAGCAGGCCGAGGACCAGCCCCACTGCCATGCCGATGAGGGAGATGAGCCAGCCTTCGAGTATGAAGATCCGCCGGATCAGACGAGTATCCGCTCCCATGCTGTTCAGGATTCCGATATCGTGTTTCTTTTCAATGATGAGCATGGCCAATGAACCGAAAATGTTGAAGCCGATGATGATGACGACGAAAAGTAGGATGAGATAGACGGATGCCTTTTCATACTTCATCATTTTGTAGAGGGAGGGGTTCTGTTGGAAACGGTCCAGCACCAAGTATTGGGAGCCCAATCGGTTTTTCAGTTCCTGTGTCAGGCGATGACGGTCCTTTATATCCAGTCCGATTCTGAAACGGATTTCTACTCCACTGACCTCTTCCGTATATTCGAGCAGTTCCCGCATTTCCGCAATCGGGAGGAGAATCAGGTCTTTGTCCGGTGTGCCGTTGACAGAGAAAACACCGGAAGGCAACATATCAATCATTTCAATGGCAGATACCGGATTGGACAGGGATATTTTCCGTGTCCTGGAAGGAAAATAGATTTCCAGAGGATAAAAGAATCGTGGACTGAGATCCAGAGCATTGGCCAGTCCGGCTCCGACAATCGCTTTGGGCAGATCGCCATGGTAGAGACGGAATTTCCCTTCGACAATGTGGTCGCGGATTGGGGAACTGGCTTCATAGACGTCGTCCACGCCCTTTGCCTTGGCGAGGGCATTCCTTCCGTCGTAACTGACATAGACGTTCTCTTCCAGCACATTGCATACTGAAGCGGTTTCTTCGCAGGAATTGATCCAATCCAACGCCTCCATGTCAGGAATGAATACTTTTCCGACGGCAGGTTTGACATACAGGTCTGGCTCCACATTGCTCATGGAGTCTCTGATAAGTGACTCGAATCCGTTGAAGATGGACAGGATGATGATAAGAGCAGCTGTTCCAATGGCCATTCCAATAGCGCTGATCGCCGAAATGATGTTGATTACATTGTGTGATTTCTTGGCGAACAGGTAGCGTTTGGCTATGTAAAAGGGCAGATACATCAAAGGGGACGTATAACTGGAAAATCCGGAAAACTTGTATCCAAGAAGGATCGGTTTTCCGGATAGTTCAAACTTATTTCTTCAGCAGATCTTCGATGTGCTGAACATAATCCAGTGTGGTGTCTTGTGTGAAGATCAGCTCCGGAATGATACGGAACTGTTTGGCAATCAGGCGGCCAAGTTCTCCTCTGTAGGACTTGACATTGTCCTGTAGGGTCTTCATCACTTCTTCCGCTTTGCTGGAAGGGAAGATGCTGACAAATACTTTCGCGACAGAGAGGTCCGGACTGATGCGGACTTCGCTGACGGTCACCATGGCGCCGCCGAAGACGGCCATACCTTTGCTGCGGATGATTTCAGCAAGAACCTTCTGCAGTTCCCTGGCGACTTTGAGCTGTCGTGTGCTTGGTTCTTTTTCCATAATTATTTCTCGATAGTGATGATGAAGTAATTCTTCTTGCCTTTCTGTGCAAGAATGTATTTACCGTCGATGATGTCTTTTCCGCTGACTTCGTAGTTGATGTCGCTGACCTTGTCCTTGTTGATGCTCACACCGTTGCCGGAAACCATCTTGCGGGCTTCGCCCTTGGATGGGAACACTTCTGTCTTGACGGCGAGCAGGTCCAGGATGTTGCAAGGGAGCTCTGAAGCGCTGAGGTTGAAGGTTTTCACTCCGGAGAAGACGGCGAGGAAGGTCCTTTCGTCCAATTTCCTCAGTTCCTCTGAAGTGGAGTTGCCGAACAGCATCTTGGAAGCGGCAACAGCATTCTCATATTCCGCTTCACCGTGTACCATGACGGTGATCTCTTTGGCGAGCAGCTTCTGGAGAGAACGCTGGCCAGGATCTTCATGGTGTTTGGCAACGGCTTCTTCCACCTGCTCTTGGGTGAGCATGGTGAAGATCTTGATGTATTTTTCAGCATCTTCGTCGCTGACGTTGAGCCAGAACTGATAGAACTCGTATGGGGAGGTCTTCTCTGGATCCAGCCAGATGTTTCCTTTTTCGGTCTTGCCGAATTTCTTTCCGTCTGCCTTTCTGATGAGCGGACAGGTGAGGGCATAGGCCTCTTTGCCCAGTTTTCTGCGGATCAGTTCAGTACCGGTGGTGATGTTGCCCCACTGGTCGCTGCCACCCATCTGGAGGGTACAGCCTTTGTTCTCATAGAGCCAAAGGAAATCATATCCCTGGAGCAGCTGGTAGCTGAATTCAGTGAAGGACATACCTTCGGAGGAGTCTCTTGAAAGCCTCATCTTTACGGAATCTTTCGCCATCATATAATTGACGGTGATATGTTTTCCGATATCACGGATGAAGTTCAAGAATGAGTAGTTCTTCATCCAGTCATAGTTGTTCACCAGTTCGGCCTTGTTGGGGATATCTGAATCAAAATCCAGGAAATGGGAGAGCTGCTTCTTGATGCAGGCGATGTTGTGCTGCAAGGTCTCTTCGTCAAGCAGGTTCCTTTCCTGTGATTTCATGGAAGGGTCGCCGATCATGCCGGTCGCACCGCCGACCAGGGCGAAAGGTTTGTGGCCACATTCCTGGAAATGTTTGAGAATCATGACACTGACCAGATGGCCGATGTGAAGAGAGTCTGCAGTCGGGTCTATTCCTACATATGCGGCAGTTGGACCTTCCATCAATTTTTCTTCTGTGCCAGGCATGATATCTTGGACCATGCCCCTCCATTTCAATTCTTCGACAAAGTTTTTCATTGTATCTTTTTCTTTATATTATCTTATCCAAACTTCACAAAGTTAGATAATTTAGATTCTTCAATCAAATATACGGCCACCTTTTTGTCATGACAAAAATCCAATTGTCCGAATATTGGTATTTTGCATATAAAACTGTAAATTTGTACGATTTTATGAAATTATCTAAAATTGATATAGAAATGAGAAAACACATTGTTGCAGGTAACTGGAAAATGAACACTACAGTTCCTGAAGGTATCGAGCTTGCAAAAGCTGTTGCAGCCAAATCAGTAGAAACTCCAGAATCAGTAGGGCTGATCGTCGCTCCTCCTTTCACTCATCTTGCTTCCGTAGCTGAGGCTCTCAAAGGCTCAAAGGTGGCCCTTTCCGCTCAGAATTGCGCTGATCACACCAAGGGTGCCTACACTGGAGAAGTCGCTGTTGACATGCTTGCTTCTGCCGGCTGTACTTACACCATCCTCGGTCACTCAGAGAGAAGACAGTATTACGGTGAGACTGACCAGACTCTCGTAGAGAAAGTGAAACTTGCTCTTGCCGCCAATCTTGGTGTCATCTTCTGCGTTGGTGAGAACCTCGAGCAGAGAGAGGCCGGCAAACATTTCGAAGTGGTTACAGATCAGATCAAGAATGTGCTCTTCCAGTTCTCTGCAGAGGATATGAAAAACGTGGTCATCGCATATGAGCCAGTTTGGGCAATCGGTACCGGCAAAACTGCATCTGCAGAGCAGGCACAGGAAATCCACGCTTGCATCCGTAAGGTAGTCGCTGACCAGTTCGGTGCGCAGGTTGCAGAGGATATGACCATCCTTTACGGTGGCAGCTGCAAGCCATCTAACGCCAAAGAGCTCTTCGCTTGCCCTGATATCGACGGTGGTCTGATCGGTGGTGCCGCTCTTAAGGCTGATGATTTCATCGCAATTGCAATGTCCTTCTAATTTTTACAGCCTGATGGAAAGTCAGGTTTGTTTCAGAATGAAATGAAGCCCGGTTTTGCCGGGCTTTCTCTTTTTCTGACGGGAGGTCTTCCTCTCTGCCTTTTGTGGCGCATGTTTATTTCCCGAATGGGGTAAATGACAAAAAACTGTTGCCCTGGCAGGAACAACAGTCTCTTTCTTTTTGAAGATTCAAATTACTTGGAAGCCTCTACTGATGCTTTTCTGAATTCTTTGAAATCCTTCATGAGAGCCAAAGCTGCTTTGCGTGCACGTGCACCTGCGGCTTTGTTGCCCTTTTCTACCTGTGCGTCAGCATTCGCTACGAATTCTGCGTACTCGGCTTTAATCTGTTCAACAAGTGCTTTCATAATTGCCTTTTGTTATTTGTTAAATAAATAGGTATCAAAACTGGCTGCAATGTAAGTATTGTAACGTTAAAATGCAAATAAAACTACTCAAATCGTTACTATTTTGCGCTAGAAGCTTGATTTTTAGTATTCTGTCGCTGATATTTTATGATATTTTCTGAATGGAGACACTCTAGGGACGTAGTTACATTTTTGTATTCAATGAGTTCATGGTCCGGTCCGGGCCAATCAAAGCAAAGGATTTGATACCTTCGATGGTTCTCTCGCAAATGGCTGGAATCTTTTCTTTTTCTTCCTCATCCATCTCGCCAATTACAAAACTGACCTGCTGCCCTTTGGTGAAATCATTTCCAATTCCCAATCTTACCCGGCAGTAATTTTGGGTCCCAAGAAGTTCGTTGATGTTTTTGAGTCCATTGTGTCCGCCATCGCTTCCTTTTTTCCTCATCCGGATGGAACCTAAAGGAAGGTTGAGGTCGTCACAGATTACCAGCAGATTTTCCAGTGGCAATTTGAGTTTGTTTACCCAGTACCGTACTGCATTTCCGCTGAGGTTCATATAGGTAGAGGGCTTGAGCAGAATGAATTTCCGACCTTTGAATGAGATTTCGGTCACTGCGCCGTAGCGTTCGTCCTTAAAAACAGCATTGGATGCCTTTGCCCAGGCATCCAACACCATAAATCCCATATTGTGTCTGGTATTCGCGTATTCCGCTCCGATGTTTCCTAATCCGACAATCAGATAGTTCATACCAGAATATATGTTCAAAATTATTCTGCGTCAGCTGCAGCTGCCATATTTCGAGTCGCTTTTACACCGCAGATGATGGTATCCTTTGAAGTGAGGATATTGATGTTCTCGTAGCTGAGGGAACCTGCGACAATTACCTGTGCGATACCCAGATTGGTGATATCAACATCAAGCTGGTCTGGAAGGTTCTTCATCAATGCGCTTACGCGGAGACTGCGCTGCCTCTGGAAGAATTTGCCACCGGCCTGAACACCTTTGGCATGACCTGTGATGTTGAGAGGAAGTTTGATGGCGATTGGCTGCTCCTCGTTCACCTGAAGGAAATCTGCATGGAGGCAAAGATCCTCAATTGGATGGAACTGGGTTTCGTGAAGGATAGCGGTATATTTCTGACCATTGTCCAAAACGAGGTCAATGATGTATGCTGATGGAGTATGAGTGAGACCCTTCAGATCTTTTGCAGATACGGTGAAGAGAACATTCTCCAAACCTTTGCCATAGAGGTTGCATGGTACGAGACCTTCTTTGCGGAAAGCTTTGATGGTAGCTTTGTTGCCAACTGTACGAACTTGGCCTTTCAATTCAAAATGATTCATTTCTTATGTTTTTTAAATGTGTTACTCAGTCTGCTTCTGCAGACCCCATTGCACCAAAAGAGTCGAACTCTTTTTCATGCGGGCGCAAATATAGCGAAATATCTTGAAAAGACCAAGAAGTGTTTCTGTTTTATGAAAATCAACTTACCGCACCAGTGAGGTCTGCCGGTTCCAGATGAGGGAACGGTAGTAGTCGTTCAGGACAGGATTTCCCTGACAAGGCAGATACATGCTCAGGCCACAGTTGACCCGAATCGGGAAACGTTGCAGGAACTGTTCTGTATGTGCTTCGTATTCAACACATTCGGAAATTGCCACATCCAGCCGGGCTGTCTCTTCTGCCGTGATTCCAGCATGGACGAGGATGTCTTTGAGGTCGTAGAACCAATGTTTGTTCAGTGTGAAGAATCCTTGGATCGCATAGGCGTCGAGCGCGGCGATCGGGCCCCTGTATTTCTCAAACAGTTCTGCGCAGATTGTCTGGAGCCGTTCCAGTTTGTCGCAGCGGATGAGGGAGATGGTCGCGGAACGTTCCATTTCTGAAGGCTTCTGGGCGTAGAAGTTGCAGTAGTCCCGGCAGATGCCCTTCAGATCCGGCTCCTTTTTCAGGAACAGATGCTCCAGCAGGGTGTTGTACTGGATACCGTCTGCCAGAATCTCTGTCTGGGAGGCGAGGAGGTAGTCGGTCTTTCCCTGAAGTTCGCTGGCAATCTCCACTCCACCACAGAGGCAGGCATCCGCGATGATATAGTCCAGATGCATCGGAATGGCTTCGGCAAATTTGCGGAGATCCATTTCGTAACTGGTCAGCCGGCCGTTCTTCCGGATATTCTCTTGTCCAAATGATTTGAGTAACGGAAAGTCGTCAGGTTTCTCTGGCCTGTACTGCAAAGGGGCGGAAAGTGAAAGACCTTCTGTCGGAGTATTGTTGTAATATCCAACAGGCAGCCAGCCCGTCGCATGTGACGAGAACAGCAATCCGTAGCTTGCGGCCGGGAAATGTTCATGTGCGAATTCAAGAGCCGTCCTGAAGGTGACGGAAGAGACTGCCGGGGTGCCTTCCGGAAAGATGAACAAGGTATCTCTTACGGGTTGTCCTGCCGCATTTTTGGAGAGTTGGAAGATGACAGGCGCATTCTTTTCGCCGTAGCGTTCATTCGTTCCTGCAAATTTCGAACAGACCAGTACAACATCCGCATTTCTGTTTTTGGGAGGCAGGTAGTAATGTTCCAATGTATCCAGATTGTTTCGGATATAATCTGAAAGGTTGTTGTGGGCGGCCATATAAAGTATCAGCACTTTTCTGCTTTCTTCGGAAGGAAGCCTGTCGGCCTCCACAATAGGGTCACTCCTCCAATTCGTCTGCCCCCGGCCGGTGAAATTATCTTTGGAACAGGAAGCGGAGAGGAAGATGAATGCCAACACACAGCTGGCGAATATTTTGTATCTTGCTGGCATCAATTTCTTTTTTCGTATTTCACTAAATGCAAATATAGTCATTGGCGATCATTTTTTCTTATATTTGTAAAAAGAAATTGCCTCTGCAAAGAGACGGCCTCCATTGAAAAAGAGATCATTAAAAAGAAAATAAGAATGAAAACACTTTCCAAAATGTTGTTGACCTTGGGAACTGTCGCCACATTCACTTCTTGTGCCGGTGACAAAAAAACAGAATCAGATTTCAAATATCTGGTGGACCAGTTCGCTGACTTGAAGATCATCCGTTACCAGATTCCTGGTTGGGATGAGCTTTCCTTGCAGCAGAAAGAATATGCCTACCATCTGGGTGAAGCCGCCAAATACGGCCGTGACATCACATGGGACCAGTATTGCAAAGGAAACCTTCCTTTGAGACATGTCCTTGAGAACATCCTCGAGAATTATCAGGGGGACAAGGGGGACGGAGAGTGGGAGAATTTCCTCGTCTATGCCAAAAGAGTGTTCTTCAGCAATGGTATCCACCATCATTATGCCGAAGACAAATTCTTCCCGACCTGCTCCAAAGAATATTTCCAGTCTTTGATGGAAGCAGTCGGAGACGGAGACAAATGTGCCGTCATCCTTCCTTATGTGTATGACCGCAACATCTATCCTCAGAGAAGGTCCACTTCCAGAGACGGAGACATCGTCGCTCTGTCCGCAGTCAATTTCTATGACGGCGTGACTCGTGAAGAAGCAGACCGCTACTACAAGTCCATCATGGATGTCAATGACCCGACTCCAATTTCATACGGCCTGAACTCCAAGCTGGTGAAGGGCACTGACGGCAAAATCCATGAAGATGTCTGGAAAATCGGCGGTACCTATGGATCTGCCCTGGAAAAGATTGCCGCAGAATTGAAGAAAGCCGCAGCCGTCGCTGAAAACGAGCATCAGAAGATCGCGCTGGAGAAACTTATCTCCTATTATGAGACCGGAGACCTGAACACTTGGGATGAATTCAACATCGAGTGGGTAAAAGATACGCTCGGTACCGTAGATTTCGTGAACGGCTTCATCGAAGATTACGATGACCCTCTCGGACGCAAGGCTACTTGGGAAGGCTATGTCAATATCAAGGATCAGGGGGCTTCCAGAAGGACCAAGATTTTGAGTGAGAACGCCCAGTGGTTCGAGCACAATTCTCCAGTGGATGACCGTTTCAAGAAAGAGACTGTGAAAGGCATTACTGCCAAAGTGGTGAATGGTGTCGTTCTGGCCGGTGCCTGCTATCCATCCACTCCAATCGGAATCAACCTGCCGAATGCGGACTGGATCCGCAAGGACCACGGTTCCAAATCTGTCACCATCGCCAACATCACTCACGCCTATGACTATGCGGCTCAGGAGTCTCCAAAGAGCACGCTGACCGAGTTCGCCTATTCTGAAGAAGAGGTGAAGCTGGCGAAAGAATATGGCGGCTATGCAGATGAAATCCATACTGACCTGCACGAATGTCTGGGACACGCTTCCGGTCAGCTGCTTCCTGGAGTTCCGTCCACTTCATTGGGCGAATATCAGTCCGCTCTGGAAGAAGCTCGTGCCGACCTTTTCGGCCTGTATTTCATCGCAGATCCGAAGATGCAGGAATTGGGAATCGTCAAGAGTGACAATACCTGGAAAGCACAGTATGCCAACTATATCAGAAATGGTCTGATGGTCCAGTTCTCCAGAGTGGAGCTGGGTCGTCCGAACACAGAGGCGCACATGCAGAACCGCAAGCTGATTGCTGAGTGGTGCTATGAGAAGGGAGCAGACAAGAAGGTCATCGAGAAGAAGGTCAAAGACGGCAAGACCTATTTCGTTGTCAATGACTTCAAAGCATTGAGAGGCCTGTTCGCTGAACTGCTCGCAGAAATCCAGCGCATCAAATCTGAAGGTGACTATGAGGCTGGCAAGGCATTGATTGAAAACTATGCTGTCCACATTGACCCTGAACTTCACAAGGAAGTGCTGGAGCGTTATGCGGCCCTGGATCTCAAGCCTTACGGCGGATTCATCAATCCGGACATCGTTCCCGTGGAGGAAAACGGCAAGATCGTTGACTACAAGCTCGACTACAAGGACAATTTCTTGCAGCAGCAGCTGGATTACGGTAAGAAATATAGGACACTTTAGTCCGAATTCCACTATATTTTGAAGGCTTGCACTGTTGGGTGCAAGCCTTTATTTTTTATATTTGCGTGTATGACAAATGAAAGACTCATAAAAGATTTCGGCTACTATCTCAAAGTGGAGCGGGCCATGTCACCCAATACGGTGGCCTCTTATGTGTCAGATGTCACCCAGTTCTTCTCCACCGCCGAATTGTCGGGAAAGACCGCCCAAGACATCTCTTCCGATCAGATCATCCGCTATTTGTCTTCTTTGACCGTCTCCAAGAGGACACAGGCGCGTTTCCTCAGTTCACTCAAGTCCTTCTTTGACTGGTGCGTGCTGGAAGGGGAAAGGAAAGACAGTCCTTGCGACAAGGTGGAGGCGCCCAAACTGGGACAATATCTGCCCGAGGTCCTGTCTGTAGAGGAAATGGATGCCATCATGGATTCGGTGGACACTTCCACCGTGATGGGCAAACGGGACCGTGCCATTCTGGAAGTGCTCTATGGCTGTGGCCTGCGAGTGTCCGAGGCGGTGAATCTCCGGATTCAGGACATTTTCCCGGAGGAACAGTTTTTGCGAGTAATCGGAAAAGGTGACAAACAGAGACTGGTCCCGATTGGGGAAATGGCTTTGGAACAAGTGAAGAACTATCTGGAAGAACGCCCGGAGGCGGCTCCCGGATACGATGACAGAGTCTTTCTCAACCGATTTGGAAAACCTCTCAGCAGGGTATCCATGTTCAATCTGGTCAAGAAACAGGCGATGCTCGCCGGTATCCGGAAAGAAATTTCCCCTCATACCTTCCGGCATTCTTTCGCCACGCATCTGATTGAAAATGGGGCTGATCTGCGTGTCGTCCAGGAGATGCTGGGACACGAAAGCATCTTGACGACGGAAATTTACACTCACATTGACACCCTGACCTGGCAGAAATCCATCCTGGACCATCATCCTCGTAAGGGCAAATGAGAAAGAGCCGTCGCATTTGGAAAGAAATGTCAAGAATTGCAGAATATGGAAAATGAAAAGGTAGGTAAATTCGATTTTACCGTTGAGAAGGAGCAGACAGATGGCTCTGCCCACATGGCGTTGCCTGCGATGGTCGCCAAAATGCTCGACGTCGCCTGTCGTCATGCCGAGGTGAGAGGCTTCGGGCTCAGTTCACTGACTGGAACAGACAGGAAGCCCGGGGACTATTCCAGGAAATACACTTGGGTCATGTCCCGTCTGGCTTATGAAATCTATGAGATGCCGGAAGAAGGACAGCATTTTTCTATCCTGTCTTGGGTGGAAAACATATATCACCAGTTCACCAACCGTTGTTTTGAAATTCAGAACGAGGAAGGGAAGGTCATCGGCTGTGCCCGTTCCATCTGGGCGATGATTGATATGGAAACCCGTAAATCGGTGGATCTGCACCTGCTCTATGGGGAGAATCTGCAGTACTATGCATCGGACCGTCCTTGCCCGATAGAAGGTCCAGCCCGGATCCGGATGACCCAGCCTGCTTTGGCGGCAGAAATGCCGGTCGTGGAGGAGGATATCGACTTCAACGGCCATGTCAACAGTGTCCGATACATCGGTCATGTGCTGGATGTCCTGAAAAAGAAGGCGCAGGAAGAGCAAGTGGAAAGACCTGCCGTAGCGGTCCAGCGTCTTGACATCGCTTATATGACAGAAGCGCTGATGGGGGACACTCTCCGGTATTTTGTCCAGAAGGACTCCGAAGATCTCTATTCCGTTGAAATCATGAACCAGGAAGACAAGGTGATCTGCAGGGTACTGCTCAAACTGTCTTGAATTATATTTTGAAACTAATTCCGATTACTATGGAAAATTACAAAACCATCCGATCTCTTGAAATCAATGAAGCCTTTGGCAATGCCGTCAACAATATAGTCAATTTCAAGGGCCGTGCCCGCCGTTCAGAGTTCTGGTGGGTCATGTTGTTCGTCTGCATCGCTTATGTCGTTCCTTTTACCTGGCCAGTGGCTTGGGTGCTTTCTTTCCTCAGCATTCCGCTGACTTTCCGTCGTCTGCACGATGCCGGCTATAGCGGCTGGTGGTGGGGGATTGGCATCATCCTGAATCTGGTTTGTCTCGGCCTGGTCATCTGGGGCGTTGTGAAACTGGTGCTGGTCAGTCCTGAATTGGATACGATGGATACGTCAGAAATCATCTACAGCCTGTTCTCGGTCATCTTGTCCTATATGGCGATTATCGGAATCAACATGCTGTACAAAATTCTTCTGATCTTCTTTCTCTGCTCAGACAGCAAGGCAGAGACCAACAAATATGGTCCGTCTCCGAAATATGTCCCTGTGCATCCGGAAGAGGCGGCTTCTGACGGACAGACCGCTTCCTACGACCAGCAGGAAAGGTCAGAAACAGACGTGCTATAGCGGACAGGCGATTTCAGCCGTCTGGGCTCCTGTATAGTCAATCAGATCTTGCGGAGCTATCTTGATCTGCAGTCCACGGACTCCTGCGCTGACATAGATGTAGGGAAAATCCAGAGCAGTCGGATAGAGGAAGGTCGGAAAAGGCTTTTTCATGCCGATGGGGGAACAGCCTCCTCGGATGTATCCGGTGGTGGGCAGAAGCTCCTTCATCGGAATCAGGTCACATTTCTTGTTGCCTGAACATTTGGCGGCAGCCTTCAGGTCCACTTCCAGATTGCCTGGGATGACGCAGACGAAATGTCCGGTCTTGTCTCCTTTGAGCACCAGTGTCTTGAAGACCTGTGCAATGTCTTCTCCCAATTCTTCTGCCACATGATCGGCTGCCAGATGATTTTCATCTACAGCGTAGGGGATCAGTTCATATTTGATTTTTGCCTTGTCCAGCAACCTGGCGGCATTGGTCTTCTGTATTTTCTGTGCCATTTGTTTTCCGGATTACAATGATTTTCGAGAGAACAAATTTACAAAGAAATATCTGGATTCCCTCCAATAGCAAATAAATTGGAAGTTCAGATACTATAATTTTTTTTGCAAAAAAATGAGATTGGCACAGGACTTGCTATTTATGCAAATAAATAGTTTTTTCATAGGTTAAGTTTTAGGTTAGAATTAAAGAGGCACTCGATGTGATATCAAGTGCCTCTTTACATTTTTCTGACATCCAATTGCTTCATCATCACTTCCAGAGCGCATCCACTTCCCGGATATCAATGTCCAGAAGCTTCATCTGCCGGAACAGTTCCGGGAGCTGCTGCTCAAAGAAATGTTTCTTGCGGTCTGCAATGATCCGGTCACAAGCATCCGGGGCTACGAAATAGCCCAGTCCCCTCCGGGTGTAGATGATGCCGGCAGCAGAGAGGTAATCATATGTCTTGACTACCGTATTGGTATTGACCTCAATCATCACAGCGAACTCCCTTACACTAGGGATTCGGTCATCCGCCTTGTATTTCCCGAGGATGATCTCATCGCACAGGCGGTCCACCAGCTGCAGATAAATGGCTTTATCCTGTTTGAATTCTATCATATCACTTCCTTTGTATTCATAATCGTCTGTCTAAAGATAATATAGTCAGCGATCAGCAAAACGACAGCGGCCACCAACAAAAAGACAATCATCGATGTTTCAGGCAGCAGAATAGTCAAAGTTAAGATGGCTACAAAAGTAATGGTTACAAAAAACACGGTCTTGCCCTGTCCCCAAGTCGTGTTTGCGGCTGTGATGGCAAAAGCAGAACCGGCTGCCATAATCAAATAAAAGACAGCCAATCCAGGCTTCATATAAACCAGGCGGTATTCCTCCAGAATCCTGCTGACCGTAAGATCGTAAGACTGTATTCCGATCAGAAGCATGATTCCGTCAGCCACAAAGCTGAGCGCAAACCAGTAGAGCAGCATCACCAGGATGACAGCCCAAAGGCTGATCCATTTCTCCATAAGCGATCCGGGCAGAGAAAGTTTGCAGACCCCGTTCTTGCGTTTGAAAAAGCGCGCAAAGGATTCACAACACACTGTGAGAATACTCAAATTAAAGTAAATCATCACCTGGCCCTCTATTCCTTCCAACCAGTCTTCCGGACTGTCAATACTTATATTGGTCATTAACAGCAGCATGGCCATCAGAAAGAAAGGGGCAATCCAGTCCAAGACTGAAATCTCTTTCAGCTGCAATCTGCAAAGCGCAGCAAAATGATGTCTGTTGAAACCTTTCATATCTTTCAGAATTTTAAGAATCAATATGTCCTACTTTCGTATCCGTGGCCTTCAACTGGATCCGACGGAAGTTCTGGTAACTGTATATTGAACAAACTAATCCCAGTATGGGGAAATAAACTGTTGCATAGGGTTCCAGAACCGGTTTCCCGATGCCCGTGACCAACTTTACAATGCCTGGCAGGAACATGGCAAGGAAGAAGGAACTGATATAAGCGAAGCGATGACTTTTCGACCGGTGCAGAACGAGTCCCAAACCGAACATACCACAACAGGTCATCACGAAATAAGCCACTCCAAAACCGCTGATGACACCGTTCCATACTTCACTCGCCAATGAGAATGAATCCTTGTACCCGATCCAACCCACCAGGATCATGACCGGCACGGAAATCAGCAGTGTAAGGAACACCACGGAAATGGTAAATACCAAGCAACTCAGCAGCAGAGCGATATATTTTTCGAGGTTGGATGCCGGCAAGATCATGTTCTGCTGTCCAAGGACTCCAGTAAAGACGACTGTCATTATCAATGGAACGGCAATACTGATCATGAAGGTAAAATGGAACACATCTTTCAGTAGGATCGGCCAAGGCTCATCCATATTGAAGAGCCAACTCATGAAACACACGCCCATCGCGCAAATCAAGGGGTAGGCAAAGAACGACTTCCCGAGGGTCTTGAATTGCATCTGCATCATCTTCCAGATGCGGGAGATACTTTTATTTTTCATGGATCTGTCCTCCTGTAACTGCTGTAAACAGCATTTCAATGTCAATTTCATTGTTCATTTCCTCCACGGTCCCATCCTTCTCCAGGATCACTTTGTAACCGCTGGCGCAAGGCTCTGCATAAAGTGCGTTCTCCTCCGTCAGTGCGGTCGTGAAGACATACCGGTCAAGGATCTCCTGAGCGGAGGCATTGAAAATCTCACCTTCATGATGGATGATCAGGTAATGGTCGAGCAGTTTCTCGACATCTGCCACCAGATGAGTGGAAATGATGACGTACTGGTCCTCCCTCGTATATTTTAGAAGCAGTTTCCTGAAGTTCTTTTTGGAAGGGATGTCCAGCCCGTTTGTCGGCTCGTCCAGGAGCAGAATCTCTGTTCCTGCTGCCAACGCGAAACTGATGAAGGCCTTCTTCTGGTTGCCCTCAGAAAGTTTCATGAGGTTTTGATTGCGGTCCAGTCCGAAAGTGTCCAGGCAATCGTTCCAGATGTCCGCATTGAAATTTTCATAGAACGGAGCCAGATCCCTCGCATATTCTCCTACTTTGAAACTGAGGAGTCCCGTCTGTGAAGGCATGTAATAGAGACGAGCCAATGTATCTGATGCACGCTCCTTGACTTCTTTTCCATCAATGAGCAATTTTCCGTGAGACGGAAACAGCAAGCCTGACATCAGGTTCAGCAAGGTGGTCTTGCCGACACCATTGACACCCAGCAGGCCATAGATGCCAGGCTGAGCCAGTTCAAGTGTGACGCCTTTGAAAATTTCGTTCTTTCCTCCCTGTTTCTTCTTGTCACTCGAATACGAGAAATGAAGTTGTTGAAATGCTATCATGATTTTACTGTTATGATCTTAGTTTGTAATAGTGTACCCCCTCAATGGTACACCAAAGGTAAGACAAAAATTCTGATAACCAAAATTTAAGGCGATAAATTTCAGCGGAAGCTTTCTCCTTTCTCATATATGCCTTTGTCGTTCTGGAGATAAACCTCTTCAAAAGATATAAGTTGAGCGTAAAGCGTTGTGGATAAACACCATAGCAAAATATCTCCAACGGAACAATTCTTTCTATAAAGCATTTGAGACCTAAAACCACAAGGTCTCACTTTTTTTAATTAACTTTAACATGCCTCATCAAATGGGGCACTCCGATTATACCTTAGCAAACGAATTAAGAGTTTATTGGCACACTTCATAAACTTTGATTCTGCGAAAGTATAAAACATAACCCACGTATATTTTTCAATAACAATCAATATGCCTGATAACATGAAATCGATAAAGCAAGAAGAAGAACTGTTTTGCGAATGAGCCAAATCAAAAGGACAGACTCCTGATGAATTTGAGTCTAATGGTAGTTTTTTATTTAAGGGGGAATTCTTTTTGACTGCCCCGAACGAGGAAGGTAAATATTCCTGGTACAGACACTCCGCTGATGAAGAGGAACGCTGGTGTAATTCTGCCAAAAGACTGATGATCCTGACGAAAGATCTTCCTGAAGCAGAATGGTGGGATATCAGAGCAGAAAGTGGTGGCAGGAAACATTTGCTTGACACCAATATTCCAGCAGATGAGGATCTGGTCTACAGCGGCAAACATATATATCGTATGTTTCTAATGAGGCCTTACAGGCTTCCATTAATAAAAATCCGGAATTGCTATCTAGGCAGATAGCCTTGTATCAAGCTAATATCATTCTTTGTTGTGGATATACTGAAAGGGATGGAAACATAATCAAGAATTTTGTAGAGAATAATGTTCTAAAAGATCTTAAAGAGTTAGATGGGACGAGTGGATGGATTTATTGCTCTGAGGATAAAAATGTTATTGTCATCGATTCTTGCCATCCATCCATCATGTGGTCTGCGCAAGCATTCCATGATGGTCTTGTCGGTAATTTTTGTGCCGCCGTTAAAAAAACAACATCAAGTTTACTCCATTGAAATATTAAAAATGGATTAGACACGAAAATACATTTGGAGCATTTAGAAACTTAGAGACTATGGAAAATTTTCTCTCAGACAACTGAAGTTCCACAATCTATCAGGAGGCGCAGCGAGAAAGAGATGTAAAAGCACGGATGCTAAAAATAAGACAGTAAAATGTATGGCCATGATGCCTAATGTTTCGAATCCTGGTTCGGCAGGCATAATAATGAGTAATACAATTGCTTATGATTGTAATGATGTTGCATTTATGCAGGCAGAAACATATAATGAAATTTTGGATTGAAGACTGTATAAAAAATACGCACAAACTCTAAAAAGTTGTGCGTAAAATTTTTAAGTTATTGATTGTCAATGTTTTTAGTGGAGATGGGCGGACTCGAACCGCCGTCCAAACAACGCACCAAATAGCTTTCTACACGTTTATCTTTCCTTTGGTTTTCGATTCAGGTCTGCCGGAGAGCGGGCTGACCTGAACTTATCTCCTGGGGCTTAGTGAGATTTAGGAGAATCCTCTCACGCATCCGATTTGAATGATACCCTGAACTCGGAACATAACCGGCTTAAAGTCCGCAGGATACTCGTCCATGCCGCAACCTTGGCGGCGGGATTAAGGAGTTAACCTAGTTAACTACGCAGCGAGTGCATATTCGTTGTTGCCAACTAAAATTTTGAAGGCTGAGATTAACGGGCAAACCAACCACGCCCGACGTGCTTGCCATCCGACATCGATGCTGTCAAAACCAAAACATCCCCAGATGATTTCTGCAAATATAGATATTTTTCTTGATTTGAGCTCTGCTGGTTATTTTCTTTGTTCCCTTTTTGCGAAAAAAAGTTTAAATTTGTATAATCTGATTATGTAAAAAGGAACACTAATTGCATATTTTTTCAAATTTGCCCTGAAGGGAAAATTGGGGCGTCAACAGAAGAGTATAATAACAAATTAAAACAGATAAAGAGGATGGCAAAGGCAATTTCAACAATCGGTATCCTTACCTCAGGTGGTGACGCACCAGGTATGAATGCCGCAATCAGAGCGGTGACCCGTGCCGCTATTTACAATGGTTGGAATGTTAAGGGTATTTATAGAGGCTATGAAGGTCTGATTCATAATGAAATCAAGGATTTTACTACTGAAAGCGTGAGCAATGCGGTCACGAAGGGTGGTACAATCCTCAAGACGGCCCGTTCCAAAGATTTCATGACACCGGAAGGTAGGCAGAGAGCATACGAGGTGCTGGTTGATCAGGGAATTGACGCTTTGATTGTCATTGGAGGAAATGGTTCTTTGGCAGGTGCACAGACATTTGCCAGGGAGTTTGACATCCCTTGTATCGGCATTCCGGGAACAATTGACAATGACCTGTATGGTACCGATTCCACCATCGGTTATGACACGGCGTTGAATACCATCGTTGAGTGTGTCGACAAGATCAGGGATACCGCCACTTCACATGACCGTATCTTCTTTGTTGAGGTGATGGGAAGGGATGCCGGTTTCTTGGCACAGAACAGTGCGATTGCCGCAGGTGCTGAGGCTGCGATCATTCCGGAGCATTTGACAGAGAAAGACCAGTTGGACGAGTTCATCCGTAGGGGAGTCCGCAAGAGCAAGAACAGTAGTATTGTCATTGTTTCTGAAGGCAAGTCCAACGGAGTGGGCGGTGCCATGTATTATGCAGAGCGTGTACGCAATGAATATCCGGAGTATGATGTGAGAGTGACCATTCTCGGCCACTTGCAGCGTGGAGGAAAGCCTTCCGCTTACGACCGTATTCTGGCCAGCCGTCTGGGGGTAGCAAGTATTGAGGCACTGAAAGAGGGACAGCGCAATGTCATGATTGGTATTTCAGATGATGATATCGTCTATGTTCCATTCAATCGTGCCATCAAGAACGACAAGATGATCAACAAGGAACTGATCAATGTATTGAATGTACTGTCCATATAGTTCCTGACTGAACACATAAAAACAAGCCCTGTCATCTTCAATCGATGGCAGGGCTTGTTTCATTGTCAATTTTATTTGGAAATCATTTCACTTCAAACATATCTGACACAAGACTCTCGTTGTTGAATTGGTCAAGTGCAGTTACATAGAAAGTTCCTTTTCCTGGAAGCTTGAACTCTTTCTTTTCTGTTGTTCCAATCAAGGAAGCGGATTTTCCTCTTCTTCTGCCACTTGATTTGTCTTTGTAGATGGCGTAATATGTACCTTCTCCTTCCCATTTGAGGGTTCCCGCTACGTTCTGCAGATTGACAGGACTAGCCGGTTTCTCGTGGTTTTGGCCAAGGTATGGCATCAGTCTTGGATTTTTGGCATATACATCTTTCACTTTGTCGGTAATCCCTACGTTGTTGCTTTTCAAAGCACTTGCATTGTAGTGCATGCTGCCGACTACTTGTTTTTTGGAAGAGGCAAGTGTGTGTTCTTCTTCAAAAAGTTTCGCATCGGTAAATTCGGAATTACTGTTATTTGATTTAAAGTTATATGTTCCGTATCCGATAATGACTGGAGTTCTGCCAGCGATGTTGCAGAATTCCGCCAATCTTGGATCAAAATATTTATGCCCCCAATAAAGCTGCGGAATTATTGCATCAATCCATCTTTCGCTACACCATTTTGCAATGTCAGCGTACATACTGTTTGTGTTGTACTCCATGTTGCCGCTTGGAGAGATGGTAAAGATGATGTTCTTGTCTATCTTGTTGATAGTCTCACGTACAAGGCTGACCATTGCATTTACATTCTCTTTTCTCCACGTCTTGATATTCTGGCCAGGTTTTTTGTACAGTTCAAATTCTGCTTCATCATCATAATTTCCTTTGCATTGATCGGGTGCTGGATAGAAATAATCATCAAAATGAACGCCATCAATGTCTTTGTACTTGAGCAGGATTTCTGTAATGATATCTGCCAGTCTTTGCCTTGTTTTGGGGAGAGCTGGATTGTACATACGTATTTTGGCATAATCCTTTACAATTTCCTTCGGGATGCGTGCATCAAGTGGACTGAAATTGTTTTCTGGACCAGGTCTCGTTTCAATACGATATGGATTCATCCAGACGTGCAACTGCATGCCTCTTTTATGTGCTTCATCCAAGGCAAAACGGATTGGATCCCAACCTGGATTCTTTCCTTTCACTCCAGTGAAAACTTTACTCCATGGTTCATACTGTGAATCATAGAATGCGTCTCCCATTGATTTTACTTGAAAGAAAATTGCATTGATGCCAATCGATTTGAACAAGTCAAAGTATTGGATCATTTCTTGTTTTTGCACATTGACGTCATTGGTCGCTTTAGGCCAGTCGATGTTCCAGACTGTGGTAAACCAAACCCCACGCAGTTCTTTCTGCGTGAGGTTGATTTTCGTCTTATCGAAATCTGGCTCTACAATTTCTGGCTTTTTGTCGTTATCTTTTCCTCCGTCAGTTTCAATTTTTTCATTGCAGGCTGACATGGAGAAAAATACAACTGCTGCAGCCAATAGTAAGCTCAATTTTGATTTCATATATTTTATTCTTCAACAAGTTTCTTGATAGGAACTTCTGCAACAAAGAACCCTTCTGTCTTTGCTGAACCAAAGAGATAAAGTTTGGAATCTTTGCCTTCTGCATCTTTTTCAATGTAGTAGTCAGCATTTGCGAATGCGGTACCGCCGTGGTTGCCGCCGATAGGCTGGCTCCAAAGAGGTTTGATTTCACTTTGCTTGAAGAAGATGTCAAGGGCTTCCGTGATACTTGATCCTTTGGTTATATTATAGACAATGCCTTCGGCAGTAGGCAATGATCTTCCTACTGTTGCACCATACATATATCTTTCATGGTTGAATTCAAAGATACGGATGGAGTTGTATTCTTTTTTCTCGAACATTGCATTGAATTGGTACTGGGTACTCATGTTTTCATCATTGATTCTTGGAATCATTGTTGAACCACTGTGGATGTAAAGATCAGTGCCGTCAATGCGTGTAATGGTATCGTAGAAGAAACTGCCAGTCATATCTGCCTTGAGGATGGCAGGAGATGAAATTTCTTTTCCGTTCTTGACAGTAAGTCTCAACACATCCTTTCTTGCATTGCCTGGCAGGAAGATGTAGCCATTTCCTTTTTCGTCAAGGTCCATGTTTACACTATCACCATATCTGGAATTGCCACCCATTTGTCCGACTGTCTGTGAGAAGATAAGTTCAGGCGCAGACTGTGGGGTTTCATAATAATAGATGTTGAGGGTGCTGGCGGTTCCACCTGCAAGGCTGAATACGTATGCGTGTCCATTGTGTAACTGCGCACAGTCTGTAGGAAGTGTACCACCTGCAACACCAGTCAGATCAAGAGTGATGTAGTTCTCTTTATTTGCAAGAATATCTTTCATGGACATCATGACGACAGTTCCATTGCCGGAAAGAATAATGTTCTTTCCATCAAATCCGCTCCATCTGTTGTCGCCTTTTGGTGCGGCGAATTTATGAACGACAGCTTTATCAAAGTCTGCACCTTTCAAAGGAGCGATTTTTCCCACTTTGCAGATATATTCTGTATAGCGGTTATGATTGACCACTTTGATTACTTGTGATTTATCGGTCTCTTCTTTATCCATACTGAAGTCGTAGGTCTCCTGTTCAAGAGCCGCACCTTCAGATGCGGTAATTTCAAATCTCAATTCTGCAAAATTGGATTTTGCACTGATTCTCGGGAATGAAATGGTCTTAGTAGTCAGATCTACTGTTCCTTCTACTACTTTGTCCTGGTTGGGACCGGCATTTAAAATCTTGATTCCATTCAGTTCTGTACCATATGGACGAACTTCATTCTTTGGTAGTTTTTCGGCACAAGATGCGAAAACCAAAGCTGCAAGAGCTAGAATGCCTGTGTGTTTAATTATGTTTTTCATCATTTTAATCATTTAGCAATTACTGAGCATCTGACCAGCCTTCTGTCTGAGTAAGTGTGTACCCTCTGTCAGCATAGAATTTCATTGTATTGACACCCATTGGGCTCAAATAAATGTTGACACCTGGAAGGTTAAGGTAAGGAAGTCTTGGAAGATTCTCCTTCGGATAGAAGTAACCTTTCATTTCAGAGCCATTGGAGCCGTTGAAGACAATGAATTTGCCATCAGCCGTCTCGACTCTAAGTTTACCTTTATTCTTTTCAGCGGCTTTACCTGTGAGTTCTTCTGGAAGCTCTTCTGAAAAATCAATCCAAATACCTTTGAGAAGGTCTTCTTTGGTATCAGTATCCATATATTCAAGTTTGTGCCATCTCTTCAGATCATTGATTCTGGAAATGTTTTCCTGGAAGAATTCCATTCTTCTTTCACGTCTGATTTCCCAAAGAAGTGCAGGGACAGAAGGGTCTCTTGCAGGATCGTTTGGAATACTTTCGAGTGTGAGAGGCGCTGTCATCTTCACACCGCGTTCTTTAGCTTCTTTTGCAAGAGGTCTCTTTCTGATGGCATTGATGGAAGCATTGAGGTCTTCATTGCTGACAGTTCCTGCACCCAATGTCTGGAGTTCTGCTTTTGACTCAATCCAGTTAAGGACAGTCTCTGCATATCTGATTACAGGATATGAGTTGTAGTTGTTGGTGCTCATCCAGATTTCAGCAGGTTTCTCGTCCCATTTCAATGCTTCACGCGGAATGAATTTTACGGAATAGAGACCAGAAGCGATGTTCTTCTGAGTTGGCTTGTAGTGGAAAGTTCCCTCAAATCTTGAGTCTCTTGTGGCAACAAGATTCGGCATGTTGAACTGGTCGGTGTTTTCCAGCTCGGAGTTCTGCCATACTTTTCCATCGGTGCAGATGAATGATTTGACATAATCGAGGTTGCCGCCATTCGCAAGGCTTTCCGAAAGGTTGCAATAAGAAGCTCTACAATGTGTCACTGAAAGAGATGGACTATATTTTCTTTCCATCAGACATTCTTTGCATCCCTTGAGGTCAAAGGAACCGAACAGGTTACGGAAGTCAGTGTCAAAAGAATATTTGCCGGAGTCGATTACCTCTTGAGCGGCATCTGCAGCGAACTGGAACATTTTTTTTGCAAGTTCATCATTATGGTAGTAGTACTTCTGCCAGCTGCCTTCTGTCATTGCAATTCTGGAAGCGATTGTTGCGATGATATATTTGTTCAATCTTGTTTTTCCTCCATCATCTGTCTTGACATTGTCAATTGCGAACTGGAGATCTTCGAGGACATGTCCCATGATATCATCTCTGTTATCTCTGTCTTTGAACAGTTCATCAACATCTGCATTGGTCACTACATGGTCGTAGTATGGAATGTCACCGTATTTCGTTACGAGATTTGAATATTCCCAAGCTCTGAAGAATTTGGCAATACCCATCCAATGATTGTAGTCTTTTTCAGAGATGTCGCCTTTTTCAAGCATCATGTCCAATTTCTCAATCATGATGTTTGCCTTACGGATCCATTTGTAGTTCCAGTCTGTTTCATTTGGAACAGTTCTTCCAAAGTTGGATTGTGTTGATTTGAGTACAACGTCATCGCTGAAAGTGAAGTTGCCTGCAGCTCCGCCTACAGACCATCCTGTGCCATAGCCTGTGAAGAAGACAGGATAGAAGTCGTTTGCATAAAGCGCTACTTTTTCAGCAGATGTCCAATAAGTGGCATCCTCTGCCTCTGTCAGGGAAGGGCGATCCAAAATATCTGAGCAACCAGTGGACATGATCGCCATCAATCCCAATGTATATATTAATTTCTTTTTCATCTTTCGTCAGTTTAGAATGAGATTTGTGCACCGAATGAAGCGGTCTTGAACATAGGAGAACCAGTACCGGTCCTGCCAAGGTTGTAGCCTGAGTGTCTGTGCATAGAGTAACCTGAAATGGCTTCTGGGTCAATAGGAAGACCTCTCAAATGATCAAATGTCAAGAAGTTTTCGAGGGAAACATAGACTCTTACTTTGCTCATGTGGATCTTGCTGAGAAGTTTGGCAGGAACGCTGTAACCGATGGTTACGTTCTTGAGTCTCAAGTAAGCCATATTAAGCAAGTATTTGCTCTGTACTTGATATGTGAAGCCTGTATTGCTGTCACCGAGATCCCATGCTTTCGGATAGAATGCATCTGTTCTTTCAGGTGTCCAATAATCTTTAGTGAAGGTTTTAGGAATACAACCTCCTCCTAGCTGGAAGCCTGGAATTGCAAGCTGGCCGGCACCCCAAATCTTACGTTTGCCAATACCTTGAAGGAGCATGGAGAAGTCGAATCCTTTCCAGTCAAGACCAAGTTTGAAGCTGTATTCATAACGTGGAGTTGAATTGCCGATAACGACAAGGTCACCATGGTCACCATTGGTTTTGTGGCCAGGATTGATGTAACCATCACCGTTCACATCAACGAATTTGACATCACCGGGACCGCAGATAAGCTTGTCGCTGTTTTCAAATTCTGTCTGATAGATAGGGTATTCAGCGGTCTGTCTGTGTGTTGTACGAGGAGTGCCTTTGTAGATGACCGTTATTTTTTCAATTTCATCACCATCCCATACGAAGTCTTCAGCCTGATAAAGTCTGTCAGTTACATAACCGTAGATGTCACCATAGCGTCTGCCTGTTGAGAAACCATTGTAAATGGAACGGTTTTCCCAAGGGGTCTGCCAGTCAGCACCTTTTGTCGTGACTGATGTCGCATCGGAGATAGCAAATGAGGTGTTGATTCCGAAACCGTTCTGGAATCTGTGGTTGAAGTCAACAGTCAACTCCCAGCCGTTTGTTCTCAAGTTACCATAGTTTCCTTTAGGCGCACTGACTCCCAATGTATTAGGAAGGGCATCGCCAGGAAGAATCATGTTCTTGGTATCTCTCTGATACCAGTCAAATACAATACCCAATTGGTTCTTGAAGAAACGCAGATCGATACCGAAGTCCATGGTGTTGATCATCTGCCATGTGATGTCTGGGTTTACAAGTGTAGGGGCACCATACCAGTTGGTCTTGTTGCCGTTGCTGTCAAGCCAGCTTTGTTGGCCACCGGGAAGTTTTGAAATGTAGAGTTCTGCTGGAATGGTCTGGTCACCGATAGAGCCCCAAGATGCTCTCAATTTACCGAAACTCAAGATATCCTGGATGGACTGCATGAATTTCTCATTGGTGAATACCCAGCCAGCGGATACTGAAGGGAACCATTTCCATCTCAAATGAGAAGGGAATTTGGAAGAACCGTCACGACGGATGTTGGCCTCGATGAAGTATCTGTTGTCGAATGAGTAGTTGAAACGGCCGAAGAAACCGAGACGGCTGCTCCAAGTGTTGTTGGCATTTGAGAACTGATCGCCGATAGCAAGTGGGAACTGAGGATTCTTCTGGTCAAGAAGATCGTTCTTTTTACCCCACAGCATATTGTAACGGGTCTGGACCATGTTCATACCGGCCATGAACTTCATGGCGTGCTGTTTGTTTGCACCAAGAAGAAGGTTGTAGGTAGTATATGCGTTGAGAGTCTTGTTCTCCGTGTGTGACCTGGTTGCAGTGATGTCTCCATTATGACCGGAACCATAGGTTGAAACAGGGAACTTGTAAGCTGGGGTACCGCCTTCTTCGACGATTTCACCGTCTTCATTTACATAAATCTGGTTGCCTTCAGCATCAAGCATTGGGGTTGGGCTGTACCAGCTGTTACCTGCATGTCTTGTAACCCATGCCTCATTCTTTTCCATGTGGTTGGAATCGTAAGTGTAGTCTATCTGCAGATCCCAATCTTTTGTAAAGTCAATAGTCGCACCGACATTGACGTTGAAATACTGATTCCTGAGGTTATCTGTATTCGCATTGCCCATTTCATATACCGGTTCGTTGATGTTCTCGCCGGTGATACCTTCTTTTACTCCGATAGGGAAGAGGGCTGACCAACGATATACATACAACCATGGGTCAGAAGTTGTGCCGACACCAGGGTATCTTTTGTTTCTGTCGGAATAGAGAGAGCTAACTCTGACAGTCAGCCATTTGTTGATTTTTGAATTGAATCCGATAGAGGCATTGTATCTTTTGAAGTCATCTACCTTGGCGGCTCTGGACATGCCGGTCTGATCAAGATAGCCCAAACCGAGGTTGTAGGAAGTTTTTCCAGAGACACCATTTACGGAAAGGTTATGAGTCTGAGTTGGTGTCCATTCTTTAATCATGGCTTTGGCACCGTCATAAAGACGATAGCCAAGTTTGTTGGTGCCATCCCAGCTCCAGTCACGACCATAGACTACAGGGTCGTTCCATTTGACGGTGTCACCATATTTCTCCTGCCAAGCTTTTGCTTTTTCGTAGGTGTTTTCATCAAATCTCCAGAAAGTACCGATAGGCAAGGTTGCTTTTCTGTTCTTGGCGGCATCTACAATGTACCGGATTGATTCAAGACCACCAATTTCAATCTTCTTGGCAGGGTTCTGCCATGAGAAGTTAGTGGAGTAGGTGACTTGGACTTTGTCATTCTTTTCGGCTGCTTTTGTGGTAATCAAGATGACACCGAATGCCGCTTTGGAACCGTAGATGGAAGCGGCGGCGGCATCCTTGAGGACTGTGATGGATTTGATGTCATCCGGGTTGATCATGGTGATGGATGGAATCTCGACATTGTCCAGAAGGATAAGGGGTGCGGAACTGCCATCGATAGAACCAACCTGACCACGAATCTTCATGATAGGGTCTGAACCGACCTCACCTGTAGGTATATTGATGTTGAGTCCGGCAACTGCACCTTGTAGACCACGGCCGACGTCTGCGATTGGACGGCTGTCCAATGTCTCGTCAACATTTACAGATGCGACAGAACCGGTAAGGCTTGATTTCTTCTGCTTGCCGTAACCTACGACAACTACTTCAGAAAGCAGTTCTGCATCTTCTTTCAAGGTGATTTTCATGTCTTGACTTGCAGTAATTTCAATTTCTTTGAAGCCGATGCATGAAACAATAAGTTTTGATCCTGCTTTGGAATCGATGGAGAAGCGTCCGCTTCCGTCTGTAATGGCATAGTTGCTTGTTCCTTTTTCTTGAACGGCAGCACCTACAACAGGTTTTCCATCTTTGTCAAAGACAGTACCACGGATCTTTAATCCGTCCTGTACATTAACTTCCATCTTGTTGACGGAAGTGTTTTCGCTAGTGTTTGCCCAAGCGAATGGTAATGCACACAACAAGACTGTTGTTGTAGCTAGAATCTTTTTACAAAGAACTTTGTTCATACCCTCCATAGGGAAAAAATTTAAGTGAATAATATTAATTGTTGTGGTTTTGAATTTTCAAAATTAGTGTACTCTCTCAATGGTTGCAATTTAAAATAAAGGTTTCAGTGCTAATTAGAATATATACAAAAATACACTTTACTTTCCGTATTTTAAAATTTTTATATTTTTTTTTAGTTGTAATTTTATCTTTTTTTTGTCTGTTTTCATACTCTCTGGACTGTAAATTATTGAATGTTCGAATCTTGTACAGATGGTTCTATGTTATAAAAAACAGTCGCACATCCATGTGTTTTCTGGTTGGACTGCTATAAAATAGAAGGGATTTCCTTTAGAATCACGATTGGAATCGTTTTCGTAATTGAAGAAATAGATGTCCTTTTTGTCAGAATAAGGGTACAGATTTTGTATTCTGGTCATATCAAATTGGCAGATCGGTTGGAATCGTTTTGAGAACAAATGCCAATTCAGGAACGTCGTGTCAAATCCTTTTCCTGGAAACATTTTATAGACGGGGCGATTGATTGTCCCGCTTGGGAACATGTTCTCCCATCTGACGAGATACTCATTGTCATCACAGCGGTTGGGAATTCGCTCTTGTCCATTTTCGTCTATTTGGATGCAGGCATATGAGTCAGTGTACCCTTTCATGTGAGTCCAGATACTCTGGTCTTCAAAATGCGTTTGTATAAGATTGCTTTGTTTTTCCATGATTTGTTCCAAATTCTGGAAAGCCTTTGTTCTTTCAGGGTTCAGCAGGATGGTGCAGACACTGACCGCTTCAGAATTGGCATTCTTCATGGCAATATTGCCCATCTGCGTATATAGATAGGAATATACATAGCCGATAGGTTGTTCAGTCAGTTTTTCTCCTGTTTGCAGATCAGAAATTCGAGCCGTCAAGTCAATTTTCCCGGCAGTATAGGAACTCGGGAAAGGATGATAGTGTATGGTAAGTTGCATGTCAGTATTCAGATAGACATCGAAATGAGCTGCATGGTGTAGAATGTCTACTTTGTATTTTTTTTCATTGTAGATAAATTGCCGGGGATCAATGATTTTTCTTTCATCTCGGGAAGGAGTTATTCCAAATCCGGAATGAAGTCGGATGGGCCGGTCTGAAATACAGAAGCAGATTCTTGAGAACATGGTATTTGCATTGAAATCTCGAAACAAGGGGGAAAGATAGATGGGCAGATGATATGGCCTGATGGTTGAATCAGGGGAACTGATTTCCAGCATGCTGGTCAATTCTCCCTGCCGATAGGGTTTCTTCAGTCGGATGGTGACGTCATTTTGAGAAACGGCCAGGTCTAGATTTTGTTTGCTGCACTGGATCTGCTGGCCTTCATATTCAAAAGTGATATTATCCAGTATCGTGATTTCTGGCTTTAGGTATTGGTCGTAAAGGGATGGAGAGAATGAGTTTTCATCTGCGTTTTCTTCTGAAGTCGCAACCTTGATTTCTTTGTTTCTCATTTTTTTCCTGTAAACCCAGTGGATGTGAAAAGGATCTCCTCTCTGGCTAACTTCAACCTGTGCTGTTGATGTGGAGATGATTGGATTTTCAATGTTGAATCTCAGGTCGGGACAGCTTACGCGCTGGCCGTTGCAGCAGGCGGTGGCATTGATAATGGCTTCTCCTTTTTTCTTTAACCTCAATTTATACTGGCCAGATCGGCTTGGAATGAGATCGAGGAGATCTCGGCAATTCTTGTCCAGTTCTATATGAATGTCTGAAAGGGAATTTCCATTGCTGCTGACTTCAAGTGTCGGGCAAGTCCCGGTTGTCGGACAGTTGTCGGAAATGTGGTAGATGAGATTGTCTGAACTGATATATAAGGTCATGGTCTGGCTGACGGACAAATCAGGGCTACATACTTTGATTGGTATAATAAGTCCTTCTTCCGTTTGTGGAGGAATTGTCAGCATCAAATAAATGTGAAAGTGTTCGGAAATGATGTTGCTGTCCCACGTAGTGGGGACCTCATTGCCGAAATAGATGAGGTTTTCTTTGTCAAAATGTTGGGGCTGGCTCTGGTTCTCATCGTGTCTCAATGCGGCCTGCTTGACACACCAGGTAATCCCATGTTGTCGCAGTTGGGCTTGTGTGTCTTCGCTGATGGTCCATCCTTCCGGCACTCCGAAATGCTGCAAAGTAAACAGATTGCTTTCGGAATTATAAGTGTTGTCGTATCCAGGGCAAGGCGTAGTCTCTGCGAGATTCTGACCTTTGATTTTGAATTTGATGGCAACACCTCCTGTACACCCTGGAGCGATCTTAATGTTGTTTCCTCGTTTAATCCGCAAACCATCCGCTACGATTACGTAACCAAGGAGACCATTCATTTCAATTACCCTGTTGTCCGTCATCTGAGAATTGTCCACTCTCCAGTTCTCGTCATAGAATTGTCCGTTCCATGTCAAAGAGAAATTGATTTTGTAGTGTTCATTTCTTACGATGTCAAAGTCGGAAGTGTTGTCACCTCCTAGAAAAAAACGGTATTTCATGGTGCCGCTCATGCCATGATGGATTGTGGCATCCTTGAACTGGACCAATGTCTCGATATAGGTGCATAGCGGAATCTTTTCGGATAGTCCATTGGCTTTCAGACTTTCGGGTGTCTTTTGGCTCTGCTCTTTATTGTCCGGGAGCAGTCGGCCTTGTCTGTTTTCGGGAATATAGAATGTATATTTGTTCCCTTCCCATCCCGGTCGGCAGATAGCATCTTTTTCTTCGCCATTTGCAATGTCCTGAGGGGATAAAGCACAGCTTCCATAGGAAGAGAATGGCTTCAGTACAGTGTTGTAGTTGCAGATTTTTACGCTGGTGATTTCATCCGGATTAATTTCTCCAGCGGTCATTGTCAATGAAACTTTGGCAAGAAGCCGGGTTATGGAAATGATGGCATTTTTTTGTTTTACCTTGAAATTTTCCAACAGACCGGACATGGGAATCCCTTTCCGGGCGATTTCATGGTAGGAGGGGATCTTGTACTGGAATTGTATGGCATCTTCCCATTTTTCTGGAGCTTTCGCCTCACCCATATTGACTAGGGCATAGATATGGTATCTCTTGTTCATGGAAAGATACAGCTCCAGCGGAACGGTGCCGTCTTGTCGGGCGTATTCCGCTGTTTCGAGCTGTCCCGTTTCATCATAGGCCCACAAGCAGATTTCTGTAATCTTATTTTCAATGTTTCCTTGAAGAACGCTTCTGGTCGATGTCCGGCTGCATTGGAACTGAAAGTGGACAGACACTTTTTGAGTAGAGTCTGCAATGGAATCTGGCAGGGGCATTTTTTTCTGGAGGCAGCCACTCAGCAGGAAAAATGACAAGAAGCAATATAAGTTGATAAGGGAGGTTTTCATAATTTTCATTTTGATTAAAAGTTGATTTCTCGGTCTGGTCCAGATGATTCCCAATCTATGATTTCAATATTCAATCCCAAGGTCGCCTCATCCAGACTGATGGCAAGATCATCCAGATCTGTTTTGTCCCATTGGTAGCCGATTTCCGCAATCAGTTTTCCAAGAGGAAAGGTCTTGCTGTCAGATTGGTTCCCTTGGGTCAGATGGACTTTGAGAACCAGACTGTCGTCTCCTTGTCTGGGTATTCTGACGGTCATTTGTCTTGCTGTGGCATCAGACTGATAGCGGAACGGCCCTTCAAGGGCTGTCAGGTCATCTGCAGACAGACCGGACCATTTTCCGTAAATTTCAAAACGGAATGGTTCCCATCCTCCTGTTTCTTCAAGGAGAATATGAGCCGTACACCACTGTTTGTGAAGTATGAGGGTGTCCGTGCTCATTTCTCCAAAGCATTCCACGATACTGTTGCAGGCAAAAATCGAATCGGCCTGCAGTCCCGGCTCCAGATGAAGATGGTTCCATTGTCCTGTAGACATGGACACGTTGTCGCCTGTAGCCGCAAAGATTCGGATTTTGCCTCTGGGAACATCTGCTGTCATCTGTTTTTCGGAGGACGGGAAAGAAGTCTTTCGGAGGGGATGGCCGCTGTCCTCAGAAAACCAGAGTAGAATGTCCTTTCCGGACAGGTTTCCGCTGGATTCATCCAGAAGGATTTCCAGACGACATGGGCATTCCGTCCTGTCTTCCTTGACAGTGCAGGATGACAGGACGTAGAGTGACAGTAATGTACATACAGAAATATTGGTCAGACGCATTTCTTGAATGTATTGTGGTGGTTATATTCTGATTTCGCCGTAATTATGCTCACCCCATGGCTCAATTTCAACCGAAGGATTGACAATGGTGTTTTCTACTGGGATATCCGGTTGGGTAGAGCCTTTTCTGGTAATGATCAGATTTTTGATGTTGTGGTGGAAGTTGGCCTCTACCGACTTCAATATGACAGAGTAGTAATATATGCTGCTGTCAATGCTGGCTTCCACTACCAGTTTGGTCTGGCGGGGTGACCATTTCACCGGATCCGGGGTCCCGTTGTCTGTGAAATGGTTTGCACACATATAGAAAGTGTGCAATTTGCTATGGCTTTCTCCTGCATGGATGGTCTCATTGATGTCATCGTGTGTGTAGATTCTGGTGGAAGGGTCATTCTCATATTTCATTTTGTTGCACCATGCGGTCGGCTCGGTCGGTCCGTATGGCTTGCCATTCGATGCCCATTCGGACGGGAACAGGGGGGAGGTGATGGGAACATTGATCAGAGAAATGCTTTTGATGACCAGGTCTTTCCCCTTCAGGTTCATCGGTTCCAGCGCATTGGCAATGTTGGCGATGGTCACTTTGGCAATGGTCCTTCTGAGCCGGACGTTGAATTTCTGCCCGTTGGTGATGGTTTGGTTTTTCAAGCCGCCTGTCATGACAATTTTTTTTGCAGAGTTGTCGGTCAGTTGGGTTATTCTTTGCAGCAGATCGGATTCGTTCTTGATGGGAGTCTCCGGCATCCAGTTGGCAATGGCATAGATGCTTCTGTTGGGGCCTGCTTCACATTTGACCTGGAGTTCTGTCTTGGGGAGGACATCCTTGAATTCATGGATGACGTCCAGACTTTTATCCTTTCTGAAGAAGCAGACCAGAAGGCTGCTGATTTTCTGTTCATCAAATGCGCTCAGACTTCTGGTCAGGGCATTGCCTTCGCTGGACAGATTGAGGGAGATGGTGGCTTTTCCTGTTGGAATTAGCTGCTCCGCTTCTTGGGAAATGATGTCTTTGTTGCATGATGACAGGACTGCGATGGCTGCCATTATGATTAATGATGTCTTTTTCATGTTTTTGTCAATAGTTAAGGTTCAAATTGTGTTTTTTTATCAAAAATGAGATCTCCGGATCCAGATTCCCTCGATGGACATAGCTCCTGTCGGACTGGCATACTTCCCGGTAAAGCCGGATCGCTTTCTTTTCCTGTCCTGTCCGGCTGTATAGAATGGCCAGCAGGTACTTCACTTTGTTCTCCGGTTCCAGTTTTTCCAGAATCTCCAGTGCGCTGTTGTTGTAGTCCAGTGCGCAATAGGCCAGGGCCGCATTGAAATCGGAATAAGGCTTCAGCAAGCTGATGGCCGTCTGGTAGTCCCGGTCCTGCAGCGCCTGGACACCGCGCCGGTAGGTGGTGTCAGGAATGGTGGTGTGTATCGTATCTTTAACCATGTTTTTCCGATGAAGGTAGAAATTGAATATGACGGTCCGGGTCTTGGGATATAGACTCTGGCGGAGATGGCGGTAGAAAGGAAGATGGGAGAGCTGGAGTTCCCGGGTATCCGGAGATAATATTTTTCCAGTCTTGAAATAATCGTCTTTCTGCCTTTCCGTCAAGATGGTATCTTGTTGGACCAGTTGGTCCAACATTTGCCAGTTTTCCGCATGGTATCTGTACGAGAAACTGACTTCTGGGCCTTTTTCTTTTGGAATGCCCTGTCCGTCCAGATTGTATATGTTCCCTTGGCTCCAGGCTATGGAATCCTGTATCTCTGCGAGTTTCTTGTCCAGATAGCTGGAAATGGAAGCTGCTCGTCTGCATGAGAGTTCCTGGTTGGAATGGAAGCTGCCTTCTGGTGAACATGATGCGATGATCACGATGGAATCCAAATCAAATATCTGATTTCCAACAATCTCTTTCAAGTTGTTTTCGATTCTTCTCAATTCTGTATCATTGTGTCCGAGAGACCTTTCGACAAGGTGCTTGCCGGCTCTGAAGTCGATGTAACAGGCGGTCTGTACCGTGGCTTTCCGATAGATTATCTGGTTCAGATAGTGTTCCGAGTGATCTATGAGAGAACTTAGGGAACTGATATAGAAAGTCAGAGGTGGAACTTGTGGCATTCTGTAGATCAGTTTGTCTTCTTCGTGAATATCTCCAGAAAGCCTGATCTCCGCTTTTTTAAGCCCAGGATGAGTATGGATAGTCTGTGTATATCTGTAAATGAGAGTATGGTTCGAGCCGGTCAGTACGGTATCCAGTTTGAGGCCTTCCGTAATCAGTGGGGCTTTGATGTATTTCTGGAACATTTTCTCTTTTTGTGATATTTTTCTGGCATTTCTCCATTTTTTGAACTTGTTGGTGTAATGCAAAAGGGCTTGTTTCTCCGTAATCCCATAATGAGAGGCAAATTCTTCATCGGTGACAGAGCTGGAATCGTTCTTGAAACGGAATACTTCCGGGAGATTCCGCGACAGGAAGATTTCTAACTGCTCTCTATTGATAAATTGGGAAGAATCAGAGATGATTGATTGGAGAAAACGCTCATAGCGTTGATAACCTTTAAGTTGCGCTTTGCGATAGGTGGCGCCGGTAATCATGATTGAATCTAAATGGATGATTTCTCCATTTGTCTTCAATAGAGGCCGGATTCTCATCTGCCATCTGCTGTCAATCAATTCTGGGGCAACGGCTATGTCAAATGCAATATCCACTTTTCCATGTCTTTCTGCTACATTCTTGAATCTTGCCGTCACTTTGGCCGCTTGAATCACATCAGTGGCAACCATTTCTCCATTTTCGGCTTTGACCGCATTCATGATGATCATACCGTCTTCCGGATTTTCATCTTTAGATATAGTATCCTTTCCTGAATCTATCTTTATAGAGGGAAGATTCTTCTCTTGATCCATGCTCAAGCCGAATGTGAGTTGTTGTTTTGTCAAGTTCCGAATCTTTTGGCTGGTTGCGCAAGAGATGATCAGACAGGCCATTGTGACGTACAAGATTATTTTCTTCATCTTCAATTATCTTCTGGGTTGAACGAATCTTCGACGATGCTGACATTCTTTGCGACGACTTCATAAATTGTCTTTTCTGCACCATCTTGTCCTGTGAATCTCTGTTGGCGTAATCGTCCGATGACATGGACTGCTGTACCTTTTTCAATTTTGTTGAAATCGTCCGGCATTCCTTTTCCTGCCCAGGCGACAATTGAATGCCAGGTGGTTTCTATGACAGCATTGCCGTCTTTTCCTTTGAACAGGTAGTTGGTGGCAATTGAGAATCTGGCAACTTGTGTTTCTCCGACAACCTGGATCTTGATGTTGCCTACATTTCCTTTCAATTCAATCTTGTTCATTTGTTCCATAATAGTTCATTTTAGTGTTTCACTTCATTTCGCGCGTTTTTAGGTGATGGCGCAAAGTAATGCTACAAATGATTGATTGATAGACGATAATGGAAAAAGTTGTGATTTTTTTGCGGATGTTTATCAAATCAGTTGTTTGTTGTTGTAAAAGAATAGCCGTTTTGGGGATTCTTTATTTTCGTAAGGATATGGAAAGAATAATCAAGAATTGGAAATATGTAGTGTCAATCAGAAAATTGCGGTATAATTGAGATACTTTTTGTTGATAGAAATGATCTTGGAGGCGAAATTTAAAGCAGCTAAAACATAAAACTATGCCAATGAACAATAAAGAAGACCATCTGAACAGGTGTCTGGAATGTGGCGACCGAATCAGGTATGGTCGGACAGACAGGAAATTCTGCTGTGACAAATGCAAGAATTCTTACAATAACAGGAAGACTAGGGTTTCACGTAATTTCAAACTGAAGGTACGCAATGCCATTGAGAAGAACTATGAGATTCTGGAGAGTCTGGTCAAATCTGAGCTGTCGTCCATTTCTTTGTCAGAAATTGCCATGATGGGTTTCAAGGTTGATTTCGTGACTTCTTATCACAAAGTGGGCAGCCATCATGAGTATTGGTGCTATGATATCCGGTACTATCTTTCCGATAGCCGACTTTTTGAAATCCAGCGTGTCGTCCCGTTTAACAGAAAAGAATGTGTGTGCCAGAAATGAGGCATAATTGTTATATTTGCAGGATATGACAAAAGAAATTGAAATGAAGAACAATCCATTGTTGGAGATTTCCAGGCTGCCATTTGGCGCCCCTCCTTTTGATAAGATCCATATAGAACATTACAAGCCGGCTTTTGTGGAGGCCATCGCACGCGCCAAGGAAGAAGTGGCTGCCATTGCGGACAATTCTGCGGAACCTGATTTTGCCAATACCATTGAGGCATTGGAGTACAGTGGGATGGATCTGACTCGTGTAGAGGGAATTTTCTTCAATCTGCTTGAGGCGGATTCCAATGAGACTATGCAGCAGATCGCGGAGGAAGTTTCTCCGATGCTGACAGAACTGAGCCTCTATATATCTCTCAATGTCAAGTTGTTCGAAAGAGTGAAGAAGGTCTGGTCTGTCAAGGGCGAGTTGGAGCTGGATGTGGAGGAAACCCGTTTGCTGGAAGATACCTACCGGAGTTTCACACGAGGAGGTGCCGGATTGGACGAGGAGCAGAAAATTGTGTTCGGCAAGTGGTCGGAACAGCTTTCATTGCTTGAATTGAAATTTTCCAACAATGTTCTGGCGGCGACCAACGCATTCAGTATGCTGCTGGAATCTCCAGATGACCTGGAGGGCCTTCCTCAGTATGTGGTGGAAGCGGCGGCTCATGCTGCCGAGGAGCAGGGAAAGAAGGGATGGCTCTTCACATTGCAGGCTCCCAGCTTTTCCCCTTTCATGAAATATAGTGGAAGAAGAGATCTGAGGGAGAAGATGTACATGGCCTATCACAGCCGTTCCGTCGGAGGAGACTATGACAATACTCAGGTCATCAAGGACATTGTCCGTTTGCGGACAGATATCGCCCATCTTCTTGGTTATCCGTCCTATGCGGAATATGCCTTGGAGGAAAGGATGGCCAAGCACCAGAAGACGGTCCAGTTTTTTCTGGATGGCCTGATGGCAGATTCGCTTCCGTTCGCTCAGGAGGAAGTGGCTGAAATAACCGCCTATGCCCATGAAAACGGATTTGAGGAAGAACAGCTCGCCCCATGGGATTTTTCCTATTGGGCAGAAAAATACCAGCAGGTCAAATATGACCTGGACGAAGCCCTGCTCAAACCTTATTTCAAATTGGAGAATTGCATTGATGCGGTGTTGGGACTGGCTTCCCGACTGTATGGCATTTCATTCAATGAAAGGCATGATTTGCCTGTCTATCATGAGGATGTGAAAGTGTTCGATGTGCAGGACGAGAATGGGGAACACCTTGCCCTGTTCTATGCAGACTTCTTCCCAAGAGCAAGCAAGAGGGGAGGGGCCTGGATGACGGAATTCATGGGACAATATCAGCAGGACGGGAAGGATTTCAGACCGTTCACCAGCATTGTCACCAATTTCTCCAAGCCGACAGGAGAGGTGCCGTCATTGCTTACCCATGGGGAACTGACTACCTTTCTCCATGAGTTCGGACATTCTCTCCATGGTATTCTCTCCAGAGGTCGCTTTCCATCCATGTGTGGCACCAACGTGGCAAGGGATTTCGTTGAAATGCCTTCTCAGATTATGGAGAACTGGGGATTTGAACCGGAATTCCTCAATGGTTTTGCAAAAGATTACCGTACAGGGGAGACCATTCCGTCAGAATACATTGACCGTATTGTCGCTGCCAAGAATTATCTTTCCGGCTATTATCAGGTAAGACAGCTGCATTTCGGCATCATTGACATGGCCTGGCATACTTTGGACCAGATGTTCGAGGGAAGTGCCATCGATTTCGAAAACAAGGTGCTGGGGCCTTATCGTGTTCTGCCGGTTGCACCTGGAACGGCCATCTGTCCTTCTTTCGGCCATATTTTCTCAGGAGGCTATTCTTCTGGATATTATTCCTACAAATGGGCGGAAGTGCTCGAGGCGGACGCTTTCTCTCTCTTCAAGGAAAAGGGTATCTTCAACAGGGAAGTGGCAGACCGCTTCCGGAGGAATATCTTGGAACGTGGCTCTTCTGACGATGAAGCCGTCCTGTATCGTAATTTCCGTGGCCGTGACCCTCGTACCAGT
>JAHHQQ010000016.1 GCA_020026275.1 Bacteroidales bacterium
TCCGTACCATGGGTCGCGCCATCCGTACCAAGGATCCCAGCACCAGTCGAAGCCCCAACGGAAACCTCGTCTGCCCCATGAAAAATTGAAAGATGGTCCCCATCCGTACCAAGGATCATAGTAGTTCCATGAACTGTATGGGGAATATCCCATATAAATATCTACATCCCGTGCATCATAAAGGGTGACGGAAGTTGTGTTGGCGTTCCTGTCCCATTTCATGGTGGCGGCCATGTTCTTTGGAATGAACAAAGTGTCATTCTGTCCGCGCCTCAAGTAAATTTCGGAACCTTCAGTCTTCTTCACAAGTTTTTCTACATCTCTATCTGAAGCCTCTGACAATTGAATTGATTCAGATGACGTCCTATAGTAGATTCCATCTTGATACTCAGAGCCGGATTGGGCATATTGAGCCGTAGAACCACACGCAGAAAAAATCATCAGTGCAGATGAGAGAAAAAGTGTGATTTGCGATTTCATAATTTGAATCTCCTATATTAAATTATAAATTTGTATCTTTGTGTCCCGCAAAGGGAAACGTGGTACAAATGTAGTGCAACTATCGTACCTATACTAATTGCAATTATAGAAATAAATAGCAAGAATAGCAACAAATAGTTATGGCAGATCAGATTACAAAGAGGTCAGTGAATTATTCACAGTGGTACAATGACCTTGTCGTCAAGTCAGACTTGGCGGAGCAGTCTTCAGTCAGAGGGTGTATGGTCATCAAACCATACGGTTATGCCATCTGGGAGAAGATGCAGAGAATTTTGGACGACATGTTCAAGGAAACCGGAGTGCAGAATGCATATTTCCCTCTTTTTATTCCGAAATCTTTCTTCAGCAAGGAAGCTGAGCATGTGGCAGGTTTCGCTAAAGAGTGTGCGGTGGTGACTCATCATCGTCTGATGAACGACCCTGATGGAAAGGGCGTTGTGGTGGATCCGTCTGCCAAACTGGAAGAGGAACTGATTGTCAGACCAACTTCTGAAACGATTATCTGGAGTACCTACAAGAATTGGATTACTTCTTGGAGAGATCTTCCAATTCTTTGTAACCAGTGGGCGAATGTGGTCAGATGGGAAATGAGAACCCGTCTTTTCTTGAGAACCGCCGAGTTCCTTTGGCAGGAAGGCCATACTGCACATGCGACTTCAGAGGAAGCATTGGCAGAGGCCGAGAGGATGGTACATGTATATGCAGATTTTGCACGTAATTATATGGCTCTTCCAGTAATCGTTGGACACAAGAGCCCGAATGAACGTTTTGCGGGAGCGTTGGATACACTTACTATCGAGGCGATGATGCAAGACGGAAAAGCATTGCAGGCCGGCACTTCCCATTTCCTTGGGCAAAATTTTGCCAAGTCATTCGACGTGCAGTTTACAGACAAAGAAGGCAAGCAGCAGTATGTGTGGGCAACTTCATGGGGCGTGTCTACCCGTCTGATGGGTGCATTGGTCATGGCTCACGGTGACGACAATGGCCTCGTGCTTCCACCGGCATTGGCCCCAATTCAGGTAGTCATGGTCCCTATCTTCAAGACTCAGGAAGAAAGAACTGCTATCCTTGAAAAAATGGCAGAAATCAAGAAGGTTCTGGAAGCATTGGGACATAGCGTGAAGATTGATGACAGAGACAATCTCCGTCCAGGTTTCAAATTTGCAGAGTGGGAGCTCAAGGGTGTTCCGGTACGTCTGGCAATGGGACCTCGTGATCTTCAGAACGGTACTGTTGAAGTGCACCGGAGAGATACTCTCGAGAAGAACACAATGTCTTTGGAAGGAATTGAACAGGCTGTCCACGCATTGCTGGATGATATTCAGAAAGGTATTTACAATAAGGCATTCCAGTTCAGAACCGATAATGTGGAAAAATGCGATTCTTGGGATGAGTTCAAGGAGAAAATCCAGACTGGCAAGTTCTTGCTTTGCCATTGGGACGGTACTGCAGAGACAGAGCAGAAGATCAAGGATGAGACCAAAGCAACTATTCGCTGCATTCCTGTAGATAGCTTTGTCTGTGAGGAGGAAGGAAAGGATATCTATTCCGGAAAACCTTCTCATCAGCGTGTAGTATTCGCGATTTCCTACTAGAATCCGCTTCGGTTTCGTGTTGGGACGAGTATGTTCTGAGATATTGGACCTGTCGGTCTGACTGTCATCGACTGGTCAGTCGACAGGATTTTTATTTTTTTTCATGTTGGGATAATTATGAAGAAGAGATTTTTATTTATCGCATCCATTCTGGTGCTCTGTAGCCATGTCCGGCTTTCTGCTCAAAATGAAGATGATGTCCAGAAAGCTGCCGCCGCCGCCGCCGCCGCCTATGCTGCGGCACCAGTCGCTGAGACTGTCGCACCTAAACCAAAATATTGGACCACTTCATTGGAGACTAGCTTCAATTTTCTCCAGACCGGTTATTCCAACTGGGCGAAAGGTGGATACAACAACATTAAATTGGGAACTTTCCTGGACGGACGAGCCAATTACAAGAAGAATGACTTCTACTGGAACAATCGCCTCCAGATGGAGTATGGCTTTTTCTATTCTGAGGACAAACCTATCTTGCAGAAGAACCGTGACAAACTGCAGTTTGAAAGCACATTCGGACATACTATCACCAAAACGATGAGCTATACGGCCAAATATATGTTGCAGAGCCAGTTCTCCAACAGCTATAATTATCAGGTGCCTTCAGAACCGGCAGATCCGGACAACATAACTTCTGCGGAATGGCGGGCTTCCCGTGTTCTTAAATCTGGTTTTTTTTCTCCTGCCAATATGACGCTGGGAGGTGGTATTGACTGGAACCCAAGCCAATGGCTCAAGGTGAACTTTTCACCTGTGACTGGAGGTATCTATATTGTAATGGACAGCAAATTGAGGAAATCCAATGGTATGAAACGAAAGAAGGGCTATGAGGATTTGGAGGCATTTCCAGACAAGAAGGATGACAAAGGTCTGCTCACCAACGGTCATATGTATCAGTCGACCCGATTTCAGTTCGGTTCTCAGTTGACCATGGATGCCAATCTCAAAATAAATGATAATTTTACAGCAGGCACACAGGTTATCCTTTTCTCCGACTACTTGAATAAGCCACAGAATATCCGTGTCAACTGGAATACCCGTATTCTTTGGAAACTTGCAAAATATTTTACTCTGGCATTCAATACGGATGTAATTTATGATGATCTGATCGTCATCACCAATGACAAGCACCCGGACGGCATCAAGGCTGTCCAGCTGCTTCAGTCCATGGAATTTGGATTCACCTACACCTTCCACGGAAAATGATCATGCCGTGTGCCGGAATCATGAAGACTGCTATACAAGAAAAATTTGATGATGCGTTGAAGCAGATCCTGCCGGAGAAAGGACGGGTGCTGCTGGCAGTGAGCGGTGGCGTCGATTCCATTGTCATGGCGGAGCTTTTCATGCATTCTTCTCTGTCCGTCCCTTTTGAATTGGCACATTGCAATTTCCAGTTGAGGGAAGGGGACAGCTGGTCGGACGAACTCTTTGTCGCCAACTGGTGCTCCGGACACGGAATCAAACTGCACCGGGTGACATTTGAAACGACCCGTTATGCGGAAGAGCATCATCTCAGCATTGAAATGGCAGCCAGAGACTTACGTTATTCCTGGTTCGACCGCTTGTGTGGAGAAGAACATTTTTCGGCCGTCGCCATTGCACACAATGCCAATGACAATGCGGAAACCCTGTTCCTCAATCTGTTGAGGGGAACGGGCATCAAAGGTATCTGCGGCATGCACCGGAAAGCGGTTCTCCCGGTTCCCGGATCTGTACATACCCTGATCCGTCCGCTTCTGGGCATTACTCGGGCGGAGATTGAAGACTATGCGCAAGAACAGGGCATCCCGTATTGTATAGACCGTACCAATGCGGAGACGGAATATAAGCGTAATCGTATCCGCAATCTGGTCTTCCCTCAGCTCGTCCAGATCAATCCTTCCTTTCTGTCCACTTTGGCAGCCGACATGGAGCGTTTCGCCCAGATTGATGCGGTGGCGGACGCTTATTTTGAAGAACACCGTCCGGAACTTCTGTCCAAGACCGATGGTTTGAGTTCGTCTCCGATTTCTGGTAGACAGATCTTGGAGATTGATATAGAATCACTTATGAAACAGGAACAGCAGGGATATATGCTGTTCAGACTGTTGGAGCCGTATGGCTTCAATACCACTTCCATTGAAAACATTTTACGGACTGTCAGGTCTGAAAAGACCATTTCAGGAAAAGTTTTCCACAGTGAAGGCTATAAACTGTTCACTTCCGGTAAAAAGTTGTCACTTATTGAAAATGAGAAAGTTGATGATGAAAATGAGGGTAGTGGAGTAGGGAGGAGTACCCCTTCAGAAAAAGTTATCAACAATAATTCTGAAATTGTGGATAACTTTTCATCCCTTGTGGTGGAGGGGGAAGGCGCCTATGAGCTGAACGGCCGTCGTTTTCATGTGCGGCTGATGGACAGGACCCCTGACTTGAACCTTTGGCAGCCGGAAGGGATTCTGCTCTGGGACTATGACAAGCTGTCCTTTCCTTTCTTGATGAGAGGATGGCAGAAGGGGGACTGGTTCAGACCGCTCGGACTGCAGGGACTGAAGAAGTTGAGCGATTTCTTCACAGACAGGAAATTCAGCCTCCTCCAGAAACAGGAAGCGGTGGTCGTACAGCCTCTTCAGAATACTGATTCTCATGAACTAGGGCATGTCCTTTCGGTATTGTGCCTGAGAATAGACGAGTCCGTCAAAGTTACCTCCCGTACCCGTCGGGTGGTCATCGTGCAGGAGGAACGGTGACTTTTGGTCAGGCCTTGTGTCCGCCGATCTGTTTGTTCCGGTCCATCATGGTGGCTCCTTCGTCAAAGTTGGTTCCTTTCAGGATGGCATTTTTGCCAAACTTCTTCTTTATTTTCAGAACCGTTTCCTGCACTTTCCTTTCCTTTTCGAGCAGTTCTTTCTGTGCGTTCTCTTCTTTCTGGGTCTGTTCATAGTCGCTGAACAGTTCTAGCTGGACCATCTTTTCGGCAGGTTTTTCGTTTTCATTCACGACATGATTGGTACACAGATTCAGCCTTCTGATGAGAAGATGGCGGTTGACAATCTGGTCAAACACTTTGAGCACTGCCTTCTGGATCAGCATGTTGGAGGAGGTCGGTCTGTCCAGATTGATGGTGCCGTGGGCATGTTTGGGCACTTTCCGGCCATAATGGTCCATGATGACGGGACCTCGATAGGAGGATCTGATTTCGGGACGGGTCATGTTCTCTGCATCATAGCCGACTGTCAATACAATCTGGTCAGTAGTGAGATGCTTGTCAAGCAATTGCAGAGAAGAGGCCTCTGCCATCTCCTTGATGACGACCCTTGCCTTTTCAAAAGTGTAGGCCTCGTGCAGGACTTGTCCGTTGCTGAAGGAGTTGGTCTCCGGACGGTAGGCTTTGGCGTCTGCAATGGTACAGGGCTCCCAGCCCCAGGCATGGTCGATGAGCAGTTCCGCATTGACACCGAAGAGCTGGTAGAGGAGTTCTTCGTTTCTGACCGACTGCAGGGCAATGTCTCCCATGGTCCGGATGCCATAGCCTGCCAGTTTCTCTGCGATTCCGCACCCTACCCTCCAGAAGTCGGTCAAGGGCTGATGGGACCAGAGTTTCTCGCGGTAAGTCTGTTCGTCCAGTTCCGCAATGCGCACTCCGTCCTGATCGGCCTGCTGGTGCTTGGCTTCAATGTCCATGGCCACTTTGCAGAGGAACAGGTTGGAACCGATGCCTGCAGTCGCGGTGATGCCGGTGGTCGCCAGCACATCCCGGATTATCTTCATGGCCAGCTGGTGGGCGCTGATCCCGTAGGTCCTCAGATAGTCGGTCGCATCAATGAACACTTCGTCAATGGAATAGACCAGCATGTCTTCTGGGGCGACATATTTGAGGTAGATTTCATAGATCCGGGAACTGACTTCAATGTAATGAGCCATCCTGGGCGGTGCTACAATGTAGTCCAAGGCCAGTTCGGGATGGGATTTCACTTCCAGGTCCTGATGGGATTTCCCTGTAAACCGGTGGTCAGGTGCCTGCGTTCTCCGTTGCTCGTTGATTTTCTGGACAGTCTGCATCACTTCGAAAAGACGGGCCCGTCCTGAAATGCCGTAGGCTTTCAGGGAAGGGGAGACCGCCAGGCAGATGGTCTTTTCTGTCCGGCTCGAATCGGCCACCACCAGATGGGTGGTCAAGGCATTGAGGCCTCTGTCCACGCATTCGGCAGAAGCGTAGAAGGATTTGAGGTCAATGGCGATATAGGTCTTTTCTGATGGCATGTTCTCTTGCAGTCTGGTGTGGCTTTCAAAAATGAACCCCGGAAAGTCATAGGGCTTCCCGGGGCTAAGTTACGGAAAAATTCAATGCTGAAGATCAGTAATTGAATACGTATTCGTAAGGAAGACGTGCATAAATGTTGCTTCTGCCATCCATACCGATATTCTTGAATGCATGGTAGATGTTGCGGAAAGGAGTGCCTGCGACTGCTTTCTCGATTGGATTCGTGCTCATGCCGAACATCTCCAGAATCGTTTCTATGGAAGAAGGTTTCTTCGGATAGCCCTCAATGCACCATTCTGACAGCTCGACGGTTTCAGTGCCTGTGCTGATGATAGCATAGTTGATGGCGTCTTCCAAAGTGCCGATTTCATCGACGAGGTGGATACCTAGAGCCTCGGAACCTGTCCAGACACGGCCTTGTGCGATGGAGTCTACAAAGTCAGGCTCTAATCCTCTGCCTTGGGAAACGGTGCCGACAAATGCATGGTAGATGTTTTCCACCTGGTTCTGCATATATGCGGTTTCCTTTTTGTCCAGAGGGCGGAACTGATTCAACAAGTCGCTATGTTGATTGGAATTGACACTGACAGAGTTGATGTGCAGAACGTTTTTTTGCAATTTGCTAATGTCTGGAATAAGGCTGAAAACTCCGATGGATCCGGTCAGAGTGGTCGCATCTGTGAAGATCTTGTCCGCATTGTTGGAAATCCAGTATCCGCCGGAAGCGGCATAGCTGCCGTAAGAGGCAATGAGCGGTTTGTCTTTCTTGAGCAGATCCAGTTCTGTTTTGATTTTGTCTGCTGCAAGTACGCTTCCACCAGGCGAATTGACTCTGAGCACCACTGCTTTGACGGAGGAATCGGCTCTCACCTTGGAGATGATGTCGGAGAAACGGTCACCGGAAATCTGGTCTTTTCCTTCGGTCGGTACAATCTCTCCTTCGGCATAGATGACTGCAATTTTCTTCTTTGCTTTCACGTTGGCGGCCACTTTTACGCTGGCGTAGTCGGCAAAAGGAATGAATTTGAGTTCGCTTGGTTTCTCTACAGAAGCCAGGGTCGCGAGAGAATTCTTCAGTTCCTCACGAGTTACGATCTCATCCACCAGATGATGTTCCAGCATTTCTTTTGCGGAACCCAGCTGGAGGTTGTCCACCCAACTGTTGAATTGCTCCGGATCAATCTGTCTGCTGGCGCAGATGGTGGTGGAGATGGTGTTCCACAATGATTTGACCATGGCCTGGTTCTGCTCCAGGTTTTCATCACTTGGTGCATTCTTGATGTACATCTCGCCGGCAGATTTGTATTTGCCGTGGCGGATGAGCTGCATGTTGATGCCGAGCTTGTCCAGAATGTCCTTCAGGAAGATCAGTTGGGAACTGACACCGGTAATCATTGGACTGGCACCTGCATTTCCGTTCATGTAGATTTTGTCTGCGACACTGGCCATGAAATAGTTGCCGGCGGTCGGATCTTCCAGATAGGCCACTACCGGTTTTCCACTTTTCCTGAAATCATTGAGAGCCTTTCTGACCTCTTCACCGATGGACAGTTCCGTTATGGAAAATTCAGGTTTCAGATAGATATATTTGACAGCAGGATCGGCTGCAGCCATCTTGATGGCCTGTACTGCATCCCATAGACCGACAGAAGTGGCGGTCGCACCTTGTATGGCGGCGAGTGGAGTCATTTCGGTTGCTTGCTCCTGGATGGCAATCTTGGACATATCCATGGTCAGGACACCTGATTTGGGGAGCACTGGTTGGGCGGTACTCATTCCAGCCAGGGAACCGATGATTCCCATGAACATGAAGAAACCGATGATTCCCATGATAAATAAACCGCAAATGACTGCAAGTAGGGTTCTTGTGAAATCTTTCATGATGTTTATGTTTTTATCTTATTGTCTGCTATTCTGATAGGGGTTCTTGTTTTGAGGGAATGCAGTTTCCTCCTGTGAAAAACAAGTTGGAAACAAAAATAAAAAAAATCTCCATATATGTACTAAAATATATTTCGTAACTTTGTAATTCTGTTCTGTCCTTCTTTTGGGGACAGGCGCTTGGTAGAATATAATATAAGTTGAGATATGGTACAGAAACCTTCTATTCCAAAAGGCACCAGAGATTTTGGTCCGTTGGACATGGCACAGAGAAATTATATTTTTGATACGATCCGTTCGGTCTACAAGGCCTACGGTTATGAGCAGATCGAGACTCCTTCCATGGAGAATCTTTCCACTTTGTTGGGAAAATATGGAGATGAGGGAGACAAGCTGCTGTTCCGTATCCTCAATTCAGGAGAGGCTTTCTCCAAATTGAATCCTGAAGAATATGTGGAGAATGGTGCAATTGACAGTTCCGCTGTCACCAAAAAAGTATGCGAGAAAGGTCTGAGATATGACCTGACCGTTCCTTTTGCCCGTTTTGTCGTGCAGCATCAGAATGAGATCGCTTTCCCGTTCAGACGTTATCAGATTCAGCCAGTGTGGCGCGCAGATCGTCCTCAGAAGGGGCGTTATCGCGAGTTCTACCAATGTGATGCGGATGTGATCGGCAGCAGATCCCAGATTAATGAACTGGAGCTTGTGCAGATTGTCGATACGGTATTTACCAAGTTCGGTATCAACGTGGCCATCAAAATCAACAACCGCAAGCTTCTGACCGGTTTTGCGGAGATTGCCGGCTTCCCGGACAAGGTGGTGGACATCACGGTCGCCATTGACAAATTGGACAAGATCGGCATTGATGCGGTGAAAGATGAGATGAGGGAGAAAGGTTTGACCGATCAGGCGATCGCTGTGATTGAGCCGATTCTCGGGCTTTCCGGTACGACGGCAGAAAAGATTGCTCAGATGAGAAGTTTGATGGGAGGTCATTCTGTATCTGGTCTGGTTTCAGAAACCGGTCTCAAGGGTGTGGACGAATTGGAGGAATTGTTTGGCTTCATTGAGGTGGCCGGGATCAGACAGCAGGTGGAGATTGATCTCTCCTTGGCTAGAGGCTTGAATTATTATACAGGAGCTATTTTTGAAGTGAAGGCGCTTGATTTCCAGATTGGAAGTATATGTGGTGGTGGCCGCTATGATAACTTGACGGGCATCTTCGGTCTGCCAGACATGTCCGGAGTCGGAATATCTTTCGGAGCAGATCGAATCTATGATGTGCTGAAGGGTTTGGATAAGTTTCCAAAGAGTTTGGAATCGTCTACCCAACTTCTTTTTGCCAATATGGACAGTACAGTGCTTCCTTATATCATCTCAGTTGCCGGACAGTTGAGGGAAGCAGGAGTCCCTTGTGAAGTGTTCCCGGATTCTGTCAAATTGAAGAAACAGTTTGACTATGCAGATAAGAAGTCCATTCCGTTCATTTCTATTGTAGGAAGTGATGAAAAGAATGCCAATGTAGTCAATATCAAGAATTTGTATTCTGGAGAGCAGAAACAGTTCGAGAGGGGAGATGTTCAGTCAATGTTGGATTTTTTGAAGTGATTCATGCTTTTTACGAAAAAGATTGTAAAATATTTTGGATTGTTGAAAAATAATCGTACATTTGTAAAACAATAACGCGGGGTAGAGCAGTTGGTAGCTCGTCGGGCTCATAACCCGGAGGCCGGAGGTTCGAGTCCTTCCCCCGCTACTACCGTAAAAGCCTTTCAGTTTTTCTGAGAGGCTTTTTTCTTTTTATGGGCATATGTTATATATTTGCAACGGATTTGACAGAGGCTTGTCAAAATTGGCGGCATCTTGTCCTTTGGGTAGAATTTGACAAATATAGAAACTTATGCAGGCAGTTATAGAGTGGTTCCACAGTTTGCTGGTGGAGCCGTCAATCATACAGACCATCATTGCTTTGTGCCTATGTTGTGGCTTGGGATTGCTTCTCGGAAAACTTCACATTGGCCGTATTTCATTGGGAATTACTTTCGTGTTTTTTTCTGGTATTCTTTTTTCTCATCTTGGCCTGCTTTGTGATCAGCAGCTTCTCATTTTTTCACAAAATGCAGGGCTTGTCCTGTTTGTCTACGCTTTGGGGCTGGAAGTGGGGCCGTCTTTTTTTCCATCCTTGAAGAAGGAGGGAATTGTTTATAATTTGTTTTCGCTTCTTCTTATTGCGTTGACGTTGGGATTGATTGTTGTATTGCACTATACTCTAAATATCAGTATGCCCAATCTGCTCGGTATCATGTCCGGTGCCGTGACCAATACGCCTGTTCTGGCAGCCGTACAGAGTACAATGGAGGGAAACAATATTGGAGACGCTAAAGCGTTGGCAGATATCGCTTCCGCCTGTGCTGTAACTTATCCTTTGGGAGTGGTGGGCGTAATTTTAGCCCTGATGATCATCAATCAACTTAAGCCAATGCGCAAGGTCAAGGTAGAGGAGAGCGCCCATAAACCATATGTGGCAGAATTTGAAGTGCTCGAAAAGAATTTGGACGGCAAGACTATCCATGATCTGGTGCTGATGACTGAAACTCACTTCATCATTTCACGTATCTGGAGGAATGAGAAACTGATTATGCCGTTTACAGATACGGTCGTGCATTTCGGTGATCATATTCTTGTGATGGTCAATGAGGAGGACCTGAGTGAGATGGATGGACTGTTCGGCAAGCGGGACGTGGATCACGACTGGAACCGGCCGGATATCGACTGGAACGCCATTGACGTGGACCTGCAGTCCAAGCGTGTCGTCATTACGAACAATGAGGTGAACGGCAAGAAATTGGGGGACCTCAAGCTGAGGAACCGTTATGGTATCAACATTACCCGTATCGACCGTGCCGGCATTGAGATTCTGGCGTCTTCGGATCTGCGTCTGCAGTTGGGTGACCGTCTGGTGATGGTCGGTGAGAGCGGTGCGTTGTCCCAGGCGACCAAACGGCTGGGCGATTCGGTCAAGATGCTGGACAAGCCGCAGCTGATCAGTTTCTTCTTCGGCATGCTGTTCGGCTGTATCGTGGGTATGATTCCGTTCTTCATTCCGGGCATGAGCCTTCCGATCAAGTTGGGAATTGCCGGCGGTCCGATTGTGGTCGGTATTCTTATGGGCGCTTTCGGCCCTCGTTTCAAGATTGTGACCTATATGGCCAACAGTACGACCCAGACGCTGAAACAGCTGGGTCTGGCGGTGTATCTGGCCGCTTTGGGCTTGGCTTCGGGAGAGCATTTCTTCGAGACCATCTTCCAGGGAGACGGTCTGCTCTGGATCGGAGTCGGTTTCTTCATCACGCTGGTGCCGACTTTGCTGGTGGGACTGCTCTGTACCAAAGTCTTCAAGATGAACTTCGGGGAGTCTGCCGGTATGCTTTGCGGCAGTATGGCCAATCCGATGGCCTTGGACTATGCCCAGAACATCACTGAAGCCAAGCACTGTTCCATCGCCTATGCTTCCGTCTATCCTGTGGCGATGTTCATCCGTATCATTACTGCGCAGGTCCTGCTGATGATGTTCGTCTAGTGGGGGAATCGGGAGAAAGATTCATTTCCTGGTGACAGGTTGGAAAAATAGAAAAAGAGGGGCTGGATGCTCCTCTTTCTTTTTATGGACATTTGCCGGATGGCGTATATAAAACAAAAAAACCTGCAAGAAAATCTTACAGGTTTCAAGCGGTGCGGAAGGGGCTCGAACCCTCGACCTCGGGCGTGACAGGCCCGCATTCTAACCAGCTGAACTACCGCACCAGTCTTGTTTTGCATTGGGGTTTCCCTCAATTGCGATTGCAAATATAGGCATATTTTTTTTGCCTGCAAATTTTTCTTGAATTATTTTTCAAATATTTTTCATGAAAAAACGTCGTTTTACGTGTATCTGTCGGAGTTTCAGGCACTTTGCCCTTGTAAAAAAATTGCGATTTTTTCGGGAGAGGAGGCGGAAGAAGCGATTTAAATTTATTTTCTATCCTGCTGCGGAATCGTTGCATAGAATCTGATTTATCCGTATCTTTAAAGGTTTCAAAGTTTTGAAAAATTTAGAAAATATGAATACTATCAAATCTTGCTGTAAACCGGTCCTTGCAGTTTTGACTGGGTTTCTTTGCCTGATTGCCGGTGCGGAAGAGAAGTCGGCTGTTTCCGTGCAGGCTGCCTCTTCAGAAAAGATTGCTCAGGTGGATGGGGAAAAGATTCGTCTGGCTTCCGGTGATTTTGAAATGGTCTTTGATGGAAAAGGGGCTTTTCATATCGCCAGCATCAATTATGGTGACAAGCATTGGGTGAAAGAAGGGGGGATGAACGGCGCAATCTGGCGCATCAAGCTCCTGGGTCCCAATGGGGTCAATCCGGAACTGATGCCGGAACATGGCGAGTATCAGGGGGCGGACCTTGTGGTCAATACTCCTGACACGGCGGCGGTCTGCTTCACCTGGAAGATGAAATCAGGTATCCGGGAATTTTATCCTATCCGCATGTATGTGGGATATGGACGCAAGAGCGGATTGACCGAATGGAAGATAGAGGCGGATCTCCCCAAAGGCTGGAGAGTGGCAGAAACGGACTTTCCTCGTCTGATGCTGGACAGGAAGGAGACGGACAAGGCCATCCTTCCTACGGGCTGGGGAACCGAACAGACCATCTATCATGCCGCCAATTTTGAATGTGTCTATCCTTCCCATTCTGCCGGTATGCAGCTGCTGATGATGAGGGATCAGGACGATGTGGTCTATTTCGCGACACACGACCGCAGTGCCAGCATCAAGACGCTGCGTCTGCGTGGACTCTATGGCGCGGCGCTGCTCAGCAATGAGGCGGTCGCTTCTGCGGCATGGACTCCGGAGGAAGTGGGGACCTTCCGTATGCCTTGGACCGTTTCTGTCGGTTTCACAGACCGTGGATGGCAATATTGTGCTACCAACTGGTACCGTCCGTTCACTTATCAGACGGAATGGGGCGGCAAGACCTTCCAGGACAGGAAGACTCCAAAATGGCTGCTCGACAATGACCTGTGGTTGAGGCCTCACTTTGCAGCGGATTCCACTTGGAACAGTCTGGAGCAGGCCATGAAGTTCTTTGGGCCGGATTGTGGCATCCATTGGTACCGTTGGCATCAGATTGCCTACGATTCGGAGTATCCTGAATATTTCCCTGCCAAGGAGGCAATTCCCGAGATGTTCGCGAAAGCGCGCAAGATGGGGGGACATGTCATTCCATACATCAATGGCCGTCTCTGGGATCCAGCCAGCAAGAGCTATACGGAATGGAACGGAAAAGAGGCTTCCTGCCGGAAGGCCGACGGAACTCTCTACACTGAAATCTATCCGACTTCCATGGTTCCGAACACCATCACCTGCCCCTCTTCTCCGATCTGGCAGAATGTGGTGACCGGACTGGTCAAGAGAATCCAGGAAGAACTGCATACCGATGGCGTGTATATCGACCAGATCGGCGCCGCTGCCGGTGCGCCTTGCTTTGCCGACAATCATCCGCATCCGAATGGTGGTGGAGAGTTCTGGGTGGCCTCTTACCGCAAAATGCTCGATGGTATCCGCAAGACTCTCAAACCGGGCAATATCATCATCACTGAGGACAATTCGGAGTGCTATATGGACAAGTTCGACATCATGCTCATGGTCAATACTCCTCAGAGCAAGTCCATCCGTCTGGTGCCGCTCTATCCTCTGATCTATTCTGACAGGATGATGGTGGACTGTTTCCTATATTATCCTCTGACAGAACCTGTGCACGACATGCGCTTCCGCTGGAAGAATGCGATGGGACTGCTTTGGGGCACTCAGCTGGGTTGGGTGAAGCCGGAACTGCTCATGGCACCGGAAGCCAGACCGGAGTCTGAATTCCTGCGAACCTTGGCGCGTTTCCGTCATCATCAGCATGACGTCCTCTATGGAGGACAGTTCCTCGAAGAAGTGGTGCCTGGTGGAGACAATCCAGTCATCTCTTTCCCGACTTTGCCGGATTCTCCGGTCGTTCTCGGAGCCCGTTGGCGCAGTCCGGAAGGGAAGGAAGTGCTGTATCTGGTCAATATCGATGACCGTCCTCACCGTGTGACAGTAGATGGAAAAGAATATAAAGTGAAGGCTACCAATGCCTTGCGTATCAATATAGACTAAGGGGTCGGTCCTCTTGGTTTCATTTGCATTTTTTTGAATATGCCTGGAGAAGGAAATATTATCATAAAGGGAGCGAGAGTCAACAACCTCAAGAACATCAATCTGGAAATTCCAAGGAACAAGTTTGTCGTGATCACCGGCATTTCCGGTTCCGGAAAATCTTCTCTTGCTTTTGACACTTTGTTTGCCGAAGGCCAGAGGCGGTTTGCAGAAAGTCTGTCATCCTATGCCAGACAGTTTCTGGGCCGAATGAAGAAACCGGATGTGGATCTGATTGCAGGCATTCCGCCAGCCATCGCCATAGAGCAGAAGGTCAATGTGAGAAATCCTCGTTCCACCGTGGCTACCACCACGGAAATCTATGATTATCTTCGTATCATCTTCGCCCGTATAGGACGTACCTATTCTCCTGTCAGTGGAGTGGAAGTCAAATGCCATACGGTGAAAGATGTCATCCGGTATATTTTTGATGGACCGGCCGATTCCGTCTATCTGCTGGCGGATCTTCATTGGAAGAAACGTGAAGACAAGGTGGAACTTATGCTGCAGCTCAAGCAGGAAGGTTATTCCCGTTTCTGGGCTGATGGGGCCGTTGTCCGTATCGAAGAAATCATGCAACGCTCCGAGGAAGGAACCTTCCCGGAGGAACTGTATCTGCTGGTGGACCGTGTGCGTCTGCCGAAGATGATCGACGGCAAGCCGATGGAATCGGAAACTGAACCGTGGTCGGAACAGGAATGGAATGATTTCCAGACCCGTCTTCAGGCTTCTGTCTCTTCATGCTTCAGCAGGGGTGGTGGAGATATGTATGTGGTCAAGAATGGACATCTGGAAGCGTTCTGTGACCGTTTTGAGGCGGACGGAATGACTTTCCGCAAGCCCGATGAGTACATGTTCAGTTTCAATAGCCCGTTGGGCGCCTGCCCGGTCTGTGGCGGTCTGGGCAAGATCATCGGTGTCAGCGAGGACCTGGTAATTCCGGACAAGACGCTTTCCATCTATGATGGAGCCATCGCCTGCTGGCGTGGCGAGAAGATGGGCAAGCTCAAGGACCAGCTGATTGAGAAGGCGGAACATTTCCACATTCCCATTTTCCGTCCCTACTGCGAATTGTCGGAGGAAGTGAAGGAACTGATCTGGTTCGGTCACAAGGGAGAGAAGGAGGAAGACCAGCTGGTCGGCATCAATGAATTCTTCAAATGGGTCGAAAGCAAAAGATACAAGATCCAGTACAAATATCTGTTGAGCCGATTCTCCGGCCGGACGACCTGCTACAGCTGCAAGGGCTCCCGTCTTCGCAAAGATGCCCTCTATGTGAAAGTGGGCGGCAAGAATATTCATGAGGTCATGTCCATGAACATTGAAGAGGTCATGGATTACTTCAAGCATCTGGAACTGACAGAGAGTGAGAGGACCGTCGCTTCCAAGGCGATCGAGGAAGTCCTTTTCCGTCTGCAGTGCATCGCGGATGTCGGATTGTCCTATCTTACGCTCAACCGTAACTGCAATACGCTTTCCGGAGGTGAGACCCAGCGTATCAATCTGGTGACAGCATTGGGAAGTTCCCTGGTCGGTTCCATGTACATTCTGGATGAGCCGAGCATCGGTCTGCACCCAAGAGATACGGAACGTCTGATCCGGGTGATCCGGAAACTGCGTGATATCGGAAACACGGTCATTGTCGTGGAACATGATGAAGAAATAATGAGGGCGGCAGATGTGCTCATCGACATGGGACCTCGTGCCGGCATCTATGGCGGTGAAGTCATTTTCCAGGGGAATCTGAAGGACGAGTTCAGCAAGGAGATAGAAGAGCGCTCCCTGACTCTCCAGTACCTGCACGGCCTTCGTCCGCGCTATCAACGGGAAAAGAGGCCGTGGACCTATTCCATTGATGTGGAAGGGGCGATGGAACACAACCTGAAGGATGTGAACGTACGTTTTCCGCTGAATGTCCTGACCGTCGTCACGGGTGTGAGCGGCAGTGGCAAGTCTTCTTTGGTGGGAGACATCTTGTATCCGGCTTTGTACCGCCGTCTCAACGAGACCGGACAGCTTCCGGGTACTTTCAGAAAATTGTCCGGCAATCTGGACCGGATCACGCAAGTGGAATATGTTGACCAGAATCCGATAGGAAAGTCGTCCCGCTCCAATGCGGTCACTTATTTGAAAGTGTATGACGATATCCGTAAACTGCTTGCAGACCAGCAATATGCCAAGATCAACGGCTATACACCTTCCTACTTCTCCTTCAATCAGGAAGGAGGCCGGTGCTCAGAATGCCAGGGAGAAGGTTTCGTCAAGATCGGAATGCAGTTCATGGCAGATGTCACCATGGTCTGTGAAGCCTGTGGCGGGCGTCGGTTCAAACCGGATATCCTGGAGGTCCGTTATCGTGGCAAGAACATTGATGACATTCTGAACATGAGTGTGGAAGAGGCCATTGTCTTTTTTTCGGTACAGCCAGAAGAAGATGCAAGAAGAATTGCTGCCAAGCTACAGTATCTGGTGGATGTCGGATTGTCCTACATCAAACTGGGACAGAGCAGCAGTACTTTGTCCGGAGGTGAAAGCCAACGTATCAAATTGGCTTATTTCCTTTCATTGAATGAAGGGGCTTCTTCCCGAAAGAAGATTCTCTTCATATTTGATGAGCCGACTACCGGCTTGCATTTCTTTGATGTGGAGAAATTGTTGAGGTCCTTTGACGCATTGTTGCAGAAAGGCCATTCCATTCTCGTCGTAGAGCATAATCTGGATGTCATCCGTTCTGCGGATTGGATCATTGACTTGGGGCCAGATGCTGGCACAGAAGGTGGAAGGGTCGTTTATGAAGGGACACCAGAGGATATGGTAAGGCAGGCCGATACGCAGACAGCCCGTTATCTGAAGGCTGTCTGGTAGTGCGTATAGTCGGTTTATGATTTTTTCCAATAGAAGCGGAGGAAGGAGCGGATACTTTTTCTTTGGATTTTCTTTGGAGGAATCTGCATGTAGTCTCCATAAATTTTTCTCAACATACTGTCGTAGCCTTTGAAGGCCATCACTTTCATGTCCTCAAATGGCAGTTCTACATAACTGGACACTTCTTCCTGCGTATAGTATTCTCCAGGCACTTCGGCATCACACATCTGAGAATAATGATTGTAATTTTGATGCTGCATCTGTTGGATAAGCATTTTCATGTATCCCAGATGTTCTCTTGGGCTGTGTCTTCGCATTTGTGGATGGAAATGAGTCATATGGAAGGCTTTCGCTTTCAGCGTGAACGGCATGTCTGCCGGAATGGGGCAGTGCACTTTCCGGAGCTGTACGCTGTGCAGGTACAAGTGTTGCAGCAGACTGTATGTTTTCTGATGTAGTTTGATGTCATCTGGAGCCTTGTCCAGTGGGAAAATATCAATCCAGACTCCTGCATCCTTTTCGCCGTCCAGCCAAGGGGTGGAACTGCGATGTGTGGTCCGAAGGGTATCGCAGACTCTTCCGAACAAGGTCCAGCAGTGGGGACTGTTTTCAAATGAGATGAATTCAAATTTGTCGGATTTGTAGAGGCGGGAAAATTTTTCATAATCTTCTCTCATCATGATGATGTCCACGTCATCATCCCATGGAATGAATCCTTTGTGACGGACAGCACCGATCATGCTGCCGTAAGCGATGGAATAGTGGATATTGTTTTTTATGCAGAACTGGTGGATATCTTTCAATATTTCCAGACAAAGTTGCTGTACTTCTCTTCTTGTAAGTTCCTTCATGGTCATCATTTGTTTTTCCAGTAGAAGCGGAGGAATTTCCGCTGGGTCATATTTTTGATTTTCTGGGGTGGTTCCTGCATATAGTTTCCAAAAATCTTGGTCAAGATGCTGTCATATTCTTTGAAGGCCATGACCGTTGTATCTTCAAATGGCAGTTCGATGTATTCTGCGACATCCTTTTTGCTGAGGAATCCTTTGACATCATCCGCACAGCCACATTGTGCATAATGCTGATAGCCGATTCCCTGATTGCTGTCAATGACCATTTTCATATATTCCAGGAATTCTCTCGGATTCTTCTTCAGCATCCTTGGATGCGTCCGGTGGCGGAAAACTGACTTGAGCTTGAATTTAAGTGGCATGCCCGGCATGGCTGTGGAGTGGACTCTTCTGGCCTTGATACTCTGCAGGTAGAGATGGTTGAGAAGACCGTAGGTCTGTTTGAAATCGGACAGGTTGTCAGGCACTTCGTCAATGGGGAAGACATCAATCCATATTCCCACGTCCTGATTGTGGTCCAGCCAAGGAGTGGTGGTCCGTTCTGTTGTGGTGAGATTGTCACAGACACGGCCGAAAAGAAGCCAGCAGTCGTGAGTGGTGTCATATGAAATGAATTCGTATCTGTCAGACTTATATGTTTTTGAGAACTTTTCATAGTCCTCTCTTTTCATCATGATATCAATATCTTCATCCCATGGAATGAAGCCTTTATGACGGATTGCCCCGATCAGGGTGCCGTAGGCAATGGAATAATGGATATCATTTTCTTTGCAGAACCGGTGGATGTCTTTTAATATCTCCAGACTGATTGTTTGAATTTCTTTTCTTGTCAGTTCTTTCATAGCTGGTGGCAACGTGCTTTATAGTTTATATACATTGATGCCGTCGTTGTATAATTCCTGGACTTCCGACATTTTGATCAGTTCTTGAGAAGTGATCTTGTTGTATCTGGAACCGTCTGAAATGATGCTGGCGGTAAATGCCTTGATTTCATATCTCAGGCCTTCCCCGACATAGGGATAAAAACATTTCCGGTTGAGGTTCTGGTCTTCATAGCGGAATTCGAAAAAGTCGGTTTTCCACCAAGGTGCCGGTACATAGGCATAGCCTTTTGTACCGGAAATGACCATGTTTCCTTCTGTTTTCACGCCCAAGCCAATCTGGAAAGAGGCGACGGCATTCTTGTAGCGGAAAACAGCTTTGGTGAACATATCCACTCCATTTTTCATTTTGGAGTAGAAGTTGATGTTTTCGAAGTCGGTTCCGAAAAGTTTGAAGATAGGCAACAGAGGGAAGCATGCATTCTCATTCATGCTGCCACCGAAATTGTTGACATCCAATTTCTGGGATTTCTCGTCAGTCAGGGTGGTGATGGATGCGTTCACTTCTACAATTTCGCCAATCACTCCTGATTTCAACATGCTGATGAGATGGCCGAAACCGGGACAATAGGCTGTTTTGTGGGCGAGCATCAAGATGAGACGATGTTCTTTGGCATATTGGATGACTTCTTCTGCCTGGCTCTTTTTCAGCACGAAAGGCGTTTCTGACAGGACATGTTTTCCGGAGAGCAGCGCTTTCTTGATGTATTCATAATGGGTGAAATGCGGTGAAGCAATGTAGACGGCATCACAATGATCAAATAACTGGTCCAGCTGGTCAGTAACCAGCGGAATGGAATGAGTTTTGGCAAAGGTTTCCGCTTCTTGCGGATGAATGTTGAAGACACCGCTGATTTCATTGCCAGAAACAAAACTCGCTTCATTCACGAAACGGTTGGCAATGCTGCCGGAACCGATCAGGCCAATTTTGACATTGTCTGACTGGCAGGCTCTCAACTGGGTGGAAGAGATGCCTGCGGTCCTTGGAAGATAGACTACATCACAGAATTCCTTGAGGTAGTCGAATTGGCCGGTCCAGTCAGATCCGATTGCGAAGATGTCCACCCCGTATGCGAGGATATCGTCAATCTTCTGACCTTGGTATTCCTCGATGATGATCTTGTCTGCCAGACCGGTTGCTTTCACCGCTTCAATCCTGTCCATCAGGTTGTCCAATGTGTTCAGTTTGCCTCTTTCAATGTCAAAGTTATCTGTTGTGACACCGACAATGAGATAGTCTCCAAGTTCTTTTGCCCTTTTGAGCAGATTGATGTGTCCTTGATGAAGTAAGTCAAATGTACCGTAAGTGATTACTTTTTTCATGCCTGTTCAAATTCATGGATGTGTGCTGCCAGTTCAGTGAGTTCTTCGTCTGTCTGCAGACCCATGTGGGACACTCGGTAGAATCCCGGTCTATTGCCTGGCATGATGAATGTTTCGTATTTTTCAATTAGTCCGTTGAAGATGGCTTTTGCATTTTTTTCATGAGTCTGGAAGCCTGTAATGGCAAAGGAAGGGACTTCGGCCATCACTTCCCATCCATATTTCCCACATTCTTTTCTAAAAATCTCCGCACGATGCCTTACCATTTCTATATTGCTTTTTTCTCCTCCTTGAGCCTCCAATTGTTTGAGTCGGGCATGTAGTTGGAGAAAGATAGTGGTGGCAGGGCTGAAAGGAGTCTGTCCTCTTTTCAGATTGTCAAAGTTTTCATCGAAATCCCAGTAGAAACCTTTATGTGTGAACTGGTAGCCGTTGAGCCGCTTGCTGAAGAAGAGGACGGACAGTCCCGGGGGGACGTTCAAGCCTTTCTGAGTGCTGGTGATGCAGATGTCAATTCCCAATGCATCCATATCCAATTCTTCGGCAAGAAAAGAACTGATGACATCAACAACGAGAGAGGCGCCGTGCTGTCTGCAAATTCGGGAAATTTTTTCCAAATTGAACAGCTGGCCTGTAGAAGTCTCGTGATGTTGGCAGAGTAGCACTTCTGGTTGCTCTGCCTTCACTTTCTGCTCCAAATCGGTGTAATTTATATCTTTGGCAAATGCCACTTGATAATCATAGACCGGAATTTGATAATATTCGCAAAGCTGGAACCATCTGTGTCCGAATGAACCGCCATCGATGACGAGCGCTTTCTTTTTTGTACTGACATAATTCTCGACAACTGCGCTCATGGCACCTGTACCGGATCCGGTATAGAGGATGGTTCGTCCATTTCTACAGTGAATCAAGTCTAAAAGAATCCTTTCGGACTCTTTATTGATTTTTGAGAACTGTTCTGTTCTCATGTAAGGGATCGGATCTGCACCCATTTGCCGGATATGTGGATCCAAATTGCCTGGAAATACAAAAGATTTCATCATAATACTAACTGCATTATCTACAAAAGTAATAAAAAATATACTATATTAGCAAAGAAAAGCTATTTGATTCTGATGAGACAACTGGACCTGAAAGAAATACAATCCGCTTTGCTGGGTATTCTGATTGCGGTAGATGATTTTTGCCGGAAACATCAGATTCGTTATTCTCTGGCATACGGTACATTGTTGGGAGCCGTGAGGCACAAGGGCTTCATCCCCTGGGACGATGACATTGACCTGTTGATGCCTCGTCCCGATTTCGAGCGATTTGTCGCCACATTCGGAAAGGATGGTGGCCGCTATCAATGCCTTTATGACATTTCCCGGAGTGATGTTCATTTCGTCAATTATTTTGCCAAGGTGCATGATACCTGGACGGTAAGTCATGAAAAGCGAATGACGAACTATCACTTCGGGCTGAACATTGATATTTTCCCCGTGGATGGAAAACCGGACACAGAGAAGGAACAGTATCGTCATGAGCGACAATTGGGCCATCTGGTGCATCGGATTTATCTTCGTCAGCGTCCTTTTTTCCCTTATTCTTTCCATGATCCGCTTCTTCCGAAAATCGAAGCTCATTCTTTCTCATTGGAACATTGGTTCCATAAGACAGTTGATTTGATGAAGTCGTATGATTTCATCAAATCAAAGTATGCAGGTTCAGTGACGGTCAAATACCGTGGACTGATTGAGATTTTCGAGAAGGAGTTCTTCGAACAATATGTGCAGTTGGAATTTGAGGGACACTTGTTTCATGTATTCAAGGACTGGGATCGTTTCCTCCGCAAACAATTCGGGGACTATATGCAATTACCTCCTGAAAATCAGAGGCATACCCATGAGCTGCAGGTTTTCATGAAAGATGAACATTTAATTTAAGGATAATGCTTATGAAAAGGATATGTGCCGTAACAATGGTTCGTAACGACGATTTCTATCTTCGAAAATGGACTGCTTATTATGGAAAGGAATTAGGAGAAGAAAATCTCTATATCTTTCTGGATGGAAAAGACCAGCCGATACCTGACTGGTGTCCGAAAGCGCACATTATGGCTTGTGACAAGATAGCCGGCCAGGTGGTTGAGGCCGAAAAAGGCCGGCTTGGACTGCTTTCTGACCAGGCGGCCGCCTTGCTCAAACAATATGATCTGGTCATCGGAACAGATGCTGACGAGTTCATCATCGTCGATCCGAAACTGGGTGTGTCTTTGGCGGAATATCTGAGTACGCATGAAATTCACACTTCCATGTCTGCCCTTGGAGTGGACGTAGGCCAGCATACCGGAGAAGAAGGGGATATCTGTGAAGACAGACCTTTCCTGAGCCAGCGGCATTATGCCCGTCTTTCCACAAGATATACCAAACCGTCCATTTTGGCGGCTCCTGTCAGATGGGGCTCTGGTTTCCATAGAATAAAAGGACATAATTTTCACATTGCCAAAGATCTGTATCTGTTCCATTTCGGTTATTTTGATCTGGGACGCATCAATGCCCGTTTCAATGACAAGGACAGGGCCGCGGCCGGCTGGTCCAAGCACCTGGCCAAACGTTCCAAGACAATCCGTCTGGTAACTGAGCGAAAGGCCCGTTCATGGGACAGATGGACGCGTTTCGCCCGTATCGTCCAGACTGTCTTCCGACCTCCTTATGCTTGGAACAAGCCGTCCATGTTTGAAATGGTGGTCATCGTCCGGATTCCGGACCGTTTCCAGAAGCTGGTCTAGAGACGTCGTATCTTAATCGTTGGATTCAATAAAGCAGAGTTATGGATTATCCTATAGATGCTGTTATCGCATGGGTGGATGGCAATGATCCGGCCCATCGTGCCAAGAGGCAGACATTCAGTGACAGCGCAGAACAATTGAAACGGGAAGATATCGGAGGGGACATCCGTTTTACCAGTGTCGGTGAAATCCGCTATTGTGTCGCGTCTTTGCTCCGGTTTGCTCCGTTCCTCAGAAAAATCTTCATTGTGACCGACAAGCAGAATCCGGAGATAGATCAATTTGTACAGGAGAATTTCCCGGACAAGACGACTCAGATCGAGATAGTGGACCATCGGGTCATCTATCGGGATTATGACAGTTTCTTGCCAGTATTCAATTCGTTGTCCATCGAGACTGTATTGTGGAGGATTCCTGATTTGAGCGAGCATTTCATCTATCTCAATGATGACTTTATGCTTGTTGCACCAACTGTACCGGAGGATTTCTTTTCGGCAGGGAAAGCCATCTGTTATGCGGAGAATTTTTCTCTTCCGTTGGCACGTCTGCTGAGAAAAATCAAGCCGAAGAAGAACGGACATCGGCTTTTTGGTTTCAAGGATGCAATGATCAATGCTTGTGATGTGATTGGTCACAAGAGGTCATTCCCGTATATCGGCCATATTCCGCTTGCCCAGAGGGTGAGTGTCTTGAGAGATTTCTTCATGGAGCATCCTGAGGCAATGAAGGAAAATATGAAGCCCCGTTTCCGTGTGCCGACCCAATTCAATCCGCAGGTGTTGTGTTATCTGCTTGGTCTGGAATCCGGCGCTTGCATATTGCGTCGTAGAAAGGGGAAGGATCTCTATCTCAAACCAAAGGACAAACTGGGATATGTTCAGGCTCATCTGGACCGCTTCGACAAGTCCAGGACGGGAATCTTCTGCTGTTTCAATTCGCTCGATCTGGCTACACCGGAAGACCAACAGTTGGTAATCAGTTGGCTGCAGAAGCGGATAGGTGTGAAAGGCTGATCAGGGATTGATGACGATAAATACCATATCGGAATAGGATCCAGAACTCATGTAGAGGATAGCACTTCCTTGTTGCTTCAGTTGCAAGCGGACTCCTTTTCCATTAGGGCTTACTTGATAGGTGAACATTCCGCGTTTCCTTTCATATTCCAGTTCTTCCATTCCGATGTCAAAGGAAGCGGTCGGATTTTTCAGTTCTGCCCAGACATAGAGTTCTTCACCTGCTTTTCCTTCGATGTATTGTGAGGGATGTATGTTGAATGGACTTCCTTTCAAAGGAGATAATTGGGTCTTGTCCACTCTCCAACTGATTTCTTTCAGTCCATTTCCTATTGGTCGGATGACATAATGGTAGTGGCAGTTTCTGCCAATATCGAAATTCTGTGGTCCTTCTCCTAGATAAAAGCGGTAAAGAAGATATTTTTCAGGAGCTGTAGAGAAAAGTTCTGACTGGTACTCTATTTCCATTTCTATATATGAAGCGAGTTCAGCTTCTGCTATGGAGTTCGGCAAAATCTTGTCCTCCATTCGTTTGGCTTCAGGAAGTAGATTTCCCAAGCGGTTCTCAAATAGATAGAGGCTGGCTTCTTTGCTCAATCCTGGAACTTTTTCCCGATTCAAGGCATCTGCTTGAAGATACTCTACGCCGTATCCTTTTTTGAATATGTCCAAGTTGTTCCGTGCTGCACTTGGCTGGAACAGTGAGACACTTTTTGGAATTTGTCTGAGCCATATTCCTTTGACTGTCAATTTAATTCCCTCATCAAGATTTCTCCTGTCCATGGAAATGGAGATTTTGGCCAGTAGGCGCTCCATGTTTAAATCAATCCGGGCAGGGGCAGAATTCATGTCCACAGCTCCATCGAAACTTCCTGTCATCGGAACTCCACAGCTGAAATCGTCTGGATAGGCCAGATGATAGCGGAAACCTTCCAGTTCTTCCAGATGGGTCATATCCGGAAGACAATAGCCTAGATTGGCGGCCGCTCGGATATGATAGTGGACTCCTTCCAACAGGTTGAGATGACAGGATACCGCATTGTCGCTCGGTTTCAGATCCTGTCGGTTCAGGAACAAGTGCTTTTCCAGACTGCCGTCTTCATGGAACAGGAACAGGTTCAGGTCGTGGAGAATCTGCTCTTTCGGTTCGAAAGTCCGTGTTTCTAGCAGGGGCTGGAAGTGCAGGCGAATCTGGACTGGCATAGATTGTGGTGCCATTCCATCTATATGGTTTTCTTTTTTCGGTTCTTTGCTGCAAGAAGAAACAAGAGTCAATAGAAGGAGGAAATGAGAGACGTGTGATAGGAATGTTCGCATATGATGGCTGTTTTCAGAAATCTATTATTTCTTTTTCTTTTTCGTCCCAAGGACGGATATTCAGTCGGATCCCCAAATCTTTTGCTGAAATGACCGTATCTGGATCCAGGACTCCTGGTCTTGTGATTTGAATTTGGAATTCATACTCCAACCCCTGGCCAACTCCTTTGAAAAGTGCGGGACGACCATCTGTCTGGTGCCAAGATTCCATGTCCAGATTGATTGGGTAGTAGTAGGTGGTTTCTCCCAATCTGCCTTCTATGACCAGACGAGTGAATGGCCGGCCGATTCCTGTCTCTTCTATTAGGTTGGGATAACAATATAGATTGTATTCTGTATCTTCTGTTTCTTCAGCTATCTTTTTGTATAGAAGGGAAGGGAATGTCATTTTTTTCATGTCTTCTTCCGACCATCTGCCGGAATTGAGATAAGAAGAGCTCTTGAATGGCCGATTTTGCACGGCAGGGTATTGTTGGCAGACATTGGTCAGATAACATCGGATATCCTGCAGTTTTTTCCCTGCATATTTTCCCGTTTGGATGGTACAGTCAATTTTGGATAGTTTTATTTTGGACATAAGAGGGGAAAGTACTGCATTCAGATAGGTAAACGTGTTGTTGTCCCATCTCTTTATGGCTACCATGACGGGACAAGTGGGATTTTCTTTTTCAATTTGAAACAGGGTGCGTTCCAGACATGACCACGAGTGCACATTTTCCCAGCTATAGGGTTTTTCAGAAGAATTGGCCAGTATGACCAGAATCTTCTTGCCGGTTCTGGAAGCTGTGAAAAGAAAGGATCCACGATAGTTTTCAATTCTTTTATAAGAGTCAATCTTCCTTTCCTCGTCGTCGTTGAATATGAAGATGTCCAGACATCTGGTCTGAAGAGTGCCGGACGGTTCACTGAGGGTGAGTCGGACGGGGAAAGCTTTCTCTTCAGAAGGAGACGATTCCATTGTTTCCGGAATTTCGTCCTTCTCTGGCTCCATAGGGGTGCAGGCAACGAAGGTCGGGATATAATAAAGCAAGAGTGTGACGAGAACCGTCCTGATGAAATGAATAATCCATAAGATAGAGTAGTCCCGACCTTGGTGTATGTTGCCTGTCTTTAGCATATCTGTTTGTTTTCTCTGCGGCAAATTTAGGGGGATGAAACCCATTCTGCCAGAGAAACTTGCTTTTGTCTGACGGATTTTTGCTGTTTCTTTCCCCCTTTTCTAAAATCATATTGCTTTTGTCTTTTTTTGATGGATGCGCATAAAAAAAGACCTGCTATGCAGGTCTTTTTCATATTGGGGAACGATGGACTAACCACCGAAGTTGTCGTAGAATACGCTTTCTGGCTGTACTCCGAGAGAGTCAAGCAAGTTGTTCACAGCGCCGACCATCATAGGAGGACCGCACATGAAGTACTTGATGTCTTCTGGAGCTTCGTGATCCTTCAGATAAGTCTCGTACATTACATTGTGAACGAAACCAGCGGTGTATTTGACTCCTGCTGCATCTGCTGCTGGATCTGGACGGTCCAATGCAAGATGGAAGTGGAAGTTAGGGAACTCGCTTTCAATCTCAGCGAAGTCTTCCAGGTAGAAGGATTCGACAAGGCTTCTTGCACCATAGAAGAAGTGAACTTCTCTCTTTGTTCTGAGTGTCTTGAAGAGTTGCATGATGTGGCTTCTAAGAGGAGCCATACCGGCACCGCCGCCGACGAAGATGTATTCTTGTGAATCTGGATCATTTTCTGGAAGAAGGAACTCACCGTAAGGTCCGGAAATAGTTACCTTGTCACCAGGTTTTCTGGAGAATACATAAGATGAAGCGATTCCCGGAGGAACTGGAAGCATCTTGAATACGCCTCTTGGCTGACTTCTGTCAAATGGAGGAGTAGCGATACGGACGTTCAACTTGATGATGTTCTTCTCACCAGGGTAAGAAGCCATGGAGTAGGCACGGATAGTAGGCTCCGGGTTATCGGCAACGATACCGAAGAAACCGAATTTTTCCCAATCTGGTCTGTAGATTTCATCTACATCGATATCCTTGAAATCGATGTGATATTTAGGGATATCTATCTGGATGTACTCACCGGACTTGAACTCCAAATGCTCGCCTTCTGGAAGTCTGACAGTGAATTCCTTGATGAAGGTTGCGACATTTCTGTTGGAAATGACCTCACATTCAAGTTTCTTCACACTCAGTGCAGATTCTGCAACGGAAATCTTCAGATTTTCTTTTACTTTTACCTGACAGCCAAGTCTCCAGTTGTCTTTCATTTCTTTTCTGGAGAAGAATCCAGTTTCGGTAGGAAGGATAGTACCACCACCTTCATGGACTCTTACTTTGCATTGACCGCAGTTGGCTTTGCCACCACAGGCTGAAGGCAGGAAGATGTCATGTTCAGCAAGAGTATGCATCAAGTCGCCGCCTTGTTTTACGTCAAGTACTTTTTTGCCATCATTGATGTCAATCTTGACTGTTCCTGATGGGGTGAGCTTTGTCTTGATGAAGAGAAGCAAAGCTACTAGGACGAGTGTAACAACAATTACAGTTACAGTGGAACCTAAAATAATATTTAACATTTGCGCCTCCTTATTAAATTGTTAGACCCATGAAAGTCATGAAAGCGATTGCCATCAGACCTACAGTGATGAATGTGATGCCAAGGCCCTTCAGACCGTCAGGAACGTTGGAGTAGGACAGTCTCTCGCGGATAGCCGCAAGGGAAACGATTGCCAACAGCCAGCCCAGACCGGAACCGAGAGCATATACAGTAGCTTCACCTACATTGACGAAATCTCTCTGTTGCATGAAGAGGGAACCACCGAGAATCGCGCAGTTTACGGCGATCAATGGAAGGTAGATTCCCAATGCTCCATAGAGGGAAGGTGCAAATTTCTCGACGACCATCTCTACAATCTGGGTGAATGCTGCAATCACTGCGATGAAGATGATGAAGCTCAGGAAGCTCAGATCAACACCGAATGGATTGTTCATCAAGAATTTGTTCAACAAGTAGTTGATTGGCAATGTGCAGGCGAGCACAAACATAACAGCAACACCCAAACCGGAAGCTGTCTTGACATTTTTGGATACTGCCAGGTATGAACACATACCGAGGAAGTACGCAAAAATCATATTGTCAACGAAAATTGACTTTACGAATAAGCTTATATATTCCATATTGATTCGAGATTGATGTTATTATTTCTCCTGAAGGTCTTTCTGGATACTTCTCTGTACCCAAACGATACATCCGAGCAGGATAAGAGCCATTGGAGGGAGAATGACCAAACCATTATTCATATAGCCTGCTTCGTAGAAGCACTGTGGGATAACTTGGAATCCGAAGAGGGTTCCGGAACCGAGGAGCTCACGAAAGAAAGCGACGATGATGAGGATCATGGCATAACCTGCACCGTTTGAAACACCATCCAAGAAGGAAGGCCAAGGTTTGTTGCCGAGAGCGAACGCCTCAATACGGCCCATGACAATGCAGTTGGTGATGATCAGACCGATGTAGACAGATAGTTGTTTTTCAATCTGGAAAGCGTAAGCCTTCAAGAACTGGTCTACCAAGATTACCATCAATGAAACGACAACCAGTTGGATAATGATACGTACACGGTTAGGAATGGTCTTCCTAAGGCTTGATACCACCAAACTTGAAAGTCCTGTAACGATGATAACTGAGAGTCCCATGACGAAAGCACCTTTGAGCTGAACTGTGACAGCAAGTGCAGAACAGATACCGAGGACGAGGACGGTTATCGGATTGCCCTTGAAAATAGGGTTTAATATTGTTTCTTTTAATTTCGCGTTCATATCCTATTCCTCCGTAGTTTCGTTAGATTCAACATGAGCTGCTGTGAAATAAGGGATATAAGCCTTGAGCCAGTTGTTGATGGCACCGTTCAGACCTTTGCAAGTCATGCTGGCACCTGTGATGGCGTCAATGCTGCAAGCCTCATCTCTGGCTACGCCGGCTTTGAGAATGTGGAAGACATCTTCGTTGGCAGCCGCATTTTCAAATTTGACAGTCTTGCCATCGAAAAGAGCCCTGAAAGCAGGTTCATCTTTGATTTTTGCACCCAAACCTGGAGTCTCACTTGCATGATCGAAGTAAGCGCCATGAATGGTCTTCATGTCATCATTGAATGCAAGATAGCCCCAGACCGGACCCCAAAGACCAGCGCCATAGACTGGAACGACTGTAATCTTCTTGCCATTCTGGTTGAAGACGTAGACAGGAAGTTCAAGAGTCTTGAGGTCGTTTTTCTTGAGTTTGTCATTTTGAGGCTTGAGGTTGTTGATAAGCTCGATGGCTTCAAGGCTTTCAGTACCTTTATTCAAATCTCTCACTTTTTCGCCTTTTGCATTGATGGTGAATGCTGCGGTGATGTTTTCTTTGTACTTGGTGAGAATAGCGTCATTGCCAAGAGCATTGAGCTCTTCTTTCTCTGCAAAGTGAGCGGCTGTAAGCATTTGGCTGACTGTTTCAGCTTTCTCATTTGCATCCTGCAATGGTTTGAGCGATTGTGATGCAAAAGCCAAAATCGCTGCGACCAACGTTACGATGATGGCCGAATAAATAATTGTATATAGATTACTGTTTGTATTCATAACCGATATTATTAAGCGACTTTAACTTTTTTTGCTCTTCTTGAAGTCTTGACTTCTGTGACACAGTAGTCAATGAGAGGGGCGAAGCAGTTCATAAGGAGAATTGCGAGCATCATACCCTCTGCGTAACCTGGGTTGAAGAGTCTGACGATGACACAAAGTGCACCAATCAAGAATCCGTAAATCCATTTGCCACATTCTGTTTGAGCTGCAGTGACAGGATCGGTTGCCATGAAAACAGTACCAAATGCGAAACCACCCATAACCAGCTGATAGTAAGCGGGAATGTCAGTTGCACCACAAAGATTTGCCAACCAGCCTACGGTGAGAGCACCTGCAACGGATGAAACCATGATCTTCCAGCTTGCAACGCCAGTCCAGATAAGGATGACCGCACCGATAAGGATGGCAATTACTGAAGTCTCTCCGACAGATCCAGGGACAGTACCTGCGAACAGGCTCCAGAAGGAAGTGCTGTACTGTGCGCCCATATTGGACAGTGCATCAAAGCCTTCACCCATCATGGAAAGAGGGGTGGCGCCGGTAGCGCCATCAACAAGAGTCTCGCCTGATTTGAGAGTAATCCAAGCTTCAGAACCGGACATCTTGATAGGATAGGCGAAGAAGAGGAATGCACGTGCAAGGAGTGCAGGGTTGAGGAAGTTGAAACCGGTACCGCCGAAGACCTCTTTACCGAATACGACTGCAAATGCAACTGCAAGCGCAAGCATCCATAGTGGAACGTCTACAGGAACGATGAGTGGAATCAACATGCCGGTTACGAGGTAACCTTCACTCACTTCTTCATTTCTTGCCTGGGCGAATGCGAATTCAATTCCCAGACCTACAATATATGATACAAGGTAAAGAGGGAGGACTTTGAGGAATCCAAACCAGAATTCCTGGAACCAACCCATCTCGACACCTGTAGCGAGGCTGTGCTGGTAGCCGACGTTCCACATACCGAACAGGGCTGCTGGAACAATGGCGAGCACTACAATGATGAGCAATCTTTTGAGATCGATAGAATCTCTGACATGGGAACCTTTCAAGGTCACTGTGCCAGGCACACGCAGAAATGTGTCAAAGGCATCAACAGTAGAATGAAGGAATCCCAATTTGCCGCCTTTTTCGAAAAGGCCAGGCTGTGTTGTCTTATTTTCTTCCATAAACTATTTTTCCTTTAAGCCATTTCTTTGATCATGAGATCAATACCTTTAGCAATAATGTCCTGAATGTCATTTTTGGACGGATCTACAAATTCGCAGAGAGCCAAATCTTCAGGAAGAACTTCATAGATGCCGAATTTTTCCATATTGTCAATGTTGCCTGCGAGACAGGCTTTGACAAGATATATAGGGAAGATGTCCATTGGAAGGACTTTTCCGTATACATCAGACATCAAAAATGCTCTTGGACCACCGTGTACGTTGGTGTCCATTTTGTATTTCTTCTTTGGACATAGCCATGAGAAATAAGAGCGGGTAGAGCTGAACTGGTTGAATCTGAATGGCTTTGCCCATCCGAGAACTTCTCTTTCTGTACCTTCGTGGATGAGAGTAATCTGATTGTCAAAGAAACCTAGAGAGCCGTCGGCACCGACATTGGTACCGGTAAGGACGTCACCGCTGATGAATCTGACATCTTTTGCAGAATTGTCATAGAATTCAGAAATATCATGCATTGACATACCTGGAAGCGCTTCTACGTATGCCGGTTTGATGGCAACAGGACCAGTGACTGCCACTTTGCGTTTCAGGTCAAGTTTGCCGGTATTGAACAGTTTGCCAATGATTGCAAGGTTGAGAAGAGAAACGGTCCAAACGGTTTCATCCTTCATGATCGGAGAGATGTGACTGATCTGGATACCGACATTGCCTGCAGGATGCTTTCCTGAGAAAGTGTGCAGGATTGCGTTCTTCAATTTTGCAAATGGGCTGTTGGAAGAGTTCTTGCTGTTCAAAGAAAGGTGAACTCCACCGCTTGCCAGTTTGGAAAGAGCATCAATACCCGTCTGGATGTCGGCGACTTTGTCAGCCAGTACGAATTCCATGTCGGCAGCCAGTGGGGCCGTGTTGAATGCACTGACGAAGATAGCTTTGGGCTGGCTGGCCGGATTGGCGAGGATGCCATAAGGTCTCTGGATGAGACTTGGCCAAAGACCACTCTTGAGCAAGAGAGCTTTGATTTCCTCTGCATTCATCTGTCCAGGTTCCTGGACACCGAAATCTACATGCTCCTGAGATGCGTCAGCTTTGATGCGGACTTCCATAAGTTTTCTCTTCGCACCTCTGACAATCTCGGAAACGGTTCCGCTGACTGGTGAAGTGAAAAGAATGTCAGGACAAGCTTTGTCAGCAAGTACTGGAGAGCCGGCAAGAACCTTATCACCTTCACGGACCAGAAGCCTTGGAACGAATCCATGGAAATCTGCTGGTTTGATGGTGATAACGTCAGGGGCAATCGTTTTGCTGATTTTCTGGTCTGCCATACCCTCGATAGGAATATCCAGACCGCGTTTAAGTACGATATTGTTTGACATTATGATATAAAAATATATGTTTTTGTTTTTTCAAAAAGCCGTGCGAATTTACTCAAAATTTCGCAAATAAGATAATTATTTTTCAATCTTTGCTGGTGAAACGTTTTGTGTATAAATTTTTTGCACTCCTTCGTGTTGATTTTGTAAATTTGCAAGGAGAATTAAAACTTGAAAAATAGGTGAGAGATATTTTAGCGGGATTGGACAGCAGCCAACGAAGTGCTGTCGAGTGTTTGAAGGGACCGGTCCTCATAGTGGCCGGTGCAGGCTCCGGCAAGACCAGAGTGCTGACCACACGTATAGCACATATTATAGAACAAGGCTGTGAACCGGATCGTGTCTTGGCTTTGACCTTTACAAAAAAGGCGGCTGAAGAAATGAAGGAACGTATTGCCGGCATGGTCGGCAACCGGAATGCCAGGCGTCTGTATATGGGAACTTTCCATTCTGTATTCATTCGTTTCTTGCGAGATTACAGCGCCACATTGGGCTATCCCCAATCTTTCACGATCTATGACACCGGTGACTCCATCAGTGCCATCAAGACTTGTCTGAAGGAATTGAAGCTGGATGACAAGACATACAAGCCGAAAGATGTCCTCGCTCGCATCTCTGAGGCGAAGAACAACCTGGTGACTTGGGAGGCCTACAAGGATAACCGCCAGGCCATCATTAACGATACTCACAAGAAGCGGCCGGAAATCTGCAACATCTATGCGCTCTATCAGGAGAAGATGAAACAGTCCGGAGTGATGGATTTTGATGATATCCTGCTGAACCTGAACCTGTTGCTGTACAAAAACAAGGAGATTGCACAGGAAATCGCTTCCCGTTTCGACTATGTCATGGTCGATGAGTACCAGGACACCAACTTCGCCCAGTACAACATTCTGAGAATTCTGGCGCATGGACACCGGAACCTCTGTGTGGTCGGAGACGATTCCCAGTCCATCTATGCATTCCGTGGCGCCAAGATTGAAAATATCCTGAATTTCCGGAAAGACTATCCGGATTGCCACATTTTCCGTCTGGAACAGAATTACCGTTCCACCAAGAATATCGTCGGCGCCGCCAATTCTGTGATTGAGAAGAACAAGGGGCGTATTCCTAAAAACTGTTTCTCCGAAGGGGAGGAAGGAGAGAAGATCCGTATTCTCAATGCTTTCAGTGAACAGGAGGAAGCCATGCTGGTTTCTTCTGCCATCATTGCAAGGATGCAGAAAGAAAAAGCGGAATATTCTGATTTCGCGGTGCTGTACCGTACCAATTCCCAGTCCAGAGCATTGGAGGAAGGTTTCCGGAAACGGAATCTGCCGTATCTGATCTATTCCGGCAATTCCTTCTTTGACCGTGCCGAGGTAAAGGACATGATGGCCTATTTCAAACTGGCCGTGAATCCGCAGGATGACGAATCTTTCAGGAGAGTCGTCAACAAACCGGCCAGAAGTATCGGAGCCACGACTCTGGACCATCTCGCCGCTTATGCCCAGGCTCATTCCATGCCTCTGTTCCAGGCCATCTACGATGAACATCTGGAAGAAAGTGGTCTGAAGCCGGCGGTGATTGCCCGTCTGAAGCAGTTCGGTGAAATTATCCTGAGGGCCAATGCCGCTTTGGGCAAGGAGGATGCCTGCAAGGTGGCGACCCGTCTGTCCGATGACTGCGGCCTGTATGCTTCCTACAAGATGGACAACAGCATTGAGAGCCAGTCCAGGGCCTCCAACATTGAGGAACTGGTCAACAGCGTACAACTGTTCATAGAAGAGAAGCGGAACAACTATATCCGGGAAATCATTGCGGAGCAGAACCAGACAGAAGATATGGAGGTGAAGGATGAAGATATCCAGGCCTATCCTGTCAATGAGTCCGAACTGCCTGTGGTCACTTTGGGTGAATATCTGGAGGAGACTTCCCTCATCAGTGCGGTGGATGTGGATGACAAGGAAGATTCCAACAAGATCAAGATGATGACCGTCCATTCCGCCAAAGGATTGGAGTTCCCTTATGTGTTCATTGTCGGTCTGGAGGAGAACCTGTTCCCGAACACGATGCTGTATTCTTCCTATGAAGAAGTGGAGGAGGAGAGACGGCTCTTCTATGTGGCGTTGACCCGAGCAGAAAAGGATGTGACCCTGTCCTGTGCCCAGACCCGAATGAGAAACGGCCAGCACCAGTCCAATCCGATCAGCCGTTTTGTCAAGGAAATCAATCCGATCTATCTGGAGAATCCGCCGCTTGATCTGCCGGACGAGGAGGAAGAGGCCGGTGGCTTCTTCGGCCGACGTGGAGGATATGGCCAGAGAAGGGAATACGGGGGAGGAAGCGGTTCCTATGGAAACGGCCCTCGCGGCGCCTGTAGCAAAGGCAGCCGCAACGCATACGGCATGGGAGGCTCTTATGGCAACGGGGGAGCGGCAGCGGCCACCCCTCCTGTCCAGAAGGTAGTGGTGCCGTCCGGATTCAAGCCGGCTTCTCAGGTTCGTCCGAAGCCTGCGGCTGCCGCTTCTGATTTCACGTCTTCTCCGGCTTCTGCCATCAAGGAAGGTCAGAGAGTGGAGCACAACAAGTTCGGCAAGGGAATCGTACTGAACATATCCGGAGAACCGTCCAGTCTCAAGGCCAAGATTCATTTTGATGATTTTGGAGACAAAATCCTGTTGCTCAGCTATGCGAAAATCAGAATAATCGAATAATATCCTATAAAATCAGAAAAAATCAAGATAAGAAACGGCAAAATTGCTGTTTCTTATCTTTTTATGGGGAGGCTGTTCCTAAATTTGGAGCGTTGGACCAAATTGGATTTAGCTATGAAAAAAAGAATGAGTGCTGGAAGAGTTGTGGGCCTTCTGATTTCCATTCTGATGATGGTGACAGGCTGTGTGGGGTTTGAAAAAGAGGGGTCTCTGACCATCTCATTCGATCCTGAATCAATTGAACTGATGAGGAAGTCGGAAGAAGTGCCGGCCCTCTGTGATTTCTATCTGGAAGTGGTCGGTTCAAAAGGAAAGACCATCTATTCCGGAAAATTCGGTGAAGCGCCCGACAAGATGATGGTCGCTCCCGGATCGTACAACATATCCGTCCGTTCCCGTAAATTTACCAGACCTGCTTTTTCATCCCCACAGTATGGGGACGACCAGCTGGTGATGGTTTCGTCTGGTGAGGAAGTCGGTGTCCTGCTGAAATGTGTGATGGTCAATGCCGGCATCCGTCTGCGGATGGGACCGGAATTCCTGTCCGTTTATCCTCATGCACTGGTCTTCATCGAATGTGCCGGCGGAAAGCTCAATTATCCTTATGCGGAGAAACGTGTCGCCTATTTCCCTGCTGGAGAAGTGACTGTCTTTCTGGATTTGGATGGAAAACGGAAGAATTTGTTTACCAGAAAGCTGGTGAAGAGGGAAGTGTTGGATATCCGGCTGGTTGTACCGGGTCGTCCTGCCTATGGAAAAGAGGTGGAGGTGGAATTGGATACCTCCAAATTCTGGATTGACGAACGTTTCTCGATAGGAGGACCTGGCGGTGGAAGTGGCTCGGGCGGTAGTGTGATGGAAGATGCCTTGAGTGTCGGCATGGCCCGGACGGCAATCGGCCGAAAGGATGTCTGGGTCTATGGTTACATCGTGGGCTGCATGAGCGGTTCTCGTTTGTTGATGGAAGAGCCTTTTTCCGTTTCTTCCAATCTGGTCATTGCTTCCAACCGTCATGTGGATGAGCGAGAGGCGGGACTGGCCGTTGAGTTGAGGAAGAAGGAAGTCCGTGAGGCGTTGAATCTGGAGGATCATCCGGAATTGTTGGGAAAAATGGTCTATTTGAGAGGAGATTTGGTCGATTCTTATTATGGAGATGCAGGAATCAAGAGTGTGGATGATTTTAGTTTGTAATTTGTCAGACTATTTTTGTTTTCTGGAGAATATTGATGTATATTTGTGCCCATGCGGAATTAGCTCAGTTGGTAGAGCGTCGGCTTCCCAAGCCGAAGGTCACGAGTTCGAACCTCGCATTCCGCTCCAGGCGCATACGCTGAACAGAGAAAACTTAAACAAAAGAGAAGGACACCAGATCTGGTGTCCTTCTCTTTTGTTTGTCCTCTCCCCGTCAATGTAGATGATGGGGATATTATAACAGTTCCAGAAGATGTGTACAACCTTGCTGCAGATCTCGGTAAGTGATTTCAAAATTACCGGTGTACCAAGGATCGGCAACATCTTGTCCTGTACTGCCAAATTCCATCATTTTGTGAACTTTTCCTTTTAAACCACAGTGCAAATCAGATTCCTGTATGGCAATGCTGCCTACAATTCGTTCCAATAGGCGTAGATTGGACTGGTCCATGACAATGACAAGGTCTGCTTGGGCAAATTCAACAGGGGTGATTCGATGTGCACGATGTTCTGTAAAATGAATCTGATGCTTCCTGAGACACGATTGGGCAGGAGGATAGAGGTCATTTCCCTCTTCTTCATAGGAAACTGCGGCGGAGGAGATCTGAAATTCCTTTTCGCGTCCCTGGTCCTTTACAGCCTGTTTCATAATGAATTCTGCCATTGCAGAACGGCAGATGTTCCCGTGGCAGACGAATATGAGCTTTGTCATGTCTACTTCGCTTCTGCTTTTGCCTGGAATTTTTCCACGTCAATGATGAAGCGCTCGTGTGTGCCTTCTCCGATCAGGCCTCTTTCATCATAGGCGGCCACTTTGAAGACCAGTCTTCTACGGTCAATTTCAACCAGTTCAGTTTCTGCCCACACTTTCATTCCTTCAGGTGTGGCAGCGATGTGACTGACATTGATTTTGGTGCCGACACTGCTTTGTCCGCTCTCGAGGAAAGGTTCTACTGACAGGACAGCCGCCTTTTCCATCAAGGCAATCATCATGGGAGTCGCAAAAACTTTTACTACGCCACTTCCGACATTCATCGCGACATTGGCAGAAGTTACAGTCGTTTCTTGTCTGCCTTTAATTCCTATGTCTACCATTTTAATTTCATTTTATGCAAATATAATGCGGTTTTTCCAAATTTAAAGAAATCTTGAAGCAATCCGGAATGAAATATTTTCAAAATATCTGGTGGGGCATGGAAAATTGGAAACATGACAAAAAGAAACGATATAAAATGAAAGTAGATATGTAGATTTTATATCATTCAGTGTTTTATGAAGAAAATTTTAAAGGTATATTTGCTTGTGTCGGCAAAAAGAATAAAATTGCATTCTGCAAAAACAACAATGCTGAAACTGATTTATATGAGATGGTGCCTGAAATCAATCTGTCAGAAAGGAAGAGAGCCATTTCTGTCTGACCACAATTCTTCATGATGTGCAACTGTTGCCATTTTATGGTCATACGCACAACTGAGGTGATGTATAGTCTTTTTTGACGAAATAGACGAAATATGAATATTGTATTATAATTACCGGGATTCGGAACGCCCTGTCGAACCGGTCTCCTAATCATCAGAAAATTAAAATGAATAGAATATTTTTAGCACTGGCATCCATGATTTCCCTTTTCATGATTGTCGGGACGGAATTGGTTTCTGCACAGGTTATTGCTGAAGAAACAGAGGAAGGTCTGATTTTGAAAAATGAACATCAGACGTTGGTTTTCAGTATGTCCGACCAGTATGAGTTCAAATCCTGGAAGGTTGGGGACAAAGAGATCCTGGGTGCCGGCACAGCTTGCTGGAAAGCAACTATTCTGGGAACACAGGGAGAAAATCTGACCTTGACCCCGGGCAACGGATATTACAAGGGAGCCGTCTGTGAAAACGAGAAAGGCCTTTCCCGCATCCGTTTCGTCTGGGAACTCACATTGGACGGACAGAAACCCTCCAAGGTGGCGATGACGGTCAGTCTGGCAGAAAAGTCGAAACTTCCGGAGTGGAATCTGGAAGCGTTCCTGCCGGCTTCCTGGCTGGTGACGGAAACGGAATTTCCGCGCATCTCCTTCCGGCGCAGCCCTCAGACCAAGGCCGTCCTGTCTCCAGGACATGGCGCCGAATACGAAATTGGAACCAACGGAACCCTGCAATCCATCTATCCGTCGGTGACGGGCTCCATGCAGCTGATGATTCTCCATGATCCGGAAGGGGCGTGGTTCTTTTCCACCCGGGACAAGTCCGGAGCGACCAAATATTTCCAGATCCAGGGACAGGGAGAAAGCGTCCTCTTGTATGACCGGATCATCACCTCCTACGCCTGGACCGATGCCGAAGGCCATTTTGAAGTGCCATGGGCGACCGTCGCCGGCTATGGACAGGGAATGACCTGGCAGCAGGTGGCGCTGGAATGGTACCGCCCCTTTACCTTCGAGACCCGATGGGGTTCGAAAAATGTCCGTGAACGCAATATCGTGAAATGGGTGGAAAATGCCGATGTCTGGTTCCGCCCCATGCAGGTGGAAGAACAGACCTGGTCTGATCTGGAAAAAGCATTGGAATATTATGGAAAAGGGGCCGGAATACATTGGTATTATTGGCACAACTATCCTTTCGATACCCATTATCCGGAGTATTTTCCTGCCAAGCCCGGTTTCCGGGAAATGGTGCAACGGGCCCAACGTCTGGGGGCGCATGTCACGCCGTACATCAACGGCCGTCTGTGGGACCCGGCAACGGAAAGCTACCGGACCCTGAACGGTGCGGCCGCTTCCTGCCGCAAGCCGGACGGAACGCTCTATACTGAAATCTATGGCTCCAAAGTGCTCAATACCGTCACATGTCCCGGTTCTCCTATCTGGCAGGACATCCTGTCCGACCTCAATGAACGTATACTGAACGAACTGGGGACAGACGGAGTCTATCTGGACCAGGTAGGCTGCGCCAAAAGCGAGGCCTGCTATGCAGAAGGACATGAACATGCCAAGGGCGCCGGTTCCTGGTGGCCGGAAGCTTATCGGAAGACGCTGTCCTCCATCCGGAAAGAATTCTATCGGAAAGACCAGGCCATGACGACAGAGGAAAATGCGGAATGCTACATTGATCAGTTTGACATGATGCTGACCGTCAATACACCGCATAGCCGATGGAACAAGATTGTGCCGTTGTTCGCATTGGTCTATTCCGACCGCTGTGTCTATGCCGGCTATACCTATATACCTTGGAATCACAACGACGGGGCCTTTGATTATGTCTGCATGAGGAGCTTGCTTTGGGGGTGCCAGCTGGGATGGGACAATCCGTCTCTGCTGATGAAGCCGGGCAATGAAAAGGCCGCCTCATTTCTGAAGACACTGGTTGATTTCCGAAAAGCCAACCATTCCATCTTTTTCGGAGGAAGATATCTGGCTGAAATCCCGCTGGAAGGAGAGGTTCCGCAACGGGAAATTCCAGGTTATCATGAAATGACGCCTCTGGTACAGGCTGCATTATGGAGAGATTGCAAGGGACGGGAATATTATATTCTCGTCAATATGGATTCGTCAGACCATGATGTGATTTTGCCAGATGGACGTCAAGTGAAGATTTGTAGCCGAACTGTGATCAAAATGAAAAGATTCGTTGAATAAGTCCTCAGAATGTATTAAATTTGAAGTTTCAAATGAATGAAGACCTTGCAAAGCGTATTGATTATTTTAATGACAGTTGTCTTGTCCTGTTTTTCTGACAAGAGTGATGTATGTCAAGGAGAAGAACTGTATCTGGAACAGGGGGCAAAAGCTCTTTCACAAATACAAGAAACCCGATATTTCAATACGAAAGCCGAAGTGAAACGCCAGGACGGCATTGAGGAGGAATTGGGGACGGACAGATTTTGTTTTGATTCCGGCCAGATAGAACAGGATAAAGGAACCTTCAGTAAGGCCGCTCCTCTTGCACAGAGGAGAAAGGTCCGGTCAGGAGGCGAAAGAGTAGTACAGATTGTTTCTTCTCAGGAATGGCCGGCCTGTCTTTCTTTGGAATATCGTCTCAACAAGGCCGAAAAGGGATTCCGGTACGGTCTGTGCTGGTCTCAGGAACATACTCCAACACTTGAAGACAACTATCAGTACGGTCCGGTGGAGAGCCGGGATGGAGTATATTTCCAGACAATCCCCAATATGGGATTGGAATATGGACGGGAAGTCCGTGTGCGGGCATTTGTCAAGACCTGTAGCGGAATCTGTTATAGCGAGGAGAAAAAGATGAATCTGCAGAAAGAGTCCCCAGCCATCCAATTGGAATGGGAACGTATTTCTGTAGCGGTACCTTCCTCCGTCCAAGTGTACAAGACCACCACACCGCTCAACGGCCGTGTGTTCAACGCCTGGTATGCCATAGCGGATGTTTCATCAGATGTCGAGCTGCGAGTTTTGGATCCGCATGCCTGCAAGACGGTTGATGACCAGTTCGCTGCAGCCGGAGACTGTCATGTCCTGGTAAATGGTGGCTTCTTCTACAATGGACATATCGGCATTACGGTCCGCGATTACCAGCTGGAGGGCAGCATCATCAGCAACAGAGGCTCTCTGGACAAGAACGATCCGGAATACAATGTCACCTATTGTCCGACCAAAGGAGTCTTTGGTGTGGACGGAAAGGGAGTGGCAGGAGTCCGTTGGGCGGCAACCGGAGAAGATGATGTCGTCCATTATTTTGACAAGCCGATGCCTGTGGTCGTAGGAGAGGGCCGATACGGAAAAGTATCCGCTGACTATCCATGTCCGGAACAGGTCTGGAATCCGAAAAATGCGATTTCCGCCGGACCAGTGCTGGTCTATGACGGAAATGTCTGCTTTGATTTTTCCACGACTTCCCGAAGTGAGAGAAATTTCATCTGCAATTATGAGATACATGCGTACGATATATTTGGGACCCGAAGCGGAACGCCTGACAGGACGGCCATCGGGTGTACGGCAGATGGGAAAGTGATTCTTTTTGTCTGTGACGGACGTATCCGAGGCAGCAAAGGCGCAACTTTGACAGAGCTTGCGCAAATCATGAAAGGGTTGGGTTGCGTTTATGCGCTCAATCTGGATGGAGGTGGTTCTACCGCTATGGTGGCAGGAGGACAGCATCTCAACAGTCTGGAGGTCAACACCAGCGGCAAGATTGCCAACAGGGCAGTTGTGTCAACGGTCGGCTTCTTCAGAAAAAGGTGACAACAAACAACACACACTAACATATGTCAAGACTTATTGTAAAAAATGGTATAATCGTCAAACCAGATGGTTATATCCCCAATGCAACGGTAGTTTGTGAGAACGGCCGTATTTCTGATGTGGCGTGGGGAGATGCCGCAGAAAAAATTGTCCCTGCCGAAAACGATCAGGTAATTGATTGTGTCGGAAAATTCATCTCAGCCGGTTTCATCGACATGCATGTCCACGGTGGTGGCGGACATGACTTCATGGACGGTTCCGTTGAGGCGATGCTGGGTGCAGTGGAAAGTCATGCACAGCATGGTACAACTGCCATTTATCCGACTACATTGACCAGCTCCATGGAAGATCTTTATGAAACATTCGAGATTTTCAGAGAGGCCAGGAAATTGAATGACAAAGGCGCCCGTATGATGGGACTGCACCTGGAAGGACCGTTCTTCTCTCCAAAAATGGCAGGTGCGCAGGATCCGAGATATCTGTTGGAGCCAAAACCTGAAATCTACAATGATATTCTTAAACGTACTGATGACATCAAACGTTGGAGTGTCGCTCCTGAACTGGAAGGTGCCATTGATTTCGGCCGCTTCTTGAAAGAGAAGGGCATAGTGGCTTCTGTCGCCCATACTGCTGCAGAATACAGCACGGTCATGGAGGCATTTGATGCCGGTTACACCTTGATGACCCATTTCCTGAATGCCATGTCCACGGTCAAGAAAATTCGTGCAATCCGTCATGCCGGAGCGGTAGAGGCTGCCTACATGAGAGACAGCATCGACGTGGAAGTCATCGCAGATGGAATTCATGTTCCGAAAGAGCTGTTGGGTTATGTTTGCAAATTCAAGGGTTATGACCATGTTGCCCTTTGTACCGATGCCATGAGAGCTGCCGGTATGCCAGATGGTGAATATCTGCTCGGTTCCCTCAAGGACGGCCAGCCAGTTGTCAAGGAGGATGGTGTAGCCAAATTGCATGACCGCAGCGCTCTTGCCGGCAGTGTCTGCACGACAGACCGTCTTGTCCGTACCATGAACAAGATTGTCGGAGTGGATCTGTATCAGGCTGTCAAGATGATGACCTGCAATCCTGCCCGCATGATGGGAGTTGAAAAGGAGATGGGTACTGTTGAAGTCGGCAAGTATGCCGATATGGTCATCTTTGATTATGACATCAACATTGAACATACTATCATTGGTGGTAAAGTGGTCAAATAAAGACTTTTTACAAAGTTGATCAGAAAAGGCTTCCCCATCAGGAAGCCTTTTCTGTTGGTGTACACAGGGAATTCCGATATATAATTTGACAATCAATTTGTTTCATATCGAAAATATTTTTGAATTTATGTTTTCGATATGAAATTTTTGTGCTAATTTCGTCATCTGAATTTCACTCCACTGAAAACCAATAAATTATTTAAGATAAAAATGTCCAATTTCTTGAAAATTCCTGCATTCAAACCTGAACAGACAGGCCCTGCGGCAGATGCCAAATACAAGCGCCTGCGTTGGCAGGTCTTCCTCGGCATATTCATCGGCTATGCTGGTTTCTACATTGTCCGTAAAAATTTCAGCATGGCCATTCCGATGCTCGCCCCTTTCGGATTTGAAAAAGGTGAACTGGGTATTGTCCTGTCCATGAATGCGATTGCCTATGGATTCTCCAAATTCATCATGGCAAGTGTCTCAGATAGAAGCAACGCCAGAGCGTTTCTTCCACTGGGCCTGACTCTGGCAGCCATCTCCATGGCGTTCATGATTGTGCCGATACAGTGGATTGGAGCCGAACACAAGACAGCCGCCATCGTGGTGATGGCCATTTTGAACTTCCTCGTCGGATGGTTCAACGGAATGGGCTGGCCTCCTTGCGGACGAGTGATGACACACTGGTTCTCCATCAAGGAGAGAGGCACCTGGATGTCTGTATGGAACTGTGCCCATAATGTAGGTGGCGCTTTGGTCGGCCCTATGGCCGCTTATGGTGCCATCTGGTTCGGATCCTGGTTCTACGGACAGGCTCAGGACTATTATTTCCTGGTCGGAACTTACCTCTTCCCGGCAGCCGTCGCCTTGCTGGTCGCTTTGATCGCCTATCTGCTGATCCGTGACACTCCGCAATCCTGCGGACTTCCATCCATCGAGAAATGGAAAGGGGAAGCCGCTTCCGGTTACAGCGAAGCGCAGGAAGAGACTTTGTCCACCAAACAGATTTTCAAGGTGGTCCTTTCCAACAAATTCTTGTGGTACATCGCGCTGGCCAATGCCTTTGTCTACATGGTACGCTACGGTTGCCTCGACTGGGCACCGACCATCCTGACCGAACGTGGCATTGACATCAAGGATGCCGGATGGGCTTATTTCGCTTATGAGTTTGCAGCCATTCCAGGTACCCTCATTTGCGGCTGGCTTTCAGACCATGTCTTCCACGGTCGCCGTGCCCTGCCTACCATGCTGTTCATGGCACTGGTTGCCGTTGCAGTGGTCATCTATTGGCAGAACCTGGACAACCTGACCGTCGTCATCGGCTGTCTGATCGCCATCGGCTTCTTCATCTATGGCCCAGTGATGCTGATTGGCGTCCAGGCACTGGATATGGCGCCGAAGAATGCGGCAGGAACTGCTGCAGGTCTGACCGGCTTCTTGGGCTACGTCCTCGGAACCGCCATCCTGGCCAACACCGTCATCGGGTATGTTGCTGAACATTCCGGTTGGGATTCCACCTTCATCCTTCTTCTCGGAGCATGTGTCCTGGCCATTTTCTTCATGGGCCTGACCTACCGGAAAGAACTCTATCTTGTAAAGAATGAAAAATAGCTTATTTCTTTTGATAACCGCACTGTGCGCACTGGTTGGCTGCAAGCCTTCCGGTGCGCCGGTGTCTTATTGGGAGCAGGGCATACCGACCTATGAGCTGGTGCAGGTCATTCCGGTCGCCGGACGTCAGGGAATTGCCATTGACTCCAACTATTATTATGTATCAGACACCAAAGTCCTCTACAAATACGACAAGACCGGCAAACTGGTGATGAAAAATGACCAGCCGTTCCAGCATCCGGAAATCGCCAACCATTTCGGAGACATTGACATCAGGAACGGAGAAATCTATTGTGGAATCGAGAAGTTCCAATATGGACGAGGCTACAATATCGCCGTTTCCATCTACGATGCCGAAACTTTGACCTGGAAACGGGACCTGCCATGGAGCCCGGAATCCGGCCAGGTGGAAGTCTCCGGTCTCGCCGTTGACCGTGAAAACGGCCTGGTCTGGATGTCCGACTGGGTAGACAGCCGCTACGTCTATGCGTATGACCTCGAAACGGGAAAGTATCATTCCAAAATGCAATGCCGTCCGACCCCATATTGGTGCCAGGGCATTTTTGTCAAGGAAGGCAAGATGCTCTTCGCCGCCGATGACGGGGAAGCCCTCTACGGAATTCCGGACAACCTGTATATTGCCGATGTGTCCGATGTCCCGTTCACCGGTCTGGTGCAAGGAAGGGAAGTGGTACGGGAAAGTCCGTTCAGTGTCCAGTTGGACGAGTCCGGAAAGCCCGTCTGTCGTACCGGTCTGATTGCCGGAGGCGCCAAAGGCGGCCAGTTGGCCCACTTTCGTGAAATGTCTGACTTCCGTCGTTGCGGTGAGATAGAAGGACTGGCGATCGATCCTGTCAACAGCAATCTGGTGGTTCTGAACAACCGTGGCACACGCATTGTCCTCGGCATGTCCGAAGGACCGCTGGTGGACGAAGGTTACACAGAAGAAATCCACGAACTGTACATCTACGAACGTCGTTAGATTTTTGGGAGTTTTGATGCAAAACCCTGTGGCTTTTCTACCGCATAGGATGAAATGTCTTTCAAGGGCAAAAAGTTTTTTTCTTGTAGAGGAATGAAGGCAGTTTTCAGAAAATAGATGTTAAATTAGTACAATGAATTTAAATAAGGTAAAATATGAAATCTGAAATGAGAAGATGGTTCCTGCTGCTATGTGCAGTTTTGGGCCTGGTCGCTTGCTCCGGTCAATTCGACGACTCTGAAATCCAGCAGCAATTGCAGGATCATGAGAACCGTATTGCCCAGCTGGAAAAGGCGTGCAAGGAGATGAATACGAATCTGACAGCCCTGCAGGCTTTCGTAGATGCCTTGCAGAAAGAAGATGTCGTAACCGGCATTGTCCCGATCAAACAAGAAGAGGAAATCGTGGGATATACGGTCACTTTCTTGAAAGGCGAACCCGTTACCATTCATCTGGGAACCGCCCATACTCCTCAGATTTCCGTCAAGAAAGATACAGACGGCACCTATTACTGGTACCTGGACGGCAATTGGCTGCTGGACGAAGAAGGCCATAAGGTCAAGGCCCAAGGGGGCGAAGACGGCCTGACTCCGGAACTCAAAATCGAAGGAGGATTCTGGTATGTCCGCTATGGTGCCGGAGAATGGACCAAGTTGGGCGCCGCCACCGCTGAAGGCAATGCCGGAGACTCCCTCTTCAAGGAAGTGCAGATCGGTACAGATGAAGTGACCTTTGTCCTGGCCGATGGCGAAACCCTTGTGCTGCCGTTGAAGAATGTCCGGCTGGTCATTCATTTCGCCGATCAGACGGTCGGTATCCTGCCAGGTCAGACCCTCAAGGTGGACTATACGATTGAAGGGGCAGCTGAAGGCACTCTTGTCAAGGCATTGGCACAGAATGGCTGGAAAGTGAAGGTCCATCCTACCTCCTTCGATGCCGGTGAACTGGTTGTGACCGCTCCGGACCCGATGGAAAATGATGAAATTCTGGTCTTTGTGTCAGATGGTCGTTCCTGCACCATCATGACGGCCGTGGATTTTGTGAAAGGAACGGTCCGTTCAGCCGTAGAAAAGATGGAACTGACTGCCGCCGCCGGAACATTCTCGCTGACCGTGGAATCCAATCTGGAATATGTCGTGGAAGTGCCCGAGGCCGATCAGATCTGGTTGCAGCCCCTCATGACCAAGTCCATGAAAGAGGAAGTGTTGAACTTCTCCTATCAGGAAAACAAAGGAGCCGCCCGCTCCAGCCAGATCGTTCTGAAAAACGTGAAGGGAGAAGTGATGCTGACCGTTCCGGTTGCCCAGAAAGCGGCATCGGAGACTCCTGTACCTCCTGTCGGAGAAAAGAAATGGACCAGAGTGATTCGGGAATCTGACCTCATGGCAGGTGACGTCATCCGTCTGGCCTGCTCTCCCAAAGGAAAAGTATGCAGCGCCCAACTCGAAAGAGGACATTTCGTTTCTGCGGATGCGGTCTTCTCGGGCAATCAGATGGAAGACGGCGAAGCATTGGACCTGACGCTTGAAGGTACTCCGGGAGCTTGGGTGTTGGCTACAGCCCAAGGCAAACTGGTGGCAAATGGTGTCAAAGATGTAGTTTATGGAGAAAATCCCACTTTGTGGAAAATCCAGTTCGAGGAGGACGGAGCAGCCGACCTCCGCTGCAACTATGGCTGCATGATGTACAACTCCAGTGCACCTCGCTTCACGGTCTACAACACGGGAGCCAGCAACCAGATGCACAAGGTGGAGATCTACAAGAAAATAGAGGATGCCGTGATTGGAAATGGACAGCATCCGGAAATCCAATTTGGCAAGACCACCGTGGCAGAGGTTGCCAAAGACGGAGCCCGGTTCAGCCAGCAGTACAATCAGGCGAGCACCGTTCCAGAGAAAGTCGGTTTCCACTTCACAACCGATCCGGATGGATTCAACAAGAATGTGTTTGACTATGTGGAAGCACCGAAGGTGCAGAACCAGGCAGGTGAATTCAGCCAGTTTGTAAGCAGCCTCAAACCCAACACCACTTATTATGTCCGCGCTTATGCCAAGGTATACGGAACAGGTGACTTCTCCGCAGAGAACAAGACCCTCCTTTCTTCAGTGGTCAGCTTCAAGACCCTGTCCGACGGCTCACAGCCAGTGGACCCTCAAGTGCCACAGGAAGGGAAAAATATCCATGGTCATCTGACCAATTATGAAATCCCTTATGCAGAAGTGAACATTCCGGCAGGACACCAATACAGCAGCACCGTCTCTGAACGCGGTGGCGGCAGCAACGCCTATATCTATGAAACGCAGGCGGAAGGACAGAGAATTGTCACTCATACCTTCCAGAAAGGCAATGATGTTTGCCGAAATTATACTTTTCTATATGACTATGAGAAGAAGTTGCCGCTTTGGTTGGCCTATCACATGAACAGAGGATATTGCGGCAGCGGTGGAAATCGCACTAATGCCTGGGGCTATGACCCTGCAGTTCCACAGCAGCATCAGCCTAATCTGAGCAGCAGCTATGGCTCCGGCTACAACAGAGGACATATGCTTGCTTCCCATGCCCGTTCCGCCATCACAGAAGCCAACCGCCAGGCCTTCTACTATACCAACATGACTCCGCAGGACGAACGGAACCTCAATACCGGCGGTTGCAGCTGGAATGAACTGGAAGACCATGAAATGTCCATCCTGCCATCAGGAAGAGACACTTTGTATGTCGTGACCGGCTGTACCTTTGATACTCCTGTCAAATACATCACCAGCAAGAAAGGAGACCGGTGTGCCGTTCCGAAAGAATGCTACAAATGCTTCATGATGTGCTCCTTCGACACCAACGGCAAAATGATTTCCGCCAAAGGAATCGGCTATCTGATGCCGAACAACAAGGACGGCCGGAATCCTTATTCCCAGTTCGCCCGGACCATTGATGAAATCGAGGCCATCACCGGATTCAACTTCTTCGCCAACGTTCCGGACGACCTCCAGAACGCCGCAGAATCAAAGAAGACTGTCTTATAGACAGCCTTCTTTTTTTATGTCACCCCGTCCGTATTCACCTGTCCGTTATCGGACACCTGTCCAATACCGGACAGAAATGATATTTTGTAAATAACTGACAATCAATTAGAAATATTGTCGGCACAGCCCTTGATATCCGGGAAATGCCGATGTCGCATGCAGTAAAGGCATCGGAGTTCAAATATCGGACTATGGACAGGGAAATTTCAAAAGAAGAGAAACTGAAAAAGAAGAGAAAAGTATGGATTCAGACGGCTGTCTGGATAGCGATATCCGTGGCGGTGGTCAGCGTGCTGGTTTCGCTGCTCGGTGCCAGTGTGGACAGAAGGCAGCTGATTTTCGCCAGCGTCGACCGAGGGGAAATCGAATTGTCAGTCAGTGCATCGGGAACAGTCGTTCCTGCTTTCGAGGAAATCATCAACTCCCCTATCAACACACGTATCCTTCAGGTATACAGACGTAGCGGTGACAGTGTGGATGCGGGAACACCCCTTCTGCAGCTCGACCTGCAGACCACTGAGACAGCCTACCGGAAACTCCTCGACGAGAAGAAAATGAAAGAATACCAGCTTGAACAGCTGCGCGTCAACAACAGCACCTATCTCAGCGACCTGGAAATCAAGGTCAAGATCAGCCGGATGGCTTTGAACCGCATGGAAGCGGAACTGCGCAACGAGCGCTATCTCGACAGCCTCGGCAGCGGAACCACTGATCTGGTCCGGCAGGCAGAACTGGCTTGCAATACCGGAAAACTGGAGCTGGAACAACTGGAACAGATGTACAGAAACGGACAGCAGGTAAAGGAGGCAGACCTGAAAGTGAAGGAACTGGAATATGAGATCTTCAAGAAAGAGCTTGACGAAATGAAACGGACGCTGGACGATGCCCAGATCCGTTCGCCCCGTAAAGCCACGCTGACCTTCATCAACAGCCAGATCGGAGCACAGGTGTCGCAGGGAGAACAGGTGGCGGTCATTTCCGACCTGAGCCATTTCAAGGTGGAAGGAGAGATTGCGGACGTCTATGGAGACAGGATCGCAGCTGGAAACAGGGCAGTTGTCAAGATTGGAAGAGAAGAACTCGCTGGGACGGTTGTCCGTGTAACTCCTCTGAGCAAGAATGGGGTCATCGCATTCACCGTGCAGTTGGAGGAGGACAGTCATCCCCGTCTGCGTTCGGGACTGAAGACCGATGTCCATGTGATGAATGCCGTCAAAGATGACGTGCTACGCCTGAAGAACGGCTCCTATTATTCAGGTCCCGGAGACTATCATCTGTTTGTCATGACCGATGAAGATCATCTGGAAAGACGTACGGTCCGGTTAGGAGACAGCAGCTTTGAATATGTGGAAGTTGTCAATGGACTTGAAATCGGAGACCGTGTCGTGATCAGCGGCATGAAGGAATATCAGAACAAGAAAAGAATCAGGATAAAATAATTTAAAATACATACGATTATGATAAAGTTAACGGGCATCAATAAGATCTATCGCACTGACGAGATCGAGACTCATGCGTTGGAAAACATCAATCTGGAAGTGAAGAAAGGAGAATTCCTGAGCATCATGGGGCCTTCCGGCTGTGGAAAATCCACACTTCTCAACATCATGGGACTGCTGGATGCACCGACAAGCGGAAGCATCGAGATCAACGGGACGAAGCTGGACGGCTTGAAGGACCGTGAACTGGCGGAGTTCCGCAACCGAAATCTGGGCTTTGTTTTCCAATCTTTCCATCTGATCAACTCCCTGAACGTCCTGGACAATGTGGAACTTCCGCTGCTTTACAGGAATGTCGGAGCGAAGGAACGCCGTGAGCGTGCCCAGGCCGTATTGGAAAAGGTTGGACTGTCCCATCGCATGCGGCACTTCCCGACCCAGCTTTCCGGAGGACAATGCCAGCGAGTTGCCAT
>JAHHQQ010000017.1 GCA_020026275.1 Bacteroidales bacterium
ACGAAGACGACCCTTTGGTTTATTGTGTCAGCAGGACTTACATGCCCAGGACATAAGCGAAGATAAGTGGTGCTACGATGGTTGCATCGGACTCTACGATGAACTTAGGAGTCTCCGGTGCAAGTTTGCCCCATGTGATCTTCTCGTTAGGAACGGCTCCGGAATAAGAACCGTAAGAAGTGGTACTGTCAGAAATCTGGCAGAAGTATGACCAGAGTGGTGTGCCTTTCCAGCCCAGATCCTGCTCCATCATAGGAACGCAGCAGATTGGGAAGTCACCAGCGGTACCGCCACCGATCTGGAAGAAGCCGACACCGGCACCTTCAGAGTTCTTCTTGTACCAGTCTACGAGGAACATCATGACCTCAACGCCCTGAATCACCATAGTAGGCTCATATTCGCCTCTGATGACATGAGCGGTGAAGATGTTACCAGTTGTACAGTCTTCCCATGCAGGGCAGATGATAGGAATATCTTTCTCGCAGGCAGCCAATACCCAGCTGTCCTTCGGATCAATCTCATAGTATTTCTCAAGAACACCGCTACGGAGAATCTGATACATGAACTGATATGGAAGATATCTCTTGCCTTCTGCTTTGGCCTTGTCCCAAACGTCTACCAATGCACCTTCCAGACGGCGGAATGCCTCTTCTTCTGGGATGCAGGTATCAGTGACACGGTTGTAGTGATTGTTCAGAAGTTCCTGTTCCTGCTCTGCAGTCAGGCTTCTGTAGCCAGGTACTCTGTAGTAATGAGAGTGAGCTACCAGGTTCATGATATCCTCTTCGAGGTTGTTGGCAGAACAGCAGACAAAAGCAATCTTGTCCTGACGAATCATCTCTGCGAGAGAAACACCCAACTCAGCTGTACTCATGGCGCCAGCCATAGCCAAAAACATCTTACCACCTTTGTTCAAAAGATCTTCGTATGCCTTCGCAGCGTCAACGAGGCTGGCAGCATTGAAGTGACGATAGTTATGGGTGATAAACTGTGAAATAGGTCCTTTTTCCATTTCTAACAATTTGTATAAAATAAGTTTTTTAAACGGTTACAGACATGTTTCCACCAGGAAATATATCTTCCCAATTATAGTGACTGACAAAAATACTTTCTTTTTGCGAAAAAAGAAAATTATCTCCTGAAGCCGCGCATTCTCTGTGCGAGATTGCCAGTCATTGCGGTCTTCATCACGCTGCGCATACTGGTAAACTGCTTGAGCAGCTTGTTGACCTCAGGAACGGTAGTTCCGGATCCGGCAGCGATTCTCTTGCGACGGCTTCCGTTGATGATTTCAGGATGCTCACGCTCTTCTGGAGTCATGGACAAGATGATGGCCTCAATTCCCTTGAAAGCATTGTTGTCAATATCCACATCCTTGATAGCCTTGCCGACACCCGGAATCATGGAAGCCAGATCCTTGATGTTACCCATCTTCTTGATCTGCTGGATCTGGTTGTAGAAGTCCATGAGGGAGAACTGGTTCTTGGCCAGTTTTTTCTTGAGTTCACGAGCCTGCGCTTCATCAAACTGTTCCTGTGCCTTCTCAACCAGAGAGACCACATCACCCATACCGAGGATTCGGTCAGCGATACGGGCAGGATGGAACACATCCAGCGCCTCCATCTTCTCTCCGGCCGAAACGAACTTGATCGGCTTTCCGACCACCGCCTTGATGGAAAGGGCCGCACCGCCACGGGTGTCACCATCCATCTTGGTGAGGACAACGCCATCGAAATCCAGTCTGTCATTGAAAGCCTTGGCGGTCTCCACAGCGTCCTGACCAGTCATGGCATCCACCACGAAAAGGGTCTCAGTCGGCCGCACAGCCTCTTTCAAAGCGGAAATCTGGTCCATCAGCTCCTGATCCACTGCCAGACGACCGGCGGTATCGACAATAACGACAGAATAACCTTCTTCCTTGGCCTTCTTCACCGCATTGCGCGCAATCTTGATCGGATCCTTCTCCCCTTCTTCCGTATAGACCGGCACCTGGATCTGCTCACCGAGCACCTTCAACTGGTCAATGGCAGCCGGACGGAACGTATCACAAGCGGCAAGAAGAACCTTCATGCCCCTCTTGCTCTTGATGTTCAGCGCGAGCTTGCCTGAAAAAGTGGTCTTACCGGAACCGTTCAGACCGGCCACCAGGACAATTCCAGGATTTCCCTTTATGTTGATGTCTTGAGACTGGCTTCCCATGAAAGCAGCCAATTCATCATGGACAATCTTGACCATCATCTGCTGCGGTTTCACAGCCGTGAGCACATCCTGACCCATGGCCTTCTCCTTGACGCCATTGCAGAACTCCTTGGCCACCTTATAGCTGACATCTGCATCGAGCAATGCCCTTCTGATATCCTTGACCGTCTCAGCGACATTGATTTCAGTAATCTGGCCCTCACCCTTTAGTATCTTGAAAGAACGTTCTAGTCTTTCGGAAAGGTTTTCAAACATAATATTCTGTAATTTTTATAATTTCATTTTGTAACGGAATGCAAATTTATAAAATATAATGTATTAAATAAAACTTTCTCGGCCCGTAATCGGCGCTGCAGACCTACCCGACCGATAAAAAGTCCGACGACCACCAGACCGAAGCCCGTCCCCCTCCTCCCATTCGGGAAATGTCTATGTCGCCAGAAAACCTGCACCGACTCCCCTTCCCATACTGTATCAAACAAAAAAGCCCGGCAAAACCGGGCTTTACTTTATGATGAAGCGGCCGCTTTATTTGGCCACCTTTGGAGACATCTTCACCTCGATGAAGTTCTTCTGTGAGAGGACTTCCTGAAGGACTGCCTTCACGTCTTCTACGGTGACTTCGTTCAGGGCTTTCTCGTACTCGCGGTCGTAGTCGACACCCCATTTCAGGTTGTCGAGAATACAGTTCTCCCAATAGGAGTTGTGGATACGGTTCTCAGGGATGTTCTTCTTCAAGTTTCCCATTGCATTGGACATCTGCTCCTCTGTAGGACCTTCTTCGGCCAATTTCTGCAAGCCTTCAACGGCCAGTTTGCAGAGTTTGTCCTCAGACTCCAGATTGGTCTCAAATGACACCTCAAGGGTAATCATGTTCTCCGGATCTCTTGAGACTTCAACTCCGACATTTGCGCCATAAGTGCCGCCTTCTTCCTCACGGAGTGTCTTGACATAAATCATGTCCAAAACATACTTGGCAACATCCATGGCAGCCTCGTTCTTGTAGGAGAATGGAAGGTAGGCAGAAGAAATCTGAACGACGGTTGTCTTAGGGGTCTCCATCTCCACTTCGAAGTGGTTGATGATTTCACCCTTTGCCAGACGAGGTCTCTGGTCAGCGATCTTCTTCACTTTCTTGCCTTTCTCGATGGAACCGAGATATTTCTCAACCAATGGTTTGAGTGTGTCCAGATCCACGTCGCCCACGAAGACGGCAGTAGCACCGTCCACACCGGCGAACAGTTTGCGGTAGACTTTCTCCAGGGTTTCCAAGTTGGCTTTCTCCAGAACCTCCTCGTCAAGCAGCACATTGCGCGCTGAATTCTGATACAAAGTCTTCATCGCCTCCTGCTGGAACTTGTAGCTTGGCTGTGCGATGATATTCGGGAGCACGGCCTCAATCCGCTGGATACCTGCCTCGTACTCGCTTGCATCAAATCTTGGCTCTGTGTAATACAGATATACCAGCTGAAGCATGGTCTCCAGATCCTTCGGAGTGGAAGAAGCGGAAATACCGTTTCTTGAACCACCGATGAATGGAGTGACGGAGAGATTCTTGCCGGTCATCATCTTGCGGACCTCAGATTTGCCGAATTTGGAGATACCGGTATTGGTCAGATACAGACTCCAGACATTCTCTTCCAATGAAGGGAGATCTTCAGTAGCGACCAGGTTCTTGCCACCCTCTTTGTAGAGGAACAGTCCGATCTGCTCTTTCTGATAGTCAGTAGGAAGTACAACGACATTCATGCCGTTCTTCAGTTTCCATACTGTCGAACCATAGATGCCCTTGGACTCTTTCTTGACAGGGCAACCCTTCAAGGCAGCCGGATCCAGGAACGGTTCATTGACCACTTCCTCAACAGGAGCTTCGAGTTCGGCCTCTTTCACTGCGGAAAGCACTTCCAGCAGTTCATCCTCGGCAGGACTGGTCACGCCTTCTTTCTCAGGACCGTTGTAGATCACGACCTTGTTCTCATCTGTAATCACCTGAGCGGCGACCTGTGACAAGATCTGTGCATTCAACTGACCGATGACGGCCTGTGCCAGCTGCTGCTCGGCAGCAGGGTCCATGAATGGCTCATTGTCGTAGAAGTTACGCAGGATCGGCTGGATAAATTCCGCATTCTTGCGGCTTTCTGCTGATTTCACGTCAGCATCGTACATAGCGAGAATATTCTCCTTGGCACGATTCACTTCTGCCTCGGTGAAGCCGAATCTCTTCATCCTTTCAATTTCAAGCATGAAGGCCATGAAAGACTCTTTGGCAGTGCCCGGTTTGAAGCTGACGGATGCGGATGCGGCATCACAAGTCTCACAGAAATTGCCGATTCCGAAAGAACCGCTGAGGAATGGAGCATTCGGCTGGGAAACGATGTCCATGAAACGCTCCTGCATGATGAGCTGGATATGCAGTTTCATCAGATTCATCATGAAAGCGACATCCGTATTGTTCATCTGCTCCGGCAAAGGTTCCATCTTCCAGAGGACAGAAATGCTGGCTCCAGCAGCCTCAGGATCGGTCAATACCGCCACAATCGGTTCCTCGTTGCCAGGAATCTGGTACATGGTCTTCTTGGTAGGGACAGCAGGTGCCGGAATGTCGCTGAAAATCTTCTTGATCTTCTGCTCAATCTGGTCCACGTCCACATCACCGACCACTACAACTGCCTGCATGTCAGGGTTATACCAGGTTCTGTAGAAATCGGTCAGATATTCATACTTGAAAGTCTTCAGCTGCTCCTCAGAACCGATCAGAGTTCTCTTGGCATAAGGAGTATCTCCATAATAATACGGAAGGGCCTTCTCGAACATTCTCCAGTCGGCATTTCTTCTGGTTCTTCTCTCTTCCAGGATCACCCCTCTCTCAGCATCGATCTCCTCCGGGAGACAGCTGACGAAATGAGAATAGTCATGGATGGCAAGAAGACAAGAGTCAATGATTCCCTCACGTACGATTGGAATGTTGTTGAGCATGTACTGAGTCTCCTCGTAACCAGTGGAAGCATTGATATTGCGTCCGAACTCGGCGCCGATTCCCTGCAGCCAGTTCAACAGATTCTTGCCCGGGAAATTCTTCGTGCCGTTGAAACACATGTGCTCCAGGAAATGGGCCAGACCATCCTGCTCATCGGTCTCCTGGAATGCGCCCACATTGGTAGCCAGATAGAATTCCGCTCTCTGAGCAGGCTTGTCATTGTGGCGAATATAATAAGTCAGCCCATTCTCCAATTTGCCGACTTTCACCTTCGGGTCGTTCGGAAGCGGATTCTGTGCCAAGACGGTCACAGAAGCGGCAATGAACGACAGAAATAAAATTAACCTACGTTTCATGAAATTAAAAATTATCTTATTTGTTATTAAGTTGTTCCTCTTCAGGCAAATTTCAGACAATAATATATCTTATTTCTGATAAAACCTTACCCAATCGATTTCCATTTCCACAGGAAGGTCAGCCGGATCAGCTTTTCCCACCCAGTCTCCTTCCAGCTGCATGTCCATAATCAGGTAGAAAGGATTGTCAGCAAATGGGAATTGTCCCTCCTTGTCGGTCTCGATGCGAGGATAGGTCAGTGTCTCTTCTCCGTTGATGAAGAATTTCACATAATCTTGTGCCAGCTCCACACCATAGACATTGTATTCCTCCGGCCGGATCGGAGCAATGATATGTGAAAGCGGCTCTTCTTTTCCTCCTAGATTGAGCGTATAATTCGTATGAAGTGTCTGATATGCTATCGTGTCAAAGTCCAAATGCTCCATGATATCAATTTCCCCGTCATGAGGCCAATTCCTCGGATGAACGTCCGGCACCATCCAGATTGCCGGCCAAGCTCCTTTCGCACCATGAAGCCGGGCACGAATTTCTAATTTTCCATTGGAAAAAGACTTCTTGTCCATGGAATAGACCCCACCTGTCAAATAAGGCACACTGTCCTTAGGTTCAATACCATCATTGACCATCCCCCTCAAAATCAAATTACCGTCTCTGAGATCAAACAATGTATCGTTGTCACACATATAATGCCTCCAGTCCGGCGTTCCTCTCGGAATCTTGGACCAGACTGTCCAGTCAATCTCTTCTCCATCAAATTCTTCCTGCCAGACCAATTTCCATTGCTTCTGACAAGAAACCAATGACAAGGCCAGCAATGAAAGCAAGACCCCAAAAATCAAATTACATTTCTTCATAACCAAATACAAGATAAAAAATACTCAAAAAACGGTTGGCCGGCCTCCGATTCCCCACTCAATCCAACTATTCCTTACGCATTTTGATGAGCCAGCCGGAGCAGATCCAAAACAACCTTGACCGGATTGAATGTCTCAAGAGGAACTTCTACAAACAAAGTATTCCAGTCGCTCATCGCACCGTTCCACAGACCTGGCAGTTCGAGCGCCTTCAGTTCCCTGCCCTGGTAGCTCTTGGAACTGATGAAGCCAGCCTCGGAATCCACATGAGAAAGCAGGTCGAACTTCTCGCCCTTGTAGTCACGGATGCAGCAGACCAGATCTACCGGATTGAAGTGGGTCGCACGGACAACCTTTGCAGCCGCATCGGCATCAGCCTTGTTGATCTGGACGCTTTCCAGAATCTGAAGGCTGGTGGAACCATCTCTTCCTTCGACGATGAAAGGACCGCCACCCGGTTCGCCTTCGTTCTTCACCATGCCACAGACACGGACCGGACGGTTCAGTTTGCTTCTGAGCAGCGCTTCCCTCTCTTCCAGAGAATCCACTGCAGGCACCTTGACGCAAAGTTCCTTGTCCAGGAATTCCTCGATCCGGTCTAGAAGTTCGGCGAGTTCCTGCTCACACGGACAACCATCCAGTTCATTCAAGAAGCCAAATATCCGGTCACGCAATCTCAAAGCCTCCCCCATGAGCGCCTTCTTGTACTGGGCAGTCGTCGGAAGCAGCCTCTCGTTTGCCACATTGTCGATATTCTTGATGGAAACGACCTCTGCCTCGATCTCGTTCAAGTTATTGATGAGGGCGCCATGGCCGGCAGGACGGAACAGCAGAGAGCCGTCGTCAGTACGGAACGGCTGGTTGTCCGGATCCACTGCGATGGTGTTGGTCGCCTTGTCCTGACAGGAGAACTGGATTTCATATTTGATTCCGTATCTCTTCTCATATTCAGCTTTCACCCTTTCCAGTTCAGCTTCAAATAGAGGACGGTGTTCTGGAGAGATGGTAACCACCAGTTTGGCCGTGCCATCCTCATTTCTCATATAATCCTGCGCCTCCACGAGGTGCTCTGCAAAGGCGGTCCTAACTTCACCGTCCGCATACCGATGGAAACGAATAACGCCCTTCGGCTTCATGCCATAGCCCAGTCCGCTCTCATTCAACACTTTGTCAGCCACCTTGCGGCGATAGTCCGCACTGTCCTGCGGCTGGCCGAACATTTCTTCTGTATAGAAGGCGAAATCCTTGATGTTGGCAGCCAGGCGCGCTACGGAAGAGTCCGCAGGGACATCCTTCCCTTCTTCCAATGTCGCAAGACCGGCGAAGATGTCCTTGAACATCCTGGAAGCGGCTCCAGAAGCAGGGACAAATTTGCATACCCCTTTCTTCTGTGCAGTCAAGCAGTATTTCTCCGCCTCCTCGAGTTCCTTTTCAGAGAGCACCTTGATGCCTCTTTCCGGAGTGGCAGGAGCCACTATCTTCATCCATGGAAAACCTTTCTTGAAATGTTCCAGGTCCTTTTCCACGTCAGCCAAAGATTTTCCCAAACCTTCAATCTGCTCCAAATCTCTTTTTTCCATATCCATATTGTATCAGTTCTAAGTTATTTATATTCCAAGCATCTAATTAAAATAGATTTCCCTGCGATACTGGTAATTGTTACGCAGTTCCTCAAACTTGTCCGGCTCCATCCGAAAGCGGAAATCATCCGTAAATACAGGATAATTGTACTGTAGAATGGAGGTAATCTCTCCCTGATTCAAACCTTTCAGCATTACCTTGACAGCCTCGTTTTCAGGCATTTCCGTAACAGGAAAAAAATCTGTCAATTGGGAGATCCCAAAATATCTGGCGACAGCTCGAACTACTGCAGCCGTTCCGTTCTGTTTTCCCTGATAAGAATAGCCGGCAATATGTGGAGTCGCGATATCTGCCATCTCTACCAACTCGGGATCGACATGTGGCTCATTCTGCCATACATCCAATATCAACCCGCCCAACTTGGAACGTGCATTCTTCAAATCCTGCTCCACCACAACCTCACCTCGACAACAATTGATGAAGAAGGCGTCCTTCTTCATCATCTTGAAAAAATCAGCATTCGCCATATTCTTGGTTTCCTCATTGAGAGGGACATGCATTGTCACGACATCTGAATTGCGAAGAAGATAATCCAGAGAACAGAATTCGAAATTGCCCTCTTCCGCCGCTCTTGGAGGATCATACCGCAACACATTGAAACCAAGATAAACTCCCATCCTGGCGATGCGGCCACCGGTATTGCCAACGCCGATCACACCTATTGTCTTCCCCTGCAAGTCAATGTTCTTTCTGGAAGCCGTTCCGTACAAAGCAGAATAGACATATTCCATCACTCCACCGGCATTGCATCCGGGAGCATTGCTGACCATAATGCCCAACTTGTCACAAGCCGCGAAATCAATATGGTCCGTACCGATTGTCGCAGAAGCTATTACCTTGACAGACGAGCCTGCCAGCAATGCTTCATTGCAAATCGTACGTGTCCGGACAATCAACGCATCGGCATCTTTCACATCCTCAGCTGTAATGTCCGCACCTTTCATATAAACCACCTCTGCATAAGGTTCAAACACTCCCTCCAAAAAAGGGATAGCCTTATCCGCTACAATCTTAATCCTCGAATCCATCATTATTTCAGAATCAATGTTTTTACTAAACCTACTTTCTTGTCTTTCTGGTTGAACATCTGGTCCCGGACCAATTCCGAATTGATCAGGTCCACCAGCAAATCCTTCTTTCGGAACAATGCACTACGCACGACCGATGAAGACAACGTGCAATACAAGACTCCATTGCGGTAATACTTGTTTACCGTATAGTTGGAAGCATTGGATACCTTGTCCCATGCCTTATATATCTTATGCTCGTTGAGTCCGGAGCTCAAGCCCATCAGCCGGATGGCCAGAGGAGCCAGCTCCCCGACACTGGCATATTTCCGTCTCGACACTTTATAACTTTTGAACGCCATCGCACACCTCCTTGGCAAATGTTCCATCCACCGTCTCAAAATAAGCCCGGTCTTCCGTGATGGCATCGACAATGTTCGCCATCCTGACCTTGTTGCTGTCCGTAATGAAAATCTGTCCGAAATCCTGACCAGCCACCATTTCCAAAAGATAAGAAATCCGATTCATGTCCAGCTTGTCAAACACATCATCAAGCAGCAAAACAGGAGCAAAGCCATAAAATCGCTTCATAATCTCACACTGGGCAAATTTCAAGGACACCAGAAAAGACTTCTGCTGCCCTTGGGAACCGTACCGGCGGATCGGATAGCCGTCCATGTCAAAGAGCAGGTCATCGCGCTGGATACCGGCAGAGGTATAGTGCAACACCAGATCCTTCTTGCGGCAGGAAGCGAGCAGCGACTCCAGGGAGCCTTTCTGCAGATCCGATTCATACCGGATGGAGACTTCCTCCATTCCTCCGGACAACATATTGTAATAGCGGCCGGCCACTGGTCCGAGTTGGGAAGCGAAATCGCTTCTGAGCCGATAGATGTGGTCCGCAATAGCCGACATTCGAGAATCAAAGACGTCCAACAGGGCCTCATCCACCTTTTCCTGTTTCAGCATTTTGTTGCGCTGGGCCAGCAGCCTGTTGTACTGCTGCATGTCGGAAAGGTAGGTCCGGTCCATCTGGGAAAGGACAGAATTCATGAACCGTCTGCGTTCTTCCCCGGATTCACTGACTAAAGAAATATCAGCAGGAGAGACCATCACGACCGGAAATTGACCGATGTGCTCAGAAATCTTGTCATATGCCTTTTCGTCACGCTTCAAAGATTTTTTACCTGAACCTTCCACATGAAGGGACACACGAGTTCCCAGTCCATTTTCCAACCGATAAGTTCCGCCCAATGAAAAAAAATCCGTGCCATAACGGAAATTGAACTTGTCAGAGGGAGAAAATGCGCTCTTGGTCATAGAAAGGTAATAAATGGCATCCAACAAATTCGTCTTCCCTTCCCCGTTGTTGCCAGAAATGCAATTTATATTAGGCGAAAATTCCAATTCTGCCGATTCTATATTCCTGAAATTGCAAACTGCTATCTTTTCCAACAATGCCATATTACACATTCTCCATAAAAACAAGGCGGCTTCCGGCATTTCCGGCCTGCCCGGATTCCTCCTTCAGGGAATTCCTTTCATCCAAATTATATTTAGACAAATATAATAAAGAGAATAGAAACAACAAGCATGGATCTCGGAATTGATTGCAAAAAGAAAGCCAACAGAACAAAAAGAGAATGTTTTTCCCCTTGCAGTATCGACCATATCTATTCCTCCCGGACAAATTGTCCCGACACATGCATTTAATATTGTTTGATTATATATTTTATATTAAATTTGCGAATTAATATCCAATCTGGAATTGGATAGGACGACAGAAATATAAATCAAAACATAATTATGGCAAACAAAAATCTTACTGAACAAGAGAAACTCCAGCAGGAGGCTGTGGAAGAGAAAGTTTCTTCTGTTGAAAAATTCTTCAATGAGAACAAGAAGCTCATCTGGGGTGTTCTTATCGGAATTGCAGCCTGTGGCCTGATTGTACTGGCTATTGTCAAATTCTACGTGCAACCTGTAAAAACGGAAGCGAAACAGCAGATGTTTCCAGCAGAAGCCAACTTCCGTGCACAGAACTATGATCTCGCCCTCAATGGTGACGGCAATGTTCTCGGTTTCGCCCAGATCATCAAAGAGTATGGCAACAAAGCAGGTTCTGTAGTCAATTTCTATGCAGGTGTCTGCGAATTGGAACTTGGCAACTTTGAGAACGCCATCAAATATCTCAACAAGTACAATGGAAAGGATGAGATTCTCAAAGCCCGTGCACTCAATTGCAAAGGAGACGCTTTTGTGGGTTTGGAAAAATATGCCGATGCCCTCTCATGCTTCGAGAAAGCAGCAGCACAGGCAGACAACATCTTTGCGGCAGCCTATCTGCTCAAAGCCGGTATCGTCTGCGAAGAAATGGGAGACAATGCGAAAGCACTCTCTTTCTACAAGCAGATCAAGAATGAATATCCTCAGTCAATGGAGGCTTATTCCATCGAAAAATACATTTCAAGAATTGAAAACCAGGTAAAATAAGACAACATGGGAAGAGCATTTGAGTTTAGGAAAGAAAGAAAAATGAAAAGATGGGGTCACATGGCCCGTGTCTTTACCAAACTGGGAAAAGAAATCACAATTGCTGTAAGACAAGGTGGCCCTGACGTAGTCGGCAATCCAAGGCTTAGAGCATTGTTGGCAGAAGCCAGAAATGAAAATATGCCTAAGGAGAATGTCGAGAGAGCCATCAAGAAGGCTACCGAAAAGAACTTGGGCGATTACAAAGAAGTGGTATTCGAAGGATTTGGTCCTCATGGTGTCGCTTATCTGGTGGAAACTGCCACTGACAACAATACCCGTACGGTTGCCAACGTCCGCAGTTACTTCACGAAATGTGGAGGTACTCTTGGGACCAGCGGCAGTGTCAGCTTCATGTTCGACCACAAATGCGTATTCCGTCTCAAAGAAGATCCAGCCAAGCCTATTGATTTGGACACCCTCGAATTGGAATTGATTGATCTAGGAGTAGAGGAAGTCTTTTCAGAGGAGGTAGAGAACGAAGATGGAGATGTACATACAGAAATCGCCATCTATGGAGCATTCGAGGCTTACGGTGAAGTTCAGAAATACATCGAGGACAACGGCTATGAACTTGTTTCCGGCGGTTTCGACAGAATCCCTAACGTTGACCTCAAAGAAGTGGAGCCAGAGCAGAGAGCCACTCTCGAGAAACTGACCAACCTCTTGGAAGACGACGAAGATGTCACCAATGTCTACTCAACATTGGCACCGGCAGAAGAATAATCATATCCTGCAGCAATATCTCAGAAGAAGCAGCACGTTTTGTGCTGCTTCTTCTGTTTTTAATGCAACAGCATTCAATTTGCATAGATTATTGATTTTTGTATATTTGCAGGTTGGTCGCTTCATATGCAACAGTGCGCATTGGAAAGACAGGCTTGCTTCTCCACCCCAACCGGAGACAAGCAGAAACATTTTGGAAATAACAATATAATATATTGAAAATGAGTATTCAGACTGAGAACATCAGCAAACTGGTGGAACGCAGGAACAATGCAAAAATGGGCGGTGGCCAAAAAAGGATTGACGCCCAGCACGAGAAAGGAAAATATACCGCAAGAGAACGGATTGCCATGCTTCTGGACAAAGGCAGTTTTGAAGAATATGACATGTTCGTACAACATCGCTGCACCAACTTCGGGATGGAAAAGAGTCATTATGACGGAGATGGTGTCGTGACAGGTTGCGGAACCATCAACGGTCGTCTCGTCTATATCTATGCACAAGACTTCACCGTCTCCGGGGGCTCCCTATCCATCACCATGGCACAGAAAATATGCAAAGTGATGGACATGGCCATCCAGAACGGCGCACCTTGCATCGGGCTGAACGATTCCGGCGGAGCCCGTATCCAGGAAGGAATCGATGCACTCGCCGGCTACGGTGAGCTGTTCGAGCGGAACATCCTCGCCTCTGGTGTCATTCCTCAGATTTCTGGCATTTTCGGCCCATGTGCCGGCGGTGCAGTCTATTCCCCTGCCCTGACCGACTTCACCCTCATGGTCAAGAACACCTCCTATATGTTCCTGACAGGACCGGCAGTCGTGAAGAGCGTGACCGGAGAACAAGTGACCCAAGAAGAACTCGGTGGAGCAAGTGTCCATGCATCCAAGAGCGGTGTGGCCCATTTCGCCGCTGATACGGAAGAAGACGGTATCCTCAAAATCAAGACCCTGCTCAGCTTCCTGCCACAAAACAATCTGGAAGAAGCACCAAAGGTGCCTACTGAAGATTCAGTCAGCCGTGTGGATGATCTTCTCAATGAAATCATTCCAGACAACCCGAACAAGCCTTATGACATGTACTATATTATAAGGAGTATCGTGGACGACCACAACTTCTTTGAAGTACATCAAGATTACGCCAAGAACATCATCGTGGGCTTTGCCCACATGAACGGAAGAAGCGTCGGAATTGTCGCCAACCAACCTAAGATTCTGGCTGGTGTGTTAGACATCAATGCCTCTCGCAAAGCGGCAAGATTCGTCCGCTTCTGCGATGCCTTCAATATTCCCCTGGTCACCTTGGTCGATGTACCGGGCTTCCTCTGTGGAACCCAACAAGAATACGGCGCCATCATCGTAAACGGAGCCAAGCTCCTATATGCCTATGGAGAAGCAACGGTGCCAAAGGTAACTGTAACGCTCAGGAAATCTTACGGTGGAGCCCATATCGTCATGAGCTGCAAGCAGTTGCGTGGCGACATCAATTACGCATGGCCATCTGCCAACATTGCGGTGATGGGTGCGGACGGTGCGGTCAACGTGCTCTATTCCAAGGACATGAAAACGGCTGAAGAACCGGAGGAGAAGAAGCGGATCTTTGAAGAGAAGAAGAAAGAATACGACGACCTCTTCAGCAATCCATACCAGGCGGCCCAGAAAGGCTACATCGACGATGTCATCGAGCCGAGAAATACCCGCTTCCGTGTTATCCGCGCTCTTGAACAACTCCAAGGCAAACGCCAAGAAATTCCTGCCAAGAAGCACGACAACCTTCCATTATAATCCTCATCCGGTGACAATGGAACAAATCCTTATCAGACATGCAGTTTAAAAAATTCATAATCATTCCACTCTCCGCTCTCTTTCTGGCTCTGCCCCAGATGAAGGCCCAGAATGTCACGGACCTCATCATTTCTGAAGTTGCGGCCGATGGAGATGCCAATGGAATTGTCGATGACTACGGGAACAGACACGGCTGGATTGAACTTTTCAACAACTCTCAAGGAACGGTCAATTATGGAGGATGCTTCCTTTCCGATGACCGGAGTCAACTGAAAAAGACCATCATCCCCAAGTCAGACAGAAGGACCCGGCTCGGTCCCAGACAGGCCGTCCTCTTCCATACAAGTGGAAAAAGCAGCCAGGGCACCTACTATACAGACTTTACCGTCCAGCCAGGAAAGACCATCTACCTGACCAGCAACGACGGAAGAACCATCATTGATTCTCTCCATATTCCCTCCAACCTGCCAATTGGGAAAAGTGTCAGCAAAATGGCACTGGACGAAAAACAGATGGATTGGCAACCTCTAGAAGAATTCACCAACCCGACACCTGGTACACCCAACGGAATTGGTTCTGAAGAATCCAACAGCCAGAAGATGGCGAGACAGGACCCTTATGGAGTCATCCTATCCATCGTATCGGTTACGGTGGTCTTCACTTCCCTCATTATCCTGTGGATTCTGTTCAGCACCCTCTTCACTGAAAAAAGGAAGAAGGAAAACAAGAAAGCCGGCAGAAAAGTTTCGACAGACACCATGACTGAAGAAATTGCGGTTGCCATCGGAATGGCCATAGATGAAGAATTGAATGGAGAAACCTATGCAGCCATCGGAATGGCTCTCCACCAATATCTGGACGAGACAATCCACGACCAGGAAAGTTTTGTCATCACCATCCGGCCATCCGACAATAGCAGCTGGACTGACAAGACCTTGAACTTCCGCAAACATCCCAACAAAAAATAATCTGAAAAAAAAATATCATGAAAGAATATAAATACAAAATCAATGGCACAGAATACAATGTAGCCATCCATTCAGTAGAAGGCAATATCGCTCAGGTCAGCGTCAATGGAAAATCCTATCAGGTAGAGATGGAAAACACCACTCCGTCCACACAGGCCGTTGCCGCTCCAGCTCCAATTATCCAGCCGGCACCCATTGCAGCCGCCCCCGTGGTCGCGGCACCGGCACCTCAGCCTAAAGTTACACCGGCATCCGGTACAGGTACCGCCATCAACTCTCCACTTCCCGGTGTCATCATCGAAGTGAGTGTCAAAGAAGGACAAAATGTCAAGGCCGGCGAGAAAGTAGCCGTCCTGGAAGCCATGAAGATGGAAAATGAGATTCAAGCCGATAAAGACGGAATCATCACCAAGATTCACGTGAACAAAGGAGATTCTGTTCTGGAAGGGGCTCCTGTCGTGACCATCGCCTAACTTGAAAAAAAGAACTGAATGCAACAGATTATCGATAGTTTGCAGCAATTCTGGCAATATACCGGCTTCGCCAACTGCACTTGGGCGAACATCATCATGATTGCCATCGGAATTGCTTTCATTTCCGTAGCCATTGTCAAGGAATGGGAACCGCTTCTGCTGGTCCCCATCGGATTCGGTATGGTCATCGGCAATATCCCCATGTTCCCCGGCCTCAACGTCGGCATATATGAAGACGGTTCCGTTCTGAATATCTTGTATCAAGGAGTCAGACAAGGATGGTATCCCCCATTGATTTTTCTCGGCATCGGTGCAATGACCGACTTCTCCGCCCTGATTTCCCAACCTCGGCTCATCCTCATCGGAGCAGCCGCCCAGATGGGAATCTTCGGCGCCTATCTTCTGGCCCTTGCCATGGGATTCGCCCCCAATGAAGCGGGAGCGATCGGCATCATCGGAGGTGCAGACGGTCCGACCGCCATCTTCCTTTCTTCCAAACTGGCACCGGACCTCATGGGAGCAATTGCCGTATCTGCCTATTCCTATATGGCTCTGGTCCCAGTCATCCAGAAACCGATCATGCTGGCCCTGACCACCAAAAAAGAAAGACTGATCAGAATGCCGTCACCAAGACAGGTCAGCAAGAAAGAGAAAATTCTCTTCCCTATTGTCGGCTTCCTCACGACTGCATTCATTGTTCCGTCAGGACTGCCCCTGCTGGGTATGCTGTTCTTCGGCAACCTGCTGAAAGAATGTGGTGTCACCCGCCGACTTGCAGAAACAGCCAGAGGACCGCTCATTGATGTGGTGACCACTCTCATCGGCCTCACCGTAGGCTGTTCTACACAGGCAGACAAGTTCCTGACCAGCAACTCCCTGAAGATTTTCGGACTGGGACTCCTTTCTTTCATCATTGCCACTGTATGCGGTGTCCTCTTCGTCAAATTCATGAACCTGTTCCTGAAGGATGGCAAAAAGATCAATCCGCTCATCGGCAATGCCGGTGTATCCGCCGTTCCAGATTCTGCAAGAGTATCAGAAGTAGTTGGAAGAGAATCGGATCCGACCAACCATCTGCTCATGCATGCCATGGGACCGAATGTCGCAGGTGTCATCGGCTCGGCAGTAGCGGCAGGTATCCTGCTCAGCTTTCTGGGCTGATTACCTTCACAGGCTCTGACAAGGAGCCATGCTCCGTGAAAACAATTTGGGCCACTCTCCTCCAAAAAGGAATGGGTGGCCCAAATTGTCATTTACGGTTACCGTAGTCATTCAACATATGGAGATAAGGTTTCATGGCTTTGGTCAATTCTTTGCTTACCAGATTGTTGATGTAGTCCACTTCCTCTGGATTATCCTGAATGAAGCGATCCACCAGAACATCGTAACGGACCTTGGCATTTTTCTCACATTCTTCAAACCGAGCCTTTCCTGCTTCGATGTTCTCTTCCGTCAGCTCTGCATACTCTCTATAAAAAGGGAAAAGCTCCTCTTTGAGTATCTGTCGGAACTCTCCCAGAAAACACTCCAACGGATCGGCAGGCTCCGGGGAAGGATCTCTTTCAATATAAACCGTATCATGGACCACTTTTGTCACATACACCGTATCCACCTGCATGATTTCCATCATCGTGCCAGCTGGTTGAAGGGAGCGCTTCGCATCCCTTACAAGCACAAACGCGGACATGACAATGGCCCAAAGCACAAGAATGATGTAGAAAATGTTAATCTTTTTCATAGTAATTCAAGTTTTATTCTGTCATTCAGACAAAATCATTCCACATTCAGGAAAACTGGCTTCCTTTTTGTATCTTGCTTTCAAGATGAAATCTTGAACAACATCACTATGTAAAATTAATAACATTTTTGTTCAAAAAAGAATTAATTTGCATAAAGCGACAGTATCGAACAATATTTCATTGTATAGAATTAAATTTTTTGTACATTTAAGAAATAATATTGTCACACCTCGTAAACACCGTTACGAAAAATCAAGGCGTGCATATCAATATTTACCATTGTACACTATAAACTGAAAATATGCAGAACAAATTGCAAGAACTGACAGACAAACTTTACAATGAGGGCCTGTCAAAAGGAAAAGAAGAGGGAGAAGCAATCCTCGCCAAGTCAAAAAAAGAAGCGGAAGAGATGCTTGCCCAGGCACGCAAGGAAGCGGAGCAGATCAAGGCGCAGGCACGCAAAGAAGCTGAAGATTTCAAGACCAAGGTGGAGAGCGATCTGAAGATGGCCTCTGCACAGACATTGCAGGCTACCAAGAAAGATCTCGAGGACCTGGTCGTCAGCAAAGTATCTGACCTTGAAGTCTCCAAGACAATGAGTTCAGCTGACTTCATCAAGGAAATCATTACGGAAGTGGCCCGCAAGTTCAACGCAGAAGAATCCACAGACCTGCATCTCATTCTTCCGGAGAAGCTCCAGAAGGAACTGGAACCGTTCCTGAAAAATGAACTGGGCAATATTCTGGGAGCCGGAATCACCGCTTCATTCACTAAAAAGATTTCTGGTGGCTTCACCATCGGTCCAAAAGACGGGAGCTACTACATCAGCCTGACTGATGATACGTTCAAGTCACTCATTTCTGAATATATGAGACCTGCCACCAAGAAACTTCTTTTCGAAGAATAACCATTCCAAATGAAGAATTACGAATACATAATTGCGAGTCTGCCGGACATCACCAAGGACTGGAAATTTCCAGAAGGTTCTGATGAGACCCCCATCATCAGCTTCATCAAGGGAAACTGCTCTGAAAGTGACTTGAAACTGGTGGACACTCTTTTGGACAGCTTCAATGAAGATATGCTGAACGAGGAATTCTATCGCAAGGCCCTGGCCGTCAAGAACCCGTTTCTGAAGAAATACTTCATCATGGACCTGAACATCAGGAACACCAAGGTGGAATTTTTGAACCGTGCCTTGGACAGACCTCTGGAGCAGGACATCTTCATGAAGACAGAAGGAGAATATGAGGATACAGAAAAGCTGCATGACATTTTCTCTGACAGTGACCTGCTTTCCCGCGAAAGGAGGATTGACGACTATATATGGGAAAAAATGGAAGAAATGACTGTCTTCGACTATTTTGACCTCTCCGTCATCCTCGCCTTCATCATCAAGCTGCACATCGTCACAAGATGGCTCAAGCTGGATGAAGGGACAGGACGCCAGATGTTCAGAAAATTGGTCAATGAAGTGAGAGGAACCTTCCAGGGAGTTCCCCAGATCAACTGATCAGGTTCCGAAAAAAAATTGTTAGAAATAAAAACAAATCGATAATGGACAAGAATACAACAACGGGAACAGTGACCGGTATCGTTTCCAATCTGGTGACTGTACATACCGATGGTCCGGTGGCAGAAAACGAGCTCTGCTTCATCGAGATGAAAGACACCAAGCTGCTTGCTGAAGTCATCAAGGTGAAGGGAGATTTTGCTTCTGTACAGGTGTTCGAGAGCACACGAGGGCTGAAGAACGGTGACAAGGTGGACTTCCAGGGCAAGATGCTCGAAGCCACTCTGGGACCAGGCCTGCTTTCAAGCGTTTATGATGGACTGCAGAACGACCTCCGTTCCATGGAAGGCGTCTTCCTCAAAAGAGGAGAATACACCGATCCGCTGGATCACGAGAAACTTTGGGATTTTGAACCGATTGCAAAGCCCGGTGAGAAAGTCATTGCCGCTGACTGGCTTGGCGAAGTCAAAGAAGGTTGGCTGCCCCATAAAATTATGGTTCCTTTCTCTTTCAAGGGAGAATACACCATCAAATCCATCGTGGATGCCGGCTCCTACAACATAGATCATCTCATTGCCGTACTGGTGGATGAGGAAGGAGAAGAGCATGAAGTAACCATGACCCAGAAATGGCCGGTGAAAGTGCCTGTCAAGGCCTACAAGGAAAAACCGAGACCCGACAAGATCATGGAAACAGGTGTCAGAGTGATAGACTCGTTCAACCCGATTGCAGAAGGAGGCACCGGCTTCATTCCAGGTCCTTTCGGATGCGGAAAGACTGTCCTCCAGCACTCCATCGCCAAGCAAGGTGAAGCCGACGTCATCGTCATGGCCGCCTGCGGTGAACGTGCCAACGAGGTAGTGGAAATCTTCACGGACTTCCCGGAACTGATCGACCCCCATACAGGCCGTCACCTGATGGAACGTACCACCATCATCTGCAACACTTCCAACATGCCGGTAGCCGCCCGTGAGGCATCCGTCTACACGGCCATGACCATCTGCGAGTATTACCGTGCAATGGGCCTGAGATGTCTGCTGCTTGCCGACTCCACTTCCAGATGGGCACAGGCACTTCGTGAAATGAGCAACCGTATGGAAGAGCTGCCAGGCGCAGACGCCTTCCCTGTGGATTTGTCTGCCGTCATCTCCAGCTTCTACGCGAGAGCAGGCATGGTCATCCTCAACAACGGACAGAGAGGCGCCGTCACCTTCATCGGTACCGTCTCCCCTGCCGGCGGCAACTTGAAGGAACCAGTTACAGAATCTACCAAGAAAGCCGCAAGATGCTTCTACGCATTGGAGCAGAACCGTGCGGACCAGAAGAGGTATCCGGCTGTCAATCCGATTGACTCCTATTCCAAATATCTGGAATATCCGGAAATCAAGAAATTCCTGGACGAGAAAGTCGAGGAAGGCTGGGTAGAAAAGATCAATGAAGCCAAGAACCTGGTCAGAAAAGGTAGAGAAGCCTACGAGCAGATCAACATCCTCGGTGATGACGGCGTTCCGATGAGCTACCATGAGTCCTATTGGAAATCAGAGCTGATCGACTTCGTATTCCTCCAGCAGGATGGTTTTGACCCGATTGACAGCCTTTGCCCGATCGAAAGGCAGAAATACATGTTGGATCTGATTCTGGACATCTGCAACCATCCTTTCGAATTTGAAGACTACGAGAAATGTAGAGAATATTTCAAGAACATGATCAGTTTGCTCAAACAGATGAACTACTCAGAATTTGAAAGCGACCAGTTCAAGGAATTCCATGTACAACTCAATAAACTACTAGAAGAAAATGGCAAATAAGGCATATCAGAAAATATATACTCATTTGGATGCCATCACGAAAGCGACTGTATCGCTGAAAGCGAAAGGTGTTGCAAATGATGAATTGGCTGTAGTCGATGACAGGCTCGCACAAGTGGTGAGGACCAAGAACGACATGGTCACTCTGCAAGTCTTCGCCGGAACTGAAGGCATCCCTACCGATGCGGCTGTAACTTTCCTCGGCAATCCGCCTACCATCAAAGTAAGCGACCAGCTTGCCGGACGATTCTTCGATGCCTACGGCCATGCCATTGACGGCGGTCCGGAAGTGGACGGTGAAGAGAGACAGATCGGCGGTCCATCTGTCAACCCATACAAAAGAAGAAAACCATCCGAGCTGATTCCAACCGGTATTGCAGGTATCGACCTCAACAATACCATCGTATCCGGCCAGAAGATTCCGTTCTTCGCAGATCCGGACCAGCCATACAACCAGGTCATGGCAGATGTTGCCTTGAGGGCGGATGTAGACAAGATCATTCTGGGCGGTATGGGGCTTTCCAATGACGACTACCTCTTCTTCAAACATTCCTTTGAATCGGCAGGTGCCCTGGACAAGATCATCTGCTTCGTGAATACGACAGAAGAACCTCCTGTGGAGCGTCTGCTGATTCCGGACATGGCTTTGACCGCCGCAGAATATTTTGCAGTGGACAAGAACGAGAAAGTGCTGGTCCTCCTGACCGACATGACCCTCTATGCGGATGCTTTGTCCATCGTCAGCAACCGTATGGACCAGATTCCTTCCAAGGACTCCATGCCAGGCTCTCTCTATTCCGACTTGGCAAAAATCTACGAGAAAGCAGTACAGCTGCCGACTGACGGATCCATCACCATCATCGCCGTCACCACCTTGAATGACGGAGACATCACGCATGCCATTCCTGACAATACCGGATACATTACGGAAGGACAGTTGTTCCTGCGTTCCGATTCAGATTCCGGCAAAGTCATCATTGACCCGTTCCGTTCACTGTCCCGACTGAAACAACATGTACAGGGAAAGAAGACCCGTGAGGACCACAGCCAGGTGATGAACGCCGGTGTACGTCTCTATGCGGATGCACAGAACGCCAAGACCAAATTGGAAAACGGTTTTGACTTAAGTGACTACGACCACCGCTGTCTTGAATATGCGAAAGAATATGCCACCAGACTCCTGTCCATCGATGTCAACATCAAGATTGATGAAATGCTCGATACAGCATGGGAACTCTTCGGAAAATATTTCAGCAAGGCAGAAACCGGTATAAAGCAACAACTTATCGACAAATACTGGAAAGCATAATGGCAATCAAATTCCAATACAACAAAACCTCTCTGAACAACTTGGGCAAGCAGCTTAAGATGCGACAGAAGGCACTCCCTACTCTTCAGAACAAGGAGTCTGCCCTCCGGCTCGAAGTGCGCAAGGCCAAGGCAGAATCAGATAGGATCGAAGAGGCACTGGAAGCTTCTTTGACGAGATATGACTATCTCGCGGCATTGTGGAATGAATTTGAACCGGGTCTTATCAGCATTACGGATGTAGAATTGGATATTGTCAAGATTGCCGGTGTCAAGACACCAGTGCTCAAGGACATCAACTACGAGATCAAGCCTTTCAACGCCTTCACCAAACCGGCCTGGTTTGCTGACGGTGTCGCTATCCTCAAGGAACTGTCCCGTCTTGGCATTGAGTCCGAAGTCTACAAGGAGAAAAGCAGAATTCTGGACTGGCAGAGGAAGAAGACGACTCAGAAGGTGAACCTTTATGAGAAAGTCCAGATTCCAGGATATCAGGAAGCCATCCGCAAAATCAAGCGCTATATGGAAGATGAAGAGAACCTGAGCAAGGCTTCATCTAAAATCGTAAAGAGCAGACATGCTGCTGAAGAAGAGGAGGAAGCACTATGATTGAACAAATGACAAAATACTCCTTCATCCTGCTGAGTGGAGATCAGGCCTCCTTCCTGGACCAGCTTCAGGAACTGGGCATGGTGGACATTACCCGTTCCGCCCAACCGATTGATGAAGATTCTGCAGCCATCCTTACCAGAACGGAAGAAATTGCCCAGGCCATCAGCAAACTGAACAATTTCGATCTGAGCAAGGATCCGGACAAAGACAAGATCAGTGGGGTCTGCAACCTTTCTACAAAAGACCCTGTCAAGGAGACCTTCACGGCGCTGAACCGTCTCGCAGAACTCAAGACGGCCCTGGCTGCTGCCCAGAATGAGCTGGAAGCCCGGAAAGTCTGGGGCGAATACGACCCTCAGGCGCTCAAAGGTCTGATAGAACTTGGTTATCATGTCAGATTCTATTCTACTGGAAAAAAACATTTCGACCCAGCCTGGGGAGAAATGACTGCACTTCAGGTCATCAGCGAAGACAGTGACAAAGTTTGGTTTGTCACCATCTCCAACGATCATGAATACAACTTCCCTATTTCAGACATGGCCTTCCCTTCGGGGACTGTCCAAGATTCTGAAAAGGAAATCAAGACAATAACAGACAAGATCATTTCCTGCAAGGGAGAACTTCAGGCGCTCAAAGGTTGTGTCGAGGACATGGCCAGAGAGAAGGAAGAGAAGCTTCATGAACTGGACATGTATCTGGCCAACGCGTCTTGCGAGACTGCGAGCGAGAACTACATTTCCATTTTTGAAGGTTTCGCTCCGACCAGCGAGGATGCCCGGCTTTGCGCCACATTCGACAAGATGGATCTCTACTATCTCAAGGATGCCGCCAAAGTGGAAGACGACCCTCCTATTGAGTTGAAGGGCAACTGGTTCACCAGAGCCTTCCATTCCCTGACCGATATGTACGGCCGTCCGGTCTACAATGAATTTGACCCGACTCCGTTCATGTCCATCTTCTTCCTGCTGTTCTTTGCAATGTGTATGGGAGATGCCGGCTACGGTATCGTGCTCATCTTCATCGGCCTGGCGCTCAAGGGCGTGAAGAGCATGGCTTCCATGGCTCCGCTCGTCACCATCTTGGGTGTGGGAACCACTCTGGTGGGTATTGTCATGCATACTTTCTTCGGTGTGGACCTTGCCCAGCTGGCTTGGATTCCGGACTGGCTGAAAGCGGTCATGATTACCGAACCGATTGCCGGGTTTGATGCCCAGATGGTCATCGCCTTGATTGTCGGTATCATCCACCTCTGTCTGGCTATGATCGTGAAGACCGTCTATGCGACCAAGAATCAGGGTTTCCTGAATTCTCTGGGCACATGGGGCTGGACCACCTTGATTGTGGGTGGTGTTGTCCTGGCAGGTCTCGCCATCTTCCAGCTGGTTCCGATGGAAATCCTCAAATGGATCATCATTGGTCTGGGTGCCGTTTCTGCGATTGGAATCTTCCTCCTGAACGATATCCACCGCAATCCGCTCATCAACATCGGTTCCGGTCTTTGGGATACCTACAACACTGCTACCGGACTGCTCGGTGACGTATTGAGCTACTTGCGTCTCTACGCTCTCGGTCTTGCCGGCGGTATGTTGGGACAGGCTTTCAACCAGATTGCCATCATGACATTGGGAGATGCAGGCTTCTCATGGGGATTCCAGCTCATTCCATTTGTCCTTATCTGTCTCGTGGGCCACACTTTGAACCTGGCCATGTGCTGCCTGGGTGCATTCGTCCATCCGTTGAGACTTAACTTCCTCGAATTCTTCAAGAACAGTGGTTACGAAGGAAAAGGAAGAAAATATAAACCTATCAGCAAATAAACAAAATTTTAAAATTCAAATAATTATGAACGAAATTCTTGGATATCTCGGACTGGGCCTCATGCTAGGTCTTGCCGGAATCGGAAGTAGTATTGGTACAACCATCGCAGGTAACGCCGCTGAAGGTGCTCTCAAGAAAGCTCCTCAGAAATCATCCAACTATATGATTCTTTCAGCTCTTCCTGCAACTCAGGGTATTTACGGCTTCGTCGGCTTCTTCATGTGGCTGGGCAAAGACTTCGCTACCATGGGTCCAACTCTCTTCGGTGTAGGTCTTGCAGTGGGTCTCGTATGTATGGTTTCCGCTATCCGTCAGGGCCAGGTTTGCGCTAACGGTATCGTGGGTGTTTCTCAGGGTCATGATGTTCTGACCAATACCCTTATCTATGCCGCTCTTCCTGAGTTCTATGCAATTCTTGGTCTGGTTGGTGCATTGATGATCTGATCGGAAAAGACAACAAGACAAAATAAAGGTGGTTCCTTCGGGGGCCGCCTTTTTTTGTTTCTGCTGCGATGTGGAATTTTCCGAAAGGGGGAAAAACGTGACATGAACATTTCACGGATGTGGGCAAACGGGCAGGAACATTTCACGGATGTGGGGAAGATTTTAGAGATAGGCGAATTTTTTTACCGGAAAGATGGTACTTTTTCCTATATTATCGTCTTATTATGCAGAAGCACCTGGACAGGAGGGATTCCTCGCAGCCAGCTGCAGTAACAGCATTAAGAAAAGATGAGAAATAGAACATCAGTGTGGACGGTCGTCCTTGCTCTTCTGCTTTGCAGCAGTCCGGCAGGCGCCTCCTTCTTCCCGGCGGCCGAGTACCGCCTCTCCCCTCGCCCGGTCCTTCTGCGGCAGGTGTCCACTTTGGCTGAAGTGGTCGTCCTTCTACAGCGAGAACTGGGTCTTCATTTCGTATACGATTCCCAGCTGGATCTGGGGGTTCCTTTTACGGGGACGCTGCCGGATCTGAAGAAATTGAAAAATAAGAAACAGGCGGAATTGGAAAAGATCGTTTCGGGGATTTTCGCGCCTGCGGACATCCGTTGCCAGTTCCAAGGCAAATATGTCGTACTCAAGAAGAGGACGGCCGAAGAAAAGGCGATTGATGCGTTTCTGGATACCGTTTCGGTGCATCTGCTGGAAGAATCCCATATTACGGATTGGAAAAATCGAAAAATACCTTCTACCCAGACGGGGTTCAAGCAAATCAGCGGCACGCAGCTCCGGAACAGTTTTGCAGTGCTGAGCCAGCCAGATGTCATCAAGAATATCCAGTTGCTTCCGGGAATCTCTTCGGGAACCGAACTGCTTTCCGGTCTGTATGTCCATGGTGGGGACGGTCGGGACAATCTGTTTCTGATGGACGGGGTCGAGATTTATTCCGTTTCGCACCTGGCCGGTCTGTTCTCGTCGTTCAATGTGGATGCAATCGACCATCTCGATTTCTACAAAAGTGGTTTTCCGGCACAATATGGCGGCAAATTGTCCTCCGTCATTGACGTGACTACCAAGGAGGGCAATCTTTATGAGCACCACGGGGTCTTTTCCATCGGTCTGCTCAACGGCAGCATTCAAGTGGACGGTCCGATCGTGAAGGGCAGGACCACTTACAATTTCAGTCTCCGCAGAAGCTGGCTCGAGCCTTTCGTCGAACCGATACTGGCCATCAGGAATCACCGGGATGTGGCACATAAGAAAAATTTCCATTATGCCCTGTCCGACATCAATATGTCCGTCACCCATCGGTTCAATGACCACAACAAGCTGTCCTTCAACTTCTACGCAGGACAGGATTTCGGAAAATACTCTCTCACTGACAAGACCGTGGAATATTGGAACGGCAAGCAGATTCTAGGTGAGAACAAAGACAATTTCGGATTGAAGTGGGGCAATCTTCTGGCTTCGCTCAACTGGAAATACATCTTCAATGACGATCTTGGCATGAATGCCATCGCCTACTACACCCAGAGTTCGACGCAGGTGACGCTGGACAAGGGAACCTGGAGTTTCGACAAGAAAAAGGCGGATCCAAAGGTCATTGAATATTTCCAGAACGAGAAGAACAAAAGCAAAATTCAGGATACTGGGTTCAAGTCCGATTTTCTCTGGGAACCGGACCGTGGCAATCGTCTCCGTTTCGGAACAGACCTGAAAATGCATTTCTATCATGCCTCCCAAGACCTTCTCTACCGTCAGGAGCAATCGAATATATTGGAAGAGAAGCCCTTCAGGAAGGACACCTTCTATCAAGATCAGTCACAATCGCATTACACCGGCAGTGAGCTCAATTTCTATGCAGAAGACGAAATCAGCTATCTAGATTGGCTGAAGACCAATATTGGCGCCAGATATATCGTTTTCCTAGTACCTGGCAAAACATATCAGCGAGTGGAGCCGAGGGCGGCTGTCGAGCTGAATTTCAGCCCGTCCGTTTCTTTCAAGTCCTCCTACACGGAAATGAGCCAGTTCACCCACAAGATGTCCACGCACACCATCGAGCTGCCGACCTTCAGTTTCCTTCCGTCCAATGAAAAGATCAGTCCGATGCATTCCAGGCAGATTGCAGGTGGTGTCTATACGAAACTCCCCTGTCATTTCACCTTCAATGTGGAGGGATTCTACAAGACCATGGATCATCTGATGGAATACAAAGGCAACCGTGCCTATTCGCCCACCGTCACCGACTGGCAGTTTGATTTCAGCGAAGGGAAAGGCAGGGCCTACGGAATGGAGGCAGAACTTTCATGGAAAGGCCCGAAGACGGATGCCTCCGTCTATTACACTCTCTCCTGGAACGAACGCTTTTTTGAAGAACTCTATCACAGCTGGTTCCCGGACAGCCACGACAACCGCCACAAGTTGACCTTGCTGTTCTCCCACCGATTCAGCGAGCACTTTGACATGAATGTCAGCTGGCACTACCATACTGGTGACCGGATTACCAAAAGCGACCAGTTCACTCTGGAGAAGAATCCGGGCGTCTCCTCGGACTACTCCGTGGTCGTAGGTTCCCTGCCTCCGACCATAGTCCACGGGCTCTACAACACCACCCCCAACAATTTCCAACTGCCTGACTACCACCGGATGGATATCGGATTCAATTGGAGGAAAATGACCGAGAAAGGCAAAGAAAGTATCTGGAATGTCAGTATCTACAATGCCTATTGCCATGTCAACGCCATTTATGCAGACGTAGAATGGAACAACGATTCTGAGATAAAAGCCTATCGGCATGGACTCATCCCGATTATCCCGATGTTCAGCTGGACGTTGAAATTTTAGAAAACTGATTGAAACATGAAACATTCATTTCACATATATTGCGCAAAATGCGCCCTCCTTCCTCTGTTGGCAATTCTTGTGAGCAGCTGCGATTCCATGTTCACCCGTCCCTACAATCCGAAAGGGAATCTGGGAAAGAAAGGGAAAATCCTTGTTGAATCCATTCTGGAAGCACATCAGGACACTTTGAGAATCCGCTCCGGTGTCACGACCGCACTCGCCAACGGCCACACGGTGGATGCACAGCTTCTGGACATGAGCATCCAGGTAAACGGAAAAGAAGTGGAGGTATTTGAAGATAAAAAATCTCCGAAAGAGTTCATCAACCAGAAAAATTTCTTCGTCCTGTGCAAATTGCAGGAGGAAGACATCATCCAGCTGCAGGCAGATGCTCCTGAAGTGGAACCGGTCCGGGCAAAAGTGAGTGTCGGCCCTGCCCTTCCGAAAATCAGCATCAGCAAGAGCCTGGAATGGACCGACAAGAATTCTTACGGTTACGAAGACAACGAGCTGCCCAAGCGCCAGTGTCTGAAATTTACCATCACCGTGGATGAAAAGCCGGCGACAGGGCAATATTATGCCGTCCAGGTGCTGAGAAGGTTGGAACTGATCGGTCACGATGACGACGTCCACATCGGTGCCCATTCGGATTTCAACCGTACGGAACTGGATGACCTCTATACGCTGGAGAGTTCCGATTTCATGATGTCCGGAAGACATTATGACCTGTGCGGCCGCTATCACGACGGAGACATGCAGGTTTTCGATTCCTACTATACCAACGAGGAGGGCAAGATGTGTTTCGAGGTCTTTGTCGCCAACCGGAGGAAGGAATGGATTTCTGACCAGCTCTACGCCCAGCCAAGATACAAGATTGTCGTCAGCCGCATTTCCCGGGAGATTTACAGGCGAATTGAAAAACAAAATAGGGTGGAAGGAATCTGGGAACTGGGAATGGGGCCTCATGCCTACGAGTTTTCCAACATTGACGGAGGAGTCGGCATGCTCGGTACCAAGCTGGATTACGTATCGGAATGGATCATCAACGAATAAAAAAAAGAGAATGAAAATGCACACTCATCATATTTCCTGGCTCCTGGGGCTGTTTGCCTTGGGGCTGGCTTCCTGCGCCGAAAAGCCGTGGGCGGAGGATGAATTCAAAAAAGCGGTGGACAGCATTGAAGGGGTCTATGAATGGACCGGCTGTACCTGGAACGGTCCGGAGGTCGACATGGACAATGACGGCGTCGCGAGCAAAGATTTCTGGGGAGTCTTCCACCGGTTCAGCAATACCGAAATGTCCGGCATCAACGTCCAGGCGGCGGTCTTCCGGGAGGAGGATCAGAGCCATGTCCCCTACATGATTGAATGTTTTCTTCCTTTCCAATGCTACAGCCGGATCGGTGGCGAAAAAGGCCACATCTTTCCGACAGTCCAATATTTCAAAACCTATTATACCATGAGGGACAATCAGATCTGCCTTCAGGAGGAATTGTTGGCCAGTGTGGACGAAATGTATCAGGATCTCCAGAAAATGGGCGAAACCCGTCGGATCAGACAGACCGGATATGCCCAGCTGGAGGTGACCATTGATATGGCGGTCTTTGATTTCGCCACCGGGACCTGGGTCGAGGCGCCGATTGTCCATCAGTTCAAACGGAAACATTACTAAACTGCCTTTACGAAAACGGACTCATTCTTGTCCTTGCCACTTCCGGCCTTTCTGGCCAGAAGTGGCTTTTTTATGCGGCTATGGACATTTCCCGAATGGGGGGAAAAAAATCCGGTCCCCCACTTCGGAGGACCGGAAATTCATTTCAGTCGGAAAAAACTATTTTTCGTAGAGGTAGACTTCGGTTAGAGCCGGAGCGCCTCTGAAGATGATCTTGACCTGAGTGGCTTTCTGAGGGACGATGAGCTTGATATACTGTACCCAATCGCTACGCAGAGCCATTCCGCCTTCCTCGGTAACATTCTTCCAGGTCTTGCCGTCTGTAGTCATCAGGATGTCAATTTTGGAAGCGGCCATACCGTAGTAGTTCTCCAGTTCAATACCGGAAACGTTGTGCTCTCCTTTGAGATCGAATATAATGCCCATATCCTGAGCGAAATAGAGATAAGAATTGGAATTGTCGTCAATCACCTGATTGTATCCAGCCCAGTACTCATTCTTCTCAATGCCAGCACCCATAGCCACTGCAATTTCCCAGCCCTTTCTGTCGATTCTGGAACCTTCAGGATTCTCCTGGATGATATCCACTTTCGGACCCTTCTTGATGACGGTCACTAATTTGTTCATCTTGGTGGAAAGACGCAGGTCGTCAGATTCCGGTTCAATGGAAACAATCTTCACCAGAAATTTGGATTCTGCCGCATCGTCTTTGTAATATTTTTTCCACTCTTTGGTAAACACGAGTTCTTCTTTTGCCTCCTGCTCTCCTGCAGGAATTGTGATAACTCCACCATTGGCAAAAGAGGCCACTTCTGCAGGAAGTGCACCGGCATTCTCCACACCCAAGGTGACTTTGACATCACACTGGGCAGGCTCCATCATCTTGACGGTGACAGGAACCTTGATATCCACATCACCTGCCAGTCCAAGGGATGAGTGAGTCTGAGAGAACTCCATTGCATCCACACCCAGATGAGGACGTTCCAGATATACGTAGTTGGAATTCCATTCATCATAAACTGTCTCCTCTTCATTGCTGCAGGCGGCAAAGCTCAAAGCTGCCGTCATGACCAGAATGCTTCCGAATAAATTTTTGATTTTATTTGACATGATTAAGTTCTTCTTTAAAATTAAACTGTTCCAACTCCTCCCTATTTCGGCCATGGAGTTGCCTTGTCAGTAGACTTGATGTCTGGAACCCAGACAGGAGTGATGGCGGATCTCAAAATGTGGCCATTGCCTGTACAATCCTTGAATTCCTTGCCCTTACCGTCATTCATACGCCAGTAAGCGACCAGACCGGTGGATTTGGAACTGGTTGTCGTGATGTTGTTCAAAATCTGGGCATCGGTACGGGCTACAGACCAGATACGTGCCTCGGAAACGAGAATCTTGCAACCGTGCCACCATGAATTGTCTGCGCCGTGCTCACCGCCTGCGGGGCCACCGAACCAATAGGCTGCGCCAAAGTTCGGATCACATTTTCCTTCTTTGCTTCCGGCAAATGCGCCATTGACATAGAGTTTCACTTTAGTTCCATCATAAGTCATGGCAAGATGCTGCCATTTGTCTGGAGCAAATGAAAGAGATGGATTCAGATACCAGCCCTGACCCTGGAACTGTACCAGAGAGTGAGCCTGGAACTTGCCATCGAAGTTCTGAGGGTCCTCAAAACGAAGAAGTACAGAACCACCGTTGGTAAATACGGAACGGTTACGGTTGTTGGTGTTGCTGATCTGGAAACGGACCTCGATGGTAAACTCATTCAGTGTCTGAGGGAAACCGTCAGCGACCAGACCGGCACCGCCATCCCACATAGGAAGGGAATTGACCAGAATGCTTTCGGTCGTGATGACGAAAGTGGAGGTTGCGGAGGTAACCGGCACAGAGCCATCCGGACTCACCAGACGAAGTGGAAGAGCATAGCTCTCACCAATGTATTCCTCCTTCAATGGAAGGATGTGGATCTTGGTGGCAGAAGCACTGTAGGAACCGGCTTTGATGACCACTTCCTGTTCCATCTGGAACTGGTCTTCCGGCAATGTAAGGAAGCTGGAAGCCTGTTTTTTGTTGTAGGCGTTGAGAACAGCGGTATCAATCTCAAAACGGAGAGTGACATCTTCAGCAGCCGCCTCGCTCAGACATGCGGTGATTTCAGCCTCGCCACCAGCTTTACCGATAGTTACTTTGACATTCTTGTTAGCTGCGCTCTCACTGACGAAGGCATGCATTCCGAGAGTATCATACTCTGCATCCTGACATGCTGTAAAGCACATTGGAAGAGCCAGAAGTCCAAGAGCGGCAATTTTTATAATATTTTTCATTTCAATTCACGTTTTTAGTTAAAAACTAATTACAAGCTGGATTTTGAGCCTGGATCGCATTGCGCATCCATCTGTAGGCTGGATTGTTGACGGCCTCGTTGCTGAAACGATAAGCGCCGAAACCACCCTTGCGGTAACCGTTCAGCGGTTCCCACATGGCCATGCCGACCATAGATGGGCAAGACATCAGACGACCGTTGCGGTCAAAGAAGCGATAGCCACCCTGAAGAGACTCCAATGCTGGTTCGAGGTTCTCACACATGATGGTGCGGCGGGTCACCTCTTCTGTACCGGCTTTCATGATTTCCTCCTCAGACTTGCCTTCTCCGAGCAGATCCTGTCCGACCACCTTCGCGAATCTGTTGACAAGACCGTTGAGACGGTTGTCCAGGTTGCCAAAATCGTTTCTCCAGGAAGCAGGATTGCCAGAAGTACCGGAATAAGCCTGGATGACGTAGTAGCTCAGGAACAGACCGGTCTCCGGATTCAGGGACTGAGGTTCACCGTCGACAATCAGCAATTTCTCTGGATGAGCAGATTTTGGACCGAAGTTCTTGCCGAGTTCTTCCAGGAGGATATGCATTCTGCCGTTGTCCGAAGCAAGAGGGCCACCGTAGCCATAGTGAGGCTCGTAGTCAAGGTCAATACCATCGTAGTTGTATTTCATGACGGTATCTACCATAGCCTGGGCATATTTGCGGATAGATGCCTCGATAGCGGCATCGTCCCCTTCTTTCCATCCCCAGAATTCATTTCTGAGTTTTGCAGATTCAGGATCGCTTCCATTGCCACCGAACTCTTCTGGAGTGAAGTTCTGGCCGACAAAGCTGGTGAAGGTACAAGGCAGCACCTTCGTTCCTTTCTTTTCCTGTACAAATTTGACGTCAGCGAGACGACCTTCTGTCAAACCGCCCCAGCCTCCCCACAAGGAGACGATGTCCATGCTGTCAGGAATGGCAGCGAGGGAATTGGTAATGGAACCGGACGGCTCCACCCAATCAGAGAACCAACCGAAAGATACGGCATGGTCACTTGCCTTGTATGCGCGCAGCGCTTCATAATATGTTTCTGGAAAACTTTGCTCCACATTGCTATAGTCAAGTACCTGTTCTGCCTCTGGTGTAACCCAGTCACTGCAACCGGCAAAACCGACTGTGCAGGCAAGTGCTGCAGCAAAAGTCCATTTGGATTTCAATGATTTCATATTTCTAACTTCTTAAAGTTCCTCTTTAGTTTTTCTTGGCCCAGAACAGATCCACAGACTCGTTGTCTACGCCACCCATGGCCTCGACAGCTGCTTCATAGTTCGCTTTGTTCAAGTTCTTCTCTGAGAATGGGAAACGGAGACGACGCATACCGCGTCTGACATCCTTGATGACTCCACCGCTCAGGTTGTCGGTAGCTGGAGCCAGTTCAGGATAACCGGTACGACGGTACTCAGCCCATGCCTCGATACCCATAGGATAGTTGGCAATCCATTTCTGAGTGATCACACGCTCAAGTTTCTGCTCGGCAGAAGCGCTCTCTTCCCATTTGACAGTGATTTCAGTCTGACGGTCATAATCATATTTTGCGCCGCGCGGGTCGCCTGAATGATCGTCTGGACAATTGCTGTCGTCAGCAATGTAAGATGCGATGCCGTCTGCTGCCACCCCCCACTGTTCCATAGAGAGTCTGATACCTTTCTCGTAGTAATCCTTGGCATTGCCAGCGACTGTCCAGCCCTTGAGCGCCATTTCGGCACGGAGGAAGTTAGTCTCAGCGGCTACGAATACAGGCAGTCTGTCGTCAGACTTGAAGTTAGGCAGAGAGTATCCAGCCACTTCACCCTTCTGGAAAGGATAGGTACCGGCACGCATTCCGATGAATTTGCCGGAATCGAAAGTGGATTTCTGGAAATATTTCTCGGTACGAGGATCTTTGTATCCGTTCAAGTAATCGACGATGGAGGAATTGACACGGAGGTCACCCCATGAAGCACTGCAGAGGTGGTAAGGGTTGGTCTGTGCGCCACAGCCCATCATGGCATTCTGCGCATTGGTCTCAATCAGGCCGGCTGCATGTGCACATGCGCTTTCTGCCGCTGCACGATTGTTGGAACGGACCGCTGCACGGAGGCAGAGAGAGTTGGCGAGACGTGCCCAACTTGCATAATCACCACCGAAAAGGTAGTCTGCTGTACCCAGAGGACGAGATGCAGGGAAATCCTGAGAATAAGCATACAGGATATTGGCGGCATACTGGAAATCCTCAATCAGGTGGCTATAGACATCTTCAGTGGAGTCATAACCTACATAGAAAGTACCGTTTGCAATCTGGGAATAAGGAATCGGGCCATACATGTCAGAGACACGCATCATCACAGCGGCACGGATCAGACGGGCTACTGCATAATAGTGACCGGATTTGTTGGTTGACTTCTCGATATCGAAGTAGTTGGAATAGATGTCCTCGAACATGGTGTTGTAAGGAACTGCATTCCAGCCGTCAGTAGGGTTGAAAGTATCGAAGTTCTGACCACCCCAACGGTTGGACAGGGTGAAATAGCCACCCAATGTGCCGACCATCTGGTCAATCATCTGAGAGTCATTCTGCTGGACATACATCATGGCATCGATCATGGTTGGGATCAATACAGCAGGATCACCCTCATACAAGGCATATTTGTTTTTGTTGAAGTCTTCAAATTTTTCTGTACAGCCGGTAAAGCCACATACAGTCAACGCAAGACTAGCAAGTAATATAATTGTTTTCTTCATAATCGTGACTCCTTAATTAGAATTGCAGTTTTACGTTAAATCCGAAGTTGCGGGTGCTTGGCTGCATGAAGTAATCCACTCCCTGGTAGTAAGCACTGGCTGTTGAAGCAGACAATTCTGGATCGAACGGAGCCTTGCAATAAATCATAAACAGGTTCTTGGCAATGAAACCTACAGTAAGTTTTGCCTTGTTGTTGAACCATTTCTCAGGTAAGGTGTAGTTCAGGCTCAATTCCTGAAGACGGACATTGGTTGCATCGTACAGATAGTATGCACCGTAACCACCCTGGTCAGTTGCAATGGCTGTATAGTATTTCTCAGCCGGAACTTTACCGAAGTTGACAGGTACGCCGCCGTTGTCACGAGCATCTGCAGTTACCTGGGAAGCACCGTAGTAGTCGAGGATACCCTGAGTTGCGGAGTAAACCTTGCCACCGAGACGGGCTGTGATGACGAAACCGAGATCGATGCCCTTGTAGCTGAGGTTGTTGCTCCAACCCATCATGTAGCGTGGTGAGAGCTGGCCCACCTTCTTCCATTCTGTATCTACGATGGAGAGGTTGCCGGTACCTGGCTCAACAGCGATCTGGCCGTTGTTGTCACGTTTGAGTTCCTTGTTGATGTAGATGTCGGTCATGGTTCCGCCTGGACGGAGCTGTACCTGAGGAGCGACGCCTGATGAACCCAACCAAGCCTTTTCAATCTTGTCCTGGGTGAAAGGTTCACCGGTAATCGGGTTGATGGCATCGTCGGCAAGGCTGACAATCTTGTTGCGGTTGAGAGTGAGGGTGTAGCTGGAATTCCAAGTGAAATCACTCCAAGTGTGGTTGTAACCAACAGCCAGCTCAAGACCCTGGTTCTGGACGTTACCAGTCTGGACCACTACGTTCTTGTATCCTGATGAACCAGGAAGCGGAGCATAGATTGTCTGATGATAAGTATTTGAACGGTAATAAGTTGCGTCAATGCTCAAATCTTTGAAGAAACGAGCGGCAAGACCGATTTCCCAAGATTTGGTGTCCTCCGGTTTCAAGTCATAGGCAGGGAAAGTGGAAGGTTTCTGCCAGTTGTGGGTCTGAGGGTTGAACTCATAAGGAGGATTGGACAGGTAACGGCTGAAAGCGGATGCCACCTGAGAGTAAGAACCACGGATCTTCAAATATGAGAACCATTCAGGAAGGGTCACCATGTTGGAAACGATGGCAGAAAGACCGACTGAAGGATAGAAGAAGGAGGCGTGTTGGCTGTATGCCAGCTGGGAAGCCCAGTCGTTACGGCCTGTAACAGTAAGGTACAGCATTGATTTCCAACCTGCCTCAACAGATGCGAAGACGGCCTGGTTCTGGTCGTGATAGCCTTCCTGGAGAGGTTTGAAGTTGGCAGTATAGTTGATGTTGTTCATCGCGAAGTGGTTGGTCAGAAGGAGGTCACCTGCCACACCTGCCATTTCAGAACGCTGGTCATTCAGAGAAGCACCGATGTTGGCAGTCAAAGACCAGTCATCACCGAATCTCTTGTCAATGTTCAACATGACGTCGGTATAGAGAGTGTAGTCATGTTGGGTAGTATCTTCATAACCACCGTTAGGACCTGCGAAAGTAGTCAGAGTGGAAGCGTAGAACTTCTTGATCATGCGATACTCGGAGTTGTCGACTCTCACACGGCCGGTCACGTTCATCCAGTCGGTGATGTCCCATTTCAAGGAAGCGTTCAACATGTAACGGTTCTTGTTGGTACCACGATGGATGCGGTTCTGGATCCAATATGGGTTCTGGAGGTCATGTCCACCTTCACTGTAAGGCCAGTACTGGGTCATGTAGCCACGGACCGGATCCCAACGCTCGAAGAGACGGACTTCATCGAAGTCCTCCCCTCTCGGGAACAGATACAATGCAGGAAGCGGGTTGTAGTATTTACCCTGGGAAACCATGTTCTTGTCATTCTGGATGATGAAGCTGGCACCCAAATCAAGGGTAAGTTTGTCTTTTGCGAACTTGGTGGTGTTACGGGCGGTGAAGTTGTAACGGTTGTAGGTGTTGTTTGGAACGACACCGGTCGCATTGGTTGTCAGAACAGAGATATAGGTCTGGTTCTTCTTGTTTCCGGTAGAGAGAGAAACGGAGTTGATCACATTGGTACCGGTATTGAAGAATTTGGCAGGGTCATAATCGAAAGACTTCTTCTCACCCCAGTTCATGTAACCGCCGCTGCTCACATAAGAATTCTGCATGTCAGGGAGCATGGTCACCTTGGAGAAGGTGGTACTGTTGCTCACTGTCACAACCGTACGGTCATCTGCACCTTTCTTGGTGTTGATGATGATCACACCGTTGGCAGCATCGGAACCGTAAAGGGCGGCTGCGGAAGGACCGGTCAACATGTTGATGGACTCGATGTCCTCTGGGTTGATATCGGCTGCACTTTCAGAACCGGTCACCTTGCTCATAGGACCTTCATCACCGCTGAAGCTGTTGTTGAACATTGGAATACCGTCGATCACATACAAGGCGTTGTTGCCTTTCTCGATGGATTTCTCACCACGCATTACGACACGTGTCGCTCCACCAGGACCGTTGGAACCGCTGTTGATCTGGACACCGGCCACTTTGCCGACGAGGGAATTCATGAAGTTGGCATCTTTCACCGCAGTGATCTGATCAGCCTTCACCTGCTGGACACTGTAGCTCAATGCTTTCTCCTGACGTTTGATACCCAATGCAGTAACGACGGTACCTTCCAGGTTTACTGCGGTTTCATTCAAGATAATTGTGAATTCTGAGCGGTTACCTACCTTGACCTCCACTGAGTCATAACCGAGACATTCGACAACGAGTATCTGCTCTTCAAATGGAGCAGGGACAGAAAGGGAGAAAAGACCGTCCAAGTCAGTTGTCACACCCTGTGCGGTGCCTTTGACCATGACTGCGGCTCCAATGACTGGAGTGCCTTTGGCATCTTTCACTACACCTGTAATAGCAGTATTCTTTGAGTCAGTCTTAGAGACTCCTTGTTTGTTTTGTTGTTCTGAAACAACGCGCTCGCTCCTTCCATTTTCAGAAGCATTTGCGTCGGATGGTGCGCCCACGAGCAGGGCCGGCACCAGAAAACAGAATGTAAACAGGCAATTGAATTGCTGTACACGTTTTAAATTCATACTTTTTTGACAATAAATTGTTAATATGCTTGTCTTGCAAATAAACAATCACAATTAGATAAGTCTCCGGACGATTAATTGATCAGTCGTTTGTTTTCATGCATGTATGTATGTGGAAATTTATATAATGTGATTGAAGTGTTGTGTGAGTGTATAAGTTGGTTCTTTCTACATATATAAAAACTGTTTTAGTTTGCTATGACATCAATTATGTGTGTGTGTTCTATAATTTCAAAGTTTAGCTTTATTCTCCAATTTCTTTATTATAGGGATTGCTAATTTATACAAAAAAGGAGATTTGGCAAACAAAATTGAATGAATATTCTCAATTTATTAAAGATCTTGAAATCATCCGTTTATTTCAATACCAGCCCCCGGATCTCCCGCCTTTTCCTCACAATAAATAAGGACTCCCCCAACGGGAAATGCCCACTCATGACTCCAATCTGATTGGAATAAGAAACCATCAAGACCGGAGAGGTTCTTCCGCAGGCACAAAAGATGAGACAGAGTCCCATCAGCAAGGTCAATAATTTGGTTTTCCTATAGGGTCCTGTCTTCTGAAGGATATGCAAATATAGAAAGCAAAAAACCCGCAAGGACTTTGTCCAAGCGGGTTCTATTTGGATAGAAGTTGGAATTACTTCTGTCTTGCCTTGTATCTCTGATAGAATCTGTCGACACGACCGGCTGTATCAACGATTTTGGATTTGCCAGTGTAGAATGGATGAGAAGTGCTGGAAATCTCGACCTTTACCAATGGATACTCAACGCCATCAACTACAAGTGTGTCTTTTGTCTTTGCGCATGAGCGAGTAAGGAATACAGTGTCATTTGACATATCCTTGAAAGCTACAAGACGGTAGGTTTCGGGATGAATGTTCTTTTTCATTTTCTTAAATATTTAAGTTTTTTATTCAATTGAGCCGCAAATTTAATGCATTTTAATCTTTCCTCAAAACTTTCCAGACAATATTTTCAAACTTTTTACTTGATCCGGACCGGCTGATTGTCATAAAGCGTGAAACGCTTTGCCTTTCTGATCCATTTCTGCTCCTCCACTTTCACATGATCACGCATTTCCTGGAAGCTGATATTGCCTTCGATATAATCGACCAACATCTGGTCAGACAGTTTCCTGTAAAAATCAGGATAAAGCTCGAACTGGGAATATCTTTCTTTGAAGTGGCGCATCAGCTGGAGTGTATGGAGCAGAGAATGATATTCATAGCCCGGCAGCAGCATGATCTGATAACCGTAACAACGTTCCCCTTCATAACGTCCGGTAGTCGGAGTGAAACTGCAGCTCCTCATCAAAGCACCTTCCGGTACAGGAAGGACATCCAGCGTATTGTGCTCAATGAAAGGCGCCCCTATATATTCATAAGGCCGGGCAGTACCGATACCGGGAGTAATGGACGTATTGTTCCATAGACCGCCGCCACTGTACATATAACAGGTGAACATTCCAGGGATGTCAGAAGCCGGAGCAATGGTCCAGGGCAGAAGCTGACGGTTGGTATCGGTCGCCATCGCTGAAATGATGTGAAGCGGGAATCGGGCTCCAATCTCTGTATAATAGAGGTTGCACAATTCACCCAAAGTCAGTCCATGACGTTGTGGAACTTTCGGGACATACGGTTCCGTATCCCCAGAAGGCATAGACCCTTCCACAATCCGGCCTGCTGGATTGAGATGATCCACCACGTACATGGCCGGTGCCTCCTCTCCCATTTCAACAAGCAGGCTCATCAGTCTGAGCACATCCCGTGTATAATTGAAATAACGTACTCCAACATCCTGAATTTCAACGACCACAGCATTGAGTCCCTCCAATTCCTTCTTTGAAAAAAGAAGATGGTTGGTTCCTGGAGTCAGCTCCGCATCTTTTGGCTGGAACAACGCCTTGAGATTACCCCTTTCCAGGAAAAGTTCATACATATAACGACTTCTGACTGTATCCCAACAATTCTGAGTACAGAAACAACCGACATTACCTTCCAGCAATGTCCTGTCCAACTGATCTTCCAGAGGAGTAGTCCTGAATGAAAACATATTCGGTAGATGTTTTGATGAAACATGGACCAGCCTTTCAAGCCAGTCCATGTAAAAAATATAGTTGAAAAAATCAATATCAGCCGATGATGGACCGAGCCACCTTGATGACTTCGTCACCAAGCGCCTCAGCCTCTTCCATTGTCTGGGCTTCAGAATAGATTCGGATAATCGGCTCCGTATTGGATTTGCGGAGATGTACCCATTGACGCTTCTCTTCAAAATTAATCTTGACACCGTCAATATCTATAATATTCTCCTTAGCATAAACTTTCTTCAATTCTGCAAGGATACGGTCAATCAAAGCGGGATCGGAAACTTCCATTCTGTTCTTGGCAATCGCATACTGAGGCAGACTGGCCTTGATTTGAGAAACAGTCATCTTCTTCTCACAAAGATAAGAAAGGAACAGGGCCACCCCGACCATGGCATCACGGCCGCTATGAATGGCAGGATAAATGACACCGCCATTGCCTTCGCCACCAATCAAGGCCTTCACCTCTCTCATCTTGGTAGTTACATTGACCTCACCGACCGCTGCGGCATAATATTTTCCGCCATGGGCTTCGGTTACATCTCTCACAGCGCGTGAAGAAGAAAGGTTGGAGGAAGAGACCGGCATATAAGGAGCAGCCGCTTCTTCCAAAGTCAAACCTTCAGCCTTTGCCTTCTTCTCCAGTCGAGTGAACAAATAGTCAGCAATGCTGACCAATGTATTTTCCTCCACAAACGGCTGTCCGTTTTCACAAATAAATGCCAATCTGTCCACATCAGGATCGACAGAAATACCGAAATCGGCATTGTTGGCCACTACGGCATTGGACAGATCCACCAGATTCTTTGGAAGCGGTTCCGGATTGTGAGCAAAATCACCGGTAGGCTCACAGTTCAATTTCACACACTCCACGCCCAAACGTTCCAACAGACGAGGCATGATGATACCACCCACAGAGTTGATGGCATCCAATACAACTTTGAAATGACCTGCCCTGATGGCTTCCACATCAACGGCCTCCATAGCCAAGACAGCATCCAGATGTTCATCTGTAAAATCATGCTCTGTTATCTTGCCCATCGCATCCACACCAGAGAAATTAAAATCTTCTTTCTCGGCACAATCCAGAATAGCTTTTCCTTCTTCAGCAGTCAGGAATTCTCCCCGTTCGTTCAAAAGCTTCAGTGCATTCCACTGACGTGGATTATGAGAAGCCGTCAGGATGATACCGCCATCCGCATGTGCGAAAACTACGGCCATTTCAGTAGTTGGAGTTGAAGCCAAACCTGCCTTCACAACATCCACTCCACAGGAAATCAGTGTTCCACAAACCAACTGCTCCACCATCTCTCCTGAAATACGGGCATCTCTTCCCACTACCACTTTATAGCGATATCCGTCAGGGCGAGGCAATCTTTCCCTCAATTTTTCACAATAAGCATAGGTAAACTTGACAATGTCGATGGGAGTCAGAGCTTCACCCGGCTGTCCACCTATGGTTCCTCTAATTCCTGAAATGGATTTGATTAGTGTCATAATAATTCTGTTTATAGCGTTTTTAAATGTTTTCCGAAGATTTCGAAAATCAAATATAAGGATTTATAGGCAGTTTCTAAAAAAAATCAACTTTTTTCTAAAAAAATTTGGAGGGAAAAAAATTTTGCCTATCTTTGCAATCCGTTAAGAAAACAACACTACAACAGTGACACAATCTTGACAAAAAAACAACAAATGCTGGGTTCGTATAACGGTTAGTACTCAAGATTCTCAATCTTGCAATAGGAGTTCGATTCTCCTACCCAGTACCAGTTTCAAGGATGGCTTTCAAGTCATCCTTTATTTTTTCTCTTCCCCGGAAACTTGCTAAATTTGGGATCCAAATCAAAGAAGACATGATGGACAAAAAAATATTGCAGGCCGTCCGTCCTGCATTGAAAGAATACGTGGAGAACACGATTCTGCCACGCTATGCGGCTTTCCAGGACAAGGCGCATTCCACCAGCCACATCTTGTCCGTGATAGAAGAGAGTTTCGCCCTCTGCCTCCATCTGGACCTTTTCGGCACCGGTGCGGCAAAATTTGGCAGCGGTCCGCTCTCCCCAGACCTGGTCTACACCATCGCAGCCTATCACGACATCGGCATGCCGGAAGGGCGGGAGCGGCACCATCTCACCTCCGGGCGCATCCTGTCCGAAGACAAGCAGATCCGCGAATGGTTCACCGAAGAGGAAATCACCCTCATGCGGGAAGCCGTCGAAGACCATCGCGCCTCCAGCCAGACCACTCCCCGCTCCCTCTATGGACGGGTCGTGTCGGAAGCCGACAAAAAAATTGACCCGGACGAAATCATAGGACGCACCATCCTCTATGGCCTGTCTCATTATCCTGAACTCACACCGGAGGAGCAAAAAAAAAGAAACCTCCAGCACCTGTGCGAGAAATATGGACAGGACGGCTATCTGAAACTGCAATTTGAGAACAGCCCCAATGCCGAAAGACTCGCCGCCTTCCAGGCACTCATCCGCGCCCCAAAGGCTCTGGAGGAGGAATATTCCAAATTTGAAGTCCATCCTCTCCCGCCTTTCCTTCCTCAAGAGGCGAAAGTGCTGTTTCTGGGCAGCTTCCCACCACCACAGGCCCGCTGGTGCATGTCATTCTACTATCCTAACTGGATAAACGACATGTGGAGGATTCTGGGACACATCTTCCATCAGGACAAGGAATGGCTCGTGCTGAAAGGAGAAAAAAAATTTGACTATAAAAAAGTGGTGCATTTCTGCGATGAGATTGGTCTGGCCATCTTTGATGCCGCCTATCTGGTCAAACGCGAAAAAGGAAACGCATCTGACAAATTCCTGAAGATTGTGGTGCCATCCGACCTCCAGACCATTTTGGAACAACTTCCTGACTGCCAGGCGGTCGTCTCCACCGGCGGAAAATCAGCGGAAACGATTGCGGCGATTCTCGGCTGCAACATCCCCAAACCCGGCACATGGACTCCTGTCAGTCTGCCCGGCAACAGTTCCCGCCAATTGAGATTCTACCGTATGCCATCCTCTTCCCGCGCCTATCCGATGGCCATCGAGAATAAGGCGGAAGCCTATCGGAAAATGTTTGAGGATATCGGCATGAAACTCCCATAGCAGAGAAAAAGATGAAAGCGAACCTGCCTTACATACAAGAAAAGTTCCGGCACTACAACGAACTGATTTTCGACGGACAACTTCCTGAGCCGCCGATCAGCATCTGTGACGTCAAGACCTTTCTCGGAAAATGCACCTTCAAGATGCGAAAGAAACTTTTCGGGAAAGTGGAATACTGTGACTTCAAGTTGCGCTTCAATAAAAGGATAGAACTTACTGAAGATGAAATGGATGATATCATCATCCATGAAATGATCCACTACTACACCGGCTGGAAGCGGTTACAAGACAGCTCTGCGCACGGCCCGCTCTTCCGCCGTCTGATGGAAGAGATCAACGCCCGATACGGCCGGCACATCTCCATCACCCATCATCTGACAGACAGCCAGAAAAACGAGATGATGCTCCAGGACAGGAAAAGCAATGTCCTGGCCGTCGTCACCTTCAAGTCCGGCAGAAGAAGCATCAAGGTCCTGCCTTCCGACCGGAACAAGGTCTTGAAATATTACCACACCGTAGGCGGCGCCCGGGCCATCCGGTCGGTCGAGCTCTATTTCAGCGAAAACCCCTATTTCAACCGCTATCCACGGTCGGCCGCCTTCAATGCTTTTCGCATTGACAGTCCAATTTTGGACGAGAACCTGAAAGGGGCCACACCACTTTCCCCAAAACAACTGCCGTTCTGACATTTCAACAAAAAACACCTTCCACCATGGGAAAAATTGTCACCCTCACCCTTCATCCAGCCATTGACAAAATCATGTCAACCAAACATTTCCAAACTGGCTCCGTCTGCTCCTGCCTCACCTCACACCTCTGCCCTGCAGGAAAAGGCCTCAATGTCGCCAGAGCCCTAGGCTGCCTCCATCGTCCGGTCCTTGCCATCAGCTGCATCCGCAAAGAGGAAATCCCCTTCTTTGACACAATCCAGACTTCCACCGTCCAGACCGACTGGATTCTTTCCGACAACCCAACCCGCACCAATCTGACCATCTTGGATCTGGAGAACGGCAGTGAAACACATATCAGAGAAACTGTCAGTGCTGGAGAGTTCCCTATGGACGAAATCGAGCATCGGATTGCGAAACATCTGGAAGCCGACGATCTCCTGGTCATTTCCGGCAGTCTTCCGGTATACGCACCCTCCGGCAGCCTGGCCAGAATTGGAAAAATGTGCCGGGGAAAAAACTATTTGCTGCTTGATTCCAGTGGCAACCAGATGAAAGAAGCACTGTGCTGCTCTCCCGACCTCATCAAACCCAATCTCGAAGAACTGGAAGAAATAAGCGGGATTTCATCTCTGGAATCGGACCAGAACATCCGCCAGGCATGCAGCACCTTGGCAGACCATTACAATATCCCTCTCATCTTGGTTTCGCTCGGTCCAAAAGGAGCCATCCTCTATCATCATCCATCCAATCATGCCTTAAAAGCATGGACAGATCTCAACCAGGCACACAATCTTCCCAGACCCGCCACTCTCAACACAGTCGGTTGCGGAGATGCCATGGTCGCCGGACTCGCCAATGAAATAATACGGCTTGCCGAAACAAACAGATTTCCAGAGAAATTGCAAGAAAAGGACCTCCTGGAACTTCTGACAGCCGGCATCCTTATGGGGACAGCTAACCTTTTCAATAATTTGCCCGGTTCAGTCAATCCAGCCCATCTCCCTCTCCTGCGAAAAATCATCCATTATGATGCCGTTCCAGCCACCTCTCCGCATAAGAGCAAGTAGCAAAACACTGCAAACCCTGCGCTTTTGCATAGTCATAGGCAACCCTAACCAGTTCTGAAGCAATTCCCCTTCCCCCAATTTCCTGAGGGACGACAGTATGTACGATGTCCAAACCGTTTCCTACGAGTTCATATTCTACGTAAGCCGTAAAGCCATCCACTTCAGCGACGAAACGGCAGTCTTGTGCCAAATGCTGTATTTTCATAATAATTCCATTTTAAATTGAGCAGTTCATTAAAGATAGTTAAATTTGTCGTTTCAATCAGGATTTATGAAGGAAAATACTAACAAGCTATTGGGTCATGCGGCCTGTTTTATCGCTTATGCTATCTTCGGCATCAATGTAATCATATGCAAAGACTTGACGGCCGGACATCTGATCTCCCCCATGACCATCTTCTGCATGCGTTCCATCGGAGCCGGTGCCCTTTTCTGGCTGATTTCTTGTTTTCTTCCCAAGGAGACAGTGAACAAAAAAGATTTCCCGAAAATCGCACTTGCCTCTTTTCTAGGTTACTTCATGACACAAGTCACTTTCCTTTTCGCCATTTCAGATATTACGCCGATGGACTGTACCCTCATCAGCTCCATGTCTCCAATCTACACTATGGTCATTGCCGCCATCGTCCTCAAAGAACCGATCAGTTTCCAGAAAGCCGGAGGAGTGGCCTTGAGTCTTGCCGGCATGCTCTTCATCATTCTCAACAGCACCCGTCCCAGTGATGGTGCGGTCCAGCAGACAGGACTGACAGGCATTATCCTCATGATCTTCAACAGTCTGTCCTTTTCCCTCTATTTGGGCATATTCAAACCGGTCATCCAAAAATATTCGGTGGTCACTTTCATGAAGTGGATTTTTCTCTTTTCCTTCCTCATGTCTTTTCCCTTTTCAGCCAAAGAACTCTATACATTGAACTATACCGCACTGCCCGACACCATCGTTCTGGACTTGGCCTTCCTCATCATCTGTGCCACCTTCATCACCTATTTCCTTATTCCTATCGGACAAAAACGCATACGTCCAACTATTGTCAGTATGTATTCCTATGTCCAACCCATCATCGCCGCCGCCATCAGTATTCTAATCGGAATGGACATACTGACTTGGCAAAAGATTGCCGCCACCATCATGGTCTTTGCTGGAGTCGCCATCGTTAGTTTCAGCCGAAGTGCCACGGAGAAATGACAATCTCACCCCGACTAGTACTTGTTTTTTCTAAATTGCCGGAACTCTTCTGGTGATTTTCCCATATTCTTCTTGAAGAATTTGCAAAAATAGGAAACGTCTGAGAAATTGAGGTCCATCGCAATCTCCTTGATGCTTTTATCAGAATTCTTGAGTTCAGCGCAAGCCTTGATTGCAATGTATTGCTTGATGCAACTACCTACCGTCTTTCCTGTCATCTGCTTGATGAGGGCAGAAAAATGAGAGGCACTCAAATTGAGCTTTTCCGCATAAAACTCCACCTCCCGATGTTCACGATAATGTTTGAACAACAAACGAACAAAGGCCACCACCAGATTGGAATGTCCCCCTCCAGACATATCCGAAAAGATAGTCTTGCACGCCTTTTCTACATGATAAAGCAATCCCATGACTGTATTCACTACCAAAGCATCTGAATCTGCCCGACCCTCCTTCTTATAAATCTGGATCTGCCGGATAAAATCCAGAAGAACCGACTTTGTCTGAGATGAAATCGGAATGACTGGAAAAATCCATGACATGGCCAATGATGGAAAATACTTTATCAACACATCTGCCCAACATTCTCTGGAAAACAAAAGACCAACACTCCGATAATCTTTACTGATATTAGAAATTCTGATCATCTTTTCAAAAGCGAAGAACTGCAAATCCTCTGATGTCGGCCTCCAAGTCTGCCAATCTGTAGACAGGTCAATACTGCCGGAAAGTGAGATGAACAGAGACAAGTAATCCATTGCGAAATATTCTTCATCAAGAACAATAGAATCGTCCTCTCCCCAAGATATGAACCGATGCTCCTTGTCCTTGAAATATTCAGATATGATCTTCTGCGTATAATTCATTGTAACCGTAAAACAAACCACAAATATAAAAAAATTTGTAAATTTGATAATATGAAAAAACAAGTTCCGATGAGCTCTGACAACAACATTACACGACACTATCCAATCACGACCCTCTGTGGCAGCACACGATTCAAGAATGAATTTATGGAAATGCAGAAAAAACTGACGCTGGCAGGACGCATTGTCATCTCTGTCGGACTCTTCGGTCACAGCGGAGACGATGAAGTATGGACAGAAGGGACCAAAGCGATGTTGGATGACATGCACAAACGCAAGATTGACCTGGCAGATGGCATTTTCGTCATCAACAAAGACGGCTACATTGGCGATTCCACTCGATCAGAAATAGAATACGCCCAAAAACATGGTAAATCTGTTGAATATCTTGAAGAAATATGATGTATCTTTGTCGGATCAAGTCCCCAAACGGACTTGTCCAAACAAATAATCATATTTTCAAAATGAAAAAGCACTTTTCTAGATTTCTGCTGGCAGCCGTTCTCATTTCTGCCGGTTTTTTTCCAGTTTCCTGTTCAGAGAAGCAAATTGAAGACCATTCAGGGGATGACATCATTTCAGATGAACCCATCTTCTCCAGCAATTTTGACAAAACACTTGCCGAAAAGAACTACGGAAACAAACACAGTTCCTGGCCTTTTCTGGACGACTTTGACGGTTGGATCAACCATACCGGAAACGGAGCCGAGAAAATCACCTATGAGGGGCAGATGATTTCCATCCGCACCAACCAGTCATCTGTTGGGGAATTCTCTCTCTATGACGGTTCCGGCAAGAACAACATATTCTTCTCCACAGCTCCTAACTTCTTCATCATCAAGAACATTGCCGTCAATTCAAGAAATCTCCACCTGACATTCGGAGCACAGAGATATGCACAGGGCGCTTCCAACCAATTTTTAAAATCCGACTTCGAAATACGAGTCTCACAAGACAATGAAACCTGGTCCCAAGCACTTTGCTATGATTTCCTTCAGAAAGACGAAGGCGGCATGTGGAGACAAGCAGTCCTGGATTTCACCCTTCCAGAAGGGGTCACTGAAATTTCCATCAAGTTCGTTGCCAAGATGTCCAGCGTCAACCGCCTGGATGACGTTCTCCTGAAACAAGGAAAAGGTGGCCAGGAAGTCGTATTCGGAGGAGACGAAACCATCAAACTGTCCAGCATCAAAGATGTCCTGCAAGCAGAGACCGACCACATCTACAAAATCAAGGGACAGATTATCGGCACCCATGATAAAGGCTTCCTCGTCCAAGACGAAACTGGAGTCATCCTTGTTTTCAAGAAAAAACATAAAATGAAAATAGGCTCAACAGTCGAAATCGAAGGAGCCACAACCACCTACGGAAGCATGGTCCAGTTTGGAGAAACCAGTGAAATCAAAGTCCTTTCAGAAGGCACCTACAAACAGCCGGAAGCAGAAATGTTCAAAGCCACTGAATTTGAAGCTTACATGAAAAATCCTGACATCAGATACATCACCTATGAGGGACTTATGACCTCCTATCGTGACCAGATTTACCAGTGGCACAACAATGTCCAGGTAGAAGGCACCGAAGTGATTGGAGCTATCATGTATCCATCCCATTCCCTGAACATCAAACAATACGAGAACAAGCACATCCGGGTGACCGGCTATGCGGTAGGAGCCAACGTGGCCAAAGATGGAAAAAAACTCATCAACACCATGGCGCTCACCATCCAGGAAATTCAATAAAATCCTGCCGTCTCCGCAGTACAAAAAAGGCCAGACTTTTTTCAGTCTGACCTTTTTTCATTGACTACATTGTGGAATCCACAGGTCAAAGCTTACGACATCAGACATCGTCCCCAAACAAATTAAGGACATTTCACGACATCATTACATTATTTGTTATATTTGTATGATTTTGAAATTGATAGAGTGATTTATGATTAAGCAAACGGCATTGTAAATGACAGGACAACCCATAACGTGTCAAGAATTCAATTCAATTTATACGACCTACAGAAACAAATTCTGTTCCATCGCCAAATCCTATGTCAGAGATGCGACGGTGGCAGACGATATCGTAGATGAATGTTTTACGAACTTTTGGGACAACCGTGAAAAGATCACACTGACAGACATACCGGAAGCATATATCTTGCAGTCCATAAAAAACAAATGTCTGAATCACTTAAGAGACAAAGCCAATCATATGCGCATCCACCAGCAGATGCAGGAAAATGCCTACAGAGCCATGATGATGGAAATTGACTTCCTCGTACACGACAATATGGGTATTCTGTTTGAGAATGAAGTCAGAAATATCTTCATGAACAAGTTGAAAACCTGTCCGGAGCTGTCCCGGAAGATCTTCATGGCCAGCCGTTTCCAAAATATGACCTATGACGAAATCGCCGCCAAGTATGATATCTCCCCCCGAAAAGTCAAGCGGGAAATCCAGAAAATGCTGGAAATGCTGAGAAAGGAATTGAAAGATTATCTATAATC
>JAHHQQ010000018.1 GCA_020026275.1 Bacteroidales bacterium
CATAAAAAGAAAATGAAATAAAATAAAACAAATAGAAATTAATTTACATATATTTGTAGCAGAATCTTAAATAATACTGAGATGTGATTGTCATTTCAAGTATAAAAATAAGAAATAAGATAACAGGTAAACTAAAATCCAACGCTTTATATACAATTGAACTCAAATCAAATTAATCAAACTATAATTACTTTTTTAAACATGATGACACTAAATCGACTACACCTGTTACTCTGTGCGGCAGGATTGACCATGTGTATCGGATGCGGCAAAGAAAGTTCATTGAGATCAGAAAACATTTTCATCATCTCACAGGAGGACCCTCAAAATGAGATGGAAGTGCTTGACATCCATTACAATGGTGAAAAAGGCAGCATCTACATCAAATCCAATGTAGACTACACTGTCTCTTTTCAGCAAGATGTGCACAATCATGACAAGGACTGGGTCACATTCGGAGAAAAGCGTCACGATGCGGCCAAGGACTGTGACGTGATTGATTTCAAAGCGAAGCCCATGACAGGTTCTCTCAAGAGACTGTCTGGAGTTCTCAACCTTTCTTGCCCAAATACTTCTTACGGCAGATTTCTGGTCGTCCGTCAAGGATATGTCGCAAGATACGGAACCGATTTCAATTTTCTCAAATTCGGGAACAAAGATCCTTTGGTTCCTGGCAATGAAAGAGCTTTCGAATTCTGGTACGATGACCAGAAAGAGGGAAACCCATTCAGCACGACCGTCATTGAAGGACAAGCCCACTCACATTTCTACGGAAGGAATGGATATGTACAATTGGGCAATGACCAGGGATACGGTGCAGACATGACCATTCCTTATGTAAAAGACGTCAGGAGAGACTCCGCCATCGTAGTTTCATTCAATGCGCTTGTCATGCCGGAAGACAATGACGAAGTCACCCTGGAAATTCTGGGCGGCGGTGTATTTGACGGTACAGAAGACACCAAAACCACATTCAAAGCTTCCCAGTTCAACAACGAATCCGAATCCATTTGGGACGGTTCCTTGAAATCTTGGGTCATCAGCAGCCTGGACCTCAATCCGATAACTCCGGACACCCGAATCAAAATCACTGCCGGAAAACTGGAAAAAATGGAAAAAAACAACCGTATCCTCATTGACAACATCAATGTGTTCTCTCTTCCGAGAACATCCTACAACAAAGTTCTTGCAGGAGGAGAGAAATAAAGATGAAGACCATGAAAAGAATATTATCCGCATTGGCCGCCCTTCTCGCATTGGCTGCCATCCAGTCCTGCACAAAAGAGGAAATAAAGGAAGCCCAGACAACACAAAGTGAACTGACCTTACCTTCCAATTCAGGGTCAGCCCAAATCAATATTGAAGCGACCGGCAACTGGACCGCTTTCGTGACGGGAGCCGCACAGCGCTGGGCAAAGATTGACCAGAAAGAAGGCAACGGCAACACCACCCTCAATCTGAGCTACAAGACCAACAAAGGATTCGCCAGAATGTGCCGTCTGGTCATCGAGCAGAAAAGTTCTGCAAAGACAGATACCATTTTTGTGAAACAATATGGCAAAGCACGGAACATCGCCTTTGATGCCGAAAACATATTGTTTCCTGTCGTTGCAGACAGGAAATCCGTCAATTTGAAAACCAATTTCACCAATGCATTCCTTACCGAAGCGAAGGTGGAAGTGGATTACAAGGATGGGAACGGCAATTGGATTGAAACCGAAATGGATCTGGAAAATACCGCCCTGATCGTAAAGAGCAAAGTCAATGACCAAGTCGGTCAAAGAAAAGCGGACATTGTCCTCTCCTACCTTGACGGATGGGAAAGAAAACATGAAATCAGACTTCCTGTCACCCAGATCGGGAACCGTGCCGCAAATGCGGATAAAGTGACCATGGCCGAACTCAAAGCCAAGATTTCTGCACCGGAGGGAAAAATCAAGATTGTAGATGACATCACCATTGAAGGAATTGTCATCAATGACCATTCCAATCCCAACACGGCCATGAATCCTAATCTGAGCGACACCTCCATCGATTACGATGTGAACTACAGGACATCTTATCTTGAAACGGCTGACGGCAGTGAAGGCATTGCAGTTCTCTACAACACGAAACTGGACAACATCTGCAATTCAAGAACCAAAATAGAGCTGTCCCTGAAAGACGCGACACTCGAGAAGATGAAGAATCCGGAGAGATACATCATCCGTGATGTGGCTTCAACTTATATTGTCGATTTGGACACCTGCGCCATGGAGACTCTTCCAATCAAAGTGAAATCCATCGGCGAACTGACTGACAAGGATGTATTCACCTATGTCACATTGAAAAACTGCGAGTTCCCTGTCAACGAATGTTCCTACACTCCTTTGAACGAGGGATATACGAAGCAATACAATTCTTTCAAGGTGGACTGCTGTCCACTTCTGGTCAGAGACATTGAGGGCAATTCAATGTATATGATGACCAATATCGAATGTCCTTACAGAAGGGATGGTTCCGGCCTTCCACTTGGAGCAGGAAAAATATCCGGCGTGATTGTCCATGACCAGTATACCCGTTATGAAGAAGACGGGGACATTGGAAGATATCAGATCAGACATCTTTCCAAAGAAGACATCAGACTCGCCCAGAAGCAAGAAGAAGGATTCTCCAACATTTTGGCCCTATGGGACGAAAAGAGCGCCAATGTCAAAATTGACAGTCATTGGAACAAACAGCCAACTGTCGGAAAAGGGCTCTTCAAGCATTCAAGCGGAAGTTGGATGAGCGGAGACCATGCCTACAGACAACCAGGACCCGTCGACGGCTCTGAGAACAAAGGTGTCAGCCGCAACTTTGCATGGGCAAGCGCTTCATGGTGCCCGTCCGGAAATGCATTTCCATATTGGCTGATAGAATTCTCCACAGCAGAAATCAACACTTCAGTAATGTCATTGCAGTTTGACGTCCTGGGAAGAGTCGGATCTCCGAGATTCTGGGCTGTTGAATATTCCCTTGACAATGGAAATTCATGGAAAAGAATCACTACTTACAGTTGTCCTGACCTGGCAGAGTGGAGCAACACTCTACAGACACAGATGCCTGGAGCGAAATCAATTGATGTCAAACTGCCTGCGGATTTGTGCGGAAAGGAGAAAGTTCAAATCAGACTGATTCCTACAGAGAATACAGCCGGCACAGCCAACTCTTATGCAGGATCCGGCATTCTCTCTGGAAAGAGAAATATAATTACCTATGTATCTGTGCGTTACAATAAATAAAGACATGAAAAAATCATTGATATCAATCCTGTCGGCATTGATGCTGTCAGTTTCCTGCCAGGAAAAGGTCACTTCAGACATTGCCGTCTCACATGAAGACAATCTGAAAGCTGACACTTTGAGAGTGATCAGCTACAATATCCTCGAAGGCATGAAACTGGACGCTGACAACAATTACAACAAATTTGTAGAATGGGTCAACCAGTACAACCCAGATGTTCTGGCACTCGAAGAAGCGAATGGCCTCAACAAGGAGATGTTGTCGAAGCTTGCTGAAAGATGGGGGCACCATTATGTCGAGACCAACTGCAACTACCCAGGAGCCTCTTCATTTCCTGTTGCCATCACCTCAAAATATGAAATAGAAGATGTCCGGCACATTGTAGACAATGTATGGCATGGTGCCATCTTCGCAAAGATAAAAGGCATCAACATAGTCGTCCTTCATCTTTATCCATTCAGCGATCTCAAAGAAAATACGGAATGGGACAATCCTGAAGATATGGACAACGACAACGATATCGATGGAAACGATTACAGAACACATGAGCTGAAACTGTACATGAAGGAGACCATCGTGAAGTATCCGGCCAGACCTATGTGGCTGATGATGGGCGACTTCAACTCTTTCTCACCTCTTGATGCCGACCATTATACCACCAGTCAAGCATATGGGACACATGAAGTCGCTCTTGAAATGTATTATGACCTGCTGAAAGAAATGCATCGGGAGTTCAACAGGACCACCCCTACCCTTTCAGGAGGTTGGAACGAGAACCGTACGGACGGAAAACGACTTGACTATATATATGGCTCGCAAGCTATCGTACAGGAAACTGTCAGAACCGATGTCATCTATGATGAATTCACTGATCATTATTCTGACCATTATCCTATACTGCTCGATCTGAGAATCTATCAAAACCATAAACGTGATCAAACCACATAATTACAATCAAAATGAAGAAAAACATAATACAACTGGTTCTCTCTCTATTGCTTATGCTGACCACTGTGGTCATGTCAGCTCAGTCAAAGATAACCGTCACAGGAACGGTTTCTGACGACAAAGGAGAAACTCTGATCGGTGCCACCGTCATTGTCCAAGGAGAAAAAGGAAAAGGACCTAAGGCTACCGCCATTACAGATATTAACGGAAACTACTCATTGACCTGTCTGGACAATGATGAACTGGAATTCAGCTATCTCGGCTGTTCAAACCAGAAGATAAAAGTAAATGGAAGAACCAAAATCAATGTCGCGCTGGAACCAGATTCAAGTACCAATCTGGATGAAGTGGTTGTCATCGGTTACGGTTCCGCCAAGAAAAAAGACCTTACAGGCTCCGTAGTGAACGTGAAAATGTCCGACATCAAGTCTCTTCCTGTTTCATCCGTCGACCAGGCGTTGCAAGGAAGAATTGCCGGAGCCGATATCATGTCCACAACCGGTGAGCCTGGAGCGACAACCAGTATCCGAATCCGTGGTACCCGTTCCATTTCCGCTTCAAATGAGCCTCTGATTGTCGTGGATGGTGTCATGGATGCCATTCATGACCTCAATGACATCAACTCTGCCGATATCGAATCCATCTCCGTATTGAAAGATGCATCTTCAACAGCCATCTACGGTTCCAGAGGAAGTAACGGTGTTATTATGATTACGACGAAAGGTGGAGGTTCCACCAATGGCAAACCGAATATCACTTTTAAGGCAGATGCCGGTTTTTCACAGCTTCCGAGGAAGTTGGATATCATGAACGCAACCGAATTTGCTCTCTTCAGAAATGAATATGCCAGTTTCACTGACTCTGACGGATACGACAGCATCACTCCAGAAACTCCGACAGAAGACTCTTCCTATGGAGATCCCTTCTCTTACGGAGAAGGTACAGACTGGATTGACGAAATCAGCAGAATTGCACCCTACCAAGACTACAATCTGTCCATCAACGGTGGGTCCAAACAGACCAAATACTTCTTTTCTGTCAATTATAATGACAATCAAGGCATCATTGACAAAAGCGGTATGCGGAAACTCGGCAACCGTATCAGCATTGATCATGACCTCTTCAAATGGCTGAAAGTCGGCTACAAGATGAGCTACAGCTACAGACACAACGACAACAACCTGGCCTCCATCGGAGGAACACAATGGTGGGGTGCCGCCCAGTATCTGTCACCACTCATCAAGCCAACCGACACATTCAACCCTTTGTTCTATTCCGGTCAGAAGATCAATACTCCGAGAGCCGTCCTGGATCTGGAAACCAACATGACCAAAAGACACAGTCTGAACCAGACAGTCTATGCAGAAGCAGAATTTGCCGATTGTCTGAAACTACGAAGCCAATTCTCCTATTACCTTTATGAAAGACATCATTGCCGATACCAGCCTTCAACTTTGCCCAAAAAGAAGGAAGGACAAGGTGGAGATGCTTATAGAGGTGACTGGAACGAGCACTCTCTTTCTTCTGAAACTACAATGACTTTTGACAAGACATGGAACAAGACACATCATTTCGATGCCCTCTTCGGTTTTACAGCCTACAAATATCAGGGTGAAGATTTCAGCCTTTGGGGTTCCGGTTACATGGTTGACGAGAACAAATGGAACAATCTGAATGCAGTCAAGGACAAAGAGACCTACTCTGCCAGGAGCTCCTACAACGGAAAACAGAAGATGTCTTTCCTGGGCCGTGTCAACTACAACTACAAATCAAGATATTATCTTACATTGACTGCCCGTTATGACGGTGCGTCCAACTTTGCAAAGAACAATAAATGGGGACTATTTCCATCTGCGGCCTTGAAATGGACCATCTCCAACGAACCGTTCATGAAGAACGCCACTCAAGTCGATGACCTTTCCATACGACTCAGTGCTGGTCGCTCTGGCAATGATGCCATCGGTTCCTACAGATCATTGGCAGCCATGGGCACTACAACTGGAGGTTATCTCTTTGGCGGTTCCCAGCCAGTTGCCTACTATCCTTCACGTCTGGCAAGTCCGGACCTCACTTGGGAAAAGACAGATTTGTATAACCTGGCCCTTGTCGGCTCATTTTTCAACAGCAGGCTGAGCATAACTGCAGAAGCCTATTATTCAAAGACAACTGATTTGCTTTTAACCATCCAAACAGCTGCACATACCGGCTACAATTCCAGATTCGCGAACATTGGAGCCACCACCAACAAAGGTTTCGAATTATCTATCGAATCTCGAAATATCGTCAAGAATAACTTTGAATGGAGCACCAACTTCACCATATCTCACAATGACCAGGTAGTGGATGAAATTGGGACTGAAGACTTCGTGGTCGCTTACAAAGCGCCGAACAACAACTCTTACATGATGCATGGTTATGTGAAAGGCTATCCACTGAATGCCGTATGGGGTTTCAAATATGGCGGAGTATGGCACAATGCGGAAGAAATCGAGAGAAACAAGGCAACCAAAGCCTATGTATCAACCGGCAAGACCAAATCTCTCGGAGAATGCCGTTACTATGACATTAACCATGACGGTATCCTCAATCAGGATGACCTCTGCTATCTGGGAAATGCAGACCCGTACATTTATGGCGGTATCCAGAACAACTTCAGAATCGGCAACTTCAATCTAGGTGTATATTTCACCTATTCCCTTGGTGGCAAATTATACAACTATGCAGAATTCTACATGGCAGGAAGCAAGTTCACCAACCAATTCAGATATATGCTTGACGCATGGCATCCTACCAGAAACCCATATTCTGACATCCCAGGTGTCATCAACTCTGCAACCCACGTTCCAAGTGACTTCCTTGTACATGATGCCTCCTACATCAGACTCAAGAACATCACAATCGGGTACACCTTCCGATTCAACAAAAGCAAATTCATCAAAGATCTCAGACTTTCAGCTTCTGGAGACAACATCTACCTCTGGAAAAACTACAACGGATTTGACCCGGATGTTTCCTCCAACAGTTCAGGTTCTACATTGAGACGAATGGACCTCGGTGCCTATCCGAAACCAAGAACAATCATTTTCAGTGTTCAGGTCAGATACTAAAAGATTACAAGAATTATGAAGAATATTTTTAAAAATATAATTAGGACGATTGCCGTTGCGACCACTTTCACGCTGAGCGTTTCCTGCAGTCTTGAAGAAACCAAGGAAGGTTTCGTCAGCACAGATGACTTCTTCAAGACCAAAGAACAATGCTATGCCGGTTTGAACAGCTGTTACCTTCCTTTGAATTCCATCTACAGCTATACCTACATGATTGCGACAGAAGGAGTCACTGATATCATGAACATCAAATCAGGAACAAAAGATGCCCAATTGAGCATTTCTCCGGTCCAGCCGCTTTTCGGAGAGACTGTATGGAAAAAAGCCTATGAAGGAATACGCAACTGCAATGCGACCATCGAAGGAATCGAGAAATCTCTCATTGCAGAAGATGAAAAGGCACCCCTGTTGGCTGAAGGAAAAATAATGAGGGCATTCTACTACTATACCCTGACCTGCTTCTTCGGAGATGTTCCCTATTATACCGTGAATGTCAAAGACGAGAAGGTACTTGGAGAAGTTTCCAGACTTCCTCGGATGGATGCCGACGAAACCAGAAAGAAACTGATTGACGAATTGAAGGAATACGTTCCTTATTGCAAACAGATCAGGACTTCTGATGTAAAGGACAACAGAAGCGGTGCAGCTATGGGCTGGATGCTGATTGCCAAGATGGCCATGTGGAACAAGGACTGGAACGAAGCCATTTCTGCCATCAACAAACTGGAGGCAATCTATGGCGACCTTTCACAATATCCACTGAGCGACATTCCTTTCAGGAACAAGAACACTCCTGAGTCCATCTTTGAAATCCAGCATGCCTATGTCAATGGCGGTATCTCCTACACTTCCAATCTTGCCGCCATCTGCACGCCTTACGGAAGAGCTTCTGGGACCAGCATCTACGACGGTGTCGATATACCGGAGCTCGGCAATCAGGCCACCACATGGACCCCTCTCAGGCCAAACGGAATGTTCTACAATGGTCTGATGAGAAAAGACTCCAAAGACCTCAGGAAAGACATGACGATTGTATGGGAATACAATGGACACAAATTTAACAGCACTGCTTCCACTCCGTGGACAGGCCCTAAATTCTGGTGTCCGAACATGGATGGCACCTGGGACCATAACAACTACAAGGTCTTCAGATATGCGGATGCGCTGCTGATGAAAGCAGAATGCTATTGTGAGCTCGACGACTTTGACAATTCCGTCAAATATCTGAACATGATCAAGCAGAGAGCCGGCATTTCATTGTATGAATTCAAGACCAAGGAACGTCTGACAGAAGAGATTAGAAATGAACGTGCGAGAGAACTCTTTGGTGAGTTCCAAAGGAAATACGACCTGGTCAGATGGGGTATCTGGTACGAGGAGACTTTCACCAACACCGACTACCAGACCGTGAAGGACAATATCCTTCCATGTCACAGATTCTATCCTATTCCAGATACACAGGTCGTTTACTCCGACTACAATCTTGACAACAAGGAATATGACAAATACATGTAATACCTTGAAAAGGAAATCAAAATGAAATTACAAGATACAATCAAAAAAATATCAAGCGCCATGGCAGCTGCCTTATTCATGTTGCCATTTGCAGCCAGCTGCGACATGCCATACGAAATAGAGCAGCCGCTGGGCGTAACCACAAAGACAGTCAAGCTCCAGGCTCGTGCCGGTGAGACTCCTGTGGTTGTCTATGCGGCCGGTGACTGGACCGCAGACCTTACAGAAAATGTGGATTGGGCAAGTATAGACAGATTGAAAGGACATGGTCTGAGCGAAATCAAATTCGCCTACTCACAGAACTTCGGTGCCGCCAGGAAAGTGGGGATCATCTTCTATTCCAGCAAAGAGATTCCTGATACCGTCATGATGATTCAGGCTGCCGGCAATGAAAAACCTATTTTCCAATTTACAAAAGAAGAAGTCACTGCTCCGAAGAATCAGGGAAAGATTGTCCTGGGCTTCAAGACAGACCTCATCTATGATATGGAAGACATCTTGTCTGAAGTGGAATACGATCAGGAAGATTCCAAGGACTGGATCTCCAACGTGGAGATAACGGCAGAAAACGTCACTCTTGACATTGCCGAGAACAGCACAGGAATGGACAGGACAGCGACTTTGAAACTGACTCATACAGATGCTGCGGACAAAGAAATCCAGACCTACATGAAGATCAGACAAGTGACGACCGAGCCTTTCCTGGACATCGACCGTCAAACGATCAGCAACGGTCTTGATTGTGTCGCACAGCACATTGAACTGCCGGTCGAGACCAACCTGTCAGCCTATTTGAACGTACTTGAGACACAGGTGGAATATGAGGGAACACAAAAAGACTGGATCAGCGACATTGAGATCACAGAAAAGACCTTCACCTTCGATGTCACGGACAACAAGGAAAGGACTGAAAGAATCGCAAAGATTGTTCTGATCCACAAAGACGTGCAAGGAGGCGAACTCAGATTTGAAGTGCCTGTCATGCAGACAGAATACATCAAGCTCTACACATTTGAAGAGTTGAAGGCCCTGATTCCTGGAACGGAAGGTGAAATCATCTTCGATGAGAGCAACTATGGCAACTTGAATGCTGTCGTCATCGGTGACAAGGACAATGAAAACATGGACCTCAACCCGAACATCGCTCCAAGAAAGATTGACTGGGAAGGAAATCCGACCACCAACTATATCCAAAATGCAGAAGGGACAAGCGGTCTGAGAATCAAATGTGCAAGCAAAGCCGACAATGTCTTCAAGAGATATTCTGAAATCACCCTCAACCTGGAAGGCATGAAACTGGTCAAAGAAGCAGCTCCTGCCAGATACACACTGATGAACGTTTCTGAAAAGAATGTCCTGAACAATGTGGAAGGTTATTCCAGCAATGTTCCTTACAAGGAAAGAACCATCGGTCAGCTGACAGAAGACGACCTCTATACCTTCACGACACTGAAAGAAATGGAAATGACCTTCAAATACGGTTCTTATACCAACTGCCACGACGGTTATCAGATCTACCTCGACCCGGCCAACGTCAAAGGCACCACCAGCCCATTCTATGACTGTGTTCCTGCAAGCATGAGGGATGCTGAAGGAAACTCCATGTATATGGTCACCAACGGAAAGACTCCTTGGAGAAGAACCGGAAAAGGCGTACCACAGGGCAAAGCCAACATCTCCGGTATCATCGTCAATTGCAAGCTGCTCAGATTCGCCAAAGACGGTGACCTCGGCGACTATTCCATCCGCGTTCTTGAAGAGGAAGACATTGTTCCGGCAGGAAGTCGTTTCAGCAAGACACTGGCCGAATGGCACTGGGGCGGACAAACGACTGACCTGACCAAAGCGACCACAGGAGAAGGAAACATCACGTGCAGTTTGCCTGGCGTTACCGTCGGTACGAATAACAATGATTTCAACAACGTGATCAACAACAATGGAGGAAAAGGAAATGTCACCAATGGTGCCTGTGTATTCAGTGCCGACTACTGGTGGGATGACAAGAACAATATGGCTCCTTACTTCCTGATTGAATTCTCCACCAGAGAAATCAGCGGCAGCAATTTGACATTCAACTGGACAGTCGGTCAGGGAAATGGTGGCGGAAATGCAATCACTGCACCAGCTTACTGGCACATTGAATACTCCACAGATGGTGAACATTTCACAAAACTGGAGAAAGACTACGCTGTCAGACCTCTTGTCTGGTGGAACAACAATCTGAATCTTTGTGCCATCCCAGGTCTGCATGAGTACACCACTGCATTGCCGACATCACTTTTCGGAAAAGAACAAGTGATCATCAAGATTGCCGCTTCCAGCAAAGCAGCAGCAACTTCAACGGAAACAGATAGTGGCACAATCACCGCAAAGAGCGGCAACAACATCCGTTTCGGAGAAATGGCAATTGAATACAATTAATTGAAATTCTGTTATGGAAATGAATATGAAAAATACATTCAGAACAGTTTTGGCTTTCATCTTTACCGGCATGATCTCCGTATCATGCTGGGATGATGCCATGGAAGTCGGACTGGAAGAACTGGGTACAAAAAAAGACGAATATGTCCTTGGTGTGAAGAACGGTGTTCTGGAAATGGACTACTATTCCAATCTGAAAGGAACCATCAACTTCACAGATGATGTGGAATGGGCAAGACTCAGTTCAACTGTCTTCGAAGGAGACGGAAAACTTCTTGTAGAATATGACTACAACAGCCATTTTCCAAGAATGGCCAAAATTGCTTTCACAAGCGAAGACCTTTCTAGAAAAGACACCATCTGCATCAAGCAGGAAGGAGAAATCATCCCGACCATCCAGTTCAAGAACAACAATGTGGTCATCTACAACAGCAAGGATGGCAACATTGAGCGTACGGCTGTGAACATGAAGACCAACATTGACATGGAAGACTGCACCGTTTCAGTGAAGTACACTGGTCTGAAAGATGACGAGACTCCTGTAGAATGGGTCAAGAGCACTTCCTACGCCCATGGTCTTTTCTTTATCGAAACAGAGAACAACACCATTGAGAACCTGAGAAATGCCATTGTCAGCATTTCATTTACCGACGGTTGGGAGAAGAAGCAGACAGAACAGATTTTCCTCACACAGGCCACTGCAAGCAACAAACTTGGCATCCGTGCCGATTTTGATGAAGTCCGCTCCTATGTCAATGCCGGAGAAGTGGCAACTATCAATGACAATGTCTTCATTGAAGGTTACATAATCAGCGATCAGGAAGGAGGGAATGTGGCTGAAAACCCTATGACGACCAATACGGCAATTGACTATTCGCGCACCGAAAGATGCTCTTATATTGAAAGTCTGGATGGCCAATACGGATTCATGTTGGAAGCAGTGTCTTCTGACGACAACAATTTGAAAGCCAACACAAAAGTACAGATACTTCTGAAAGGCACCAGCATTGAAAACCAGCTCAATCCGAGCCGCTATGTCATAAAAGGAATCACTTCACCTATGATTATCCAATCTGAAAAGATCTCCGAGTCAATCATTCCAGTCAAGGCCAAACATATGAATGAACTGGAGGAGAAAGACCTCTATACACTCGTAACTCTCAAAGACTGTGAATTCCCCATCAGAAAAGGAAGTCTGACACCTATCAATGAAGGCTATGCAAACTCAGCGATGACCAACAGAATCAACATGTTCCCCACCTTGATCAGAGATATCAACGGAAACAGCATGTATCTCCTGACGAATACCACTTGCAAATACCGTAGAGATGGCAGCAGAATCGGCTATGGAAAAGGAGATGTGACAGGTGTCATCGTACATGAGAAGTACAGACGTTTCATTGATGGAGACAGTGCCGAAGAGTCAGAGTGCGGTACAATCGGAAAATATCAGATCAGACATCAGAAAAAGGCAGACCTCGCATTTGCCAATGACTTCAAAGACAGTTTCTCCGGCCTCATCACAGAATATCGCTTTCTTCAGAAAAAGGCCGCCGGAACTTGGGGACCGACCTACGGAGACAACGGTTCATTCAGACATACCTATGTTGATGAAGAAAATCCCAATACCATGATGACAACGGGCAATACTGATTTCTGTTATCTCGGTCCAATCGGCAACAACGAGAGAGGACCATTCGGACTCAACAAGGGGAACATCAATGGTTTTGGAATTATTTTGGAAGATGGAACCAACTGGGGGCTGGACTTCACAAATGTGAACAATGATGGAAAAGGAAATAGCAACTCCAACAACAACTTGGCATTCACCAATGGAAACTGGTGGAATGAATCTCTGGATCGTCCTTATGCTTGGATTGTCAATTTTTCTACAAAGGGTTACCATACCGACCATCTGTCCATGCAGATCGCTGTCATGAACTACTCCAGAAGAGTTCCAAGCAACTGGGTGATAGAATGGTCCACAGACGGCAATATGGCTCCAGAGGCAGACGACGCCTGGGAAAAGATTGCAGAATACTATGTTCCTGATGTAGTGAACTGGAATCCGACCCAGCAATGGCAGAGCGCAGGTTACAAACCTATGGATTTTGAACTTCCTCTGGAAATGCTGGGACACGAAAATGTCTATATCCGAATCATGCCTAAGAACAAGATCTGTTCTAGTGACACAGGACTGGGTGACGGGCAGATGCGTACCGACGGAAATGCATGGAACGCTATCAGTTACTTCGCTATCCGATACAACAAATAACAGCTGGACATCAGTCGCCACCCATTCCAAAAAAGAGCGAAGCACGTTGCAGAAAAAACAAACCGAACCCCGAAAGTTCTTCGTCTAACTTTCGGGGTTCAATTCATTCCTCCCCTTTTCCATTTTTCTGCATCTACGAGAAGTTGAACAGCTCGGAAGGGACACGGCTGGTCTTGAACAGTTCCTGGAACTCTTTGACGAGTTCCGGATGTTCTGCGGCGACGTCATAGGTTTCTCCCGGGTCTTCAGCGAGGTTGTACAGCTGGATGTCTCCCTGGGAGGATACGCCGTAGATGATGGCTTTCCAGTCGCCTTTGCGGATGGCCATCCGGCCTCCTTCTTCATGGAATTCCCAATAGAGGTATTCGTGTTCTTTCTGGATTCCCTTTCCAGTCAGTGTCGGCAGGAAGGAGACTCCCTGCACGGTGCTGTCCAGTTGTTTTCCCAGCACGTCAGCGACGGTAGGATAGATGTCCCAGAAAGCGGTGATGTGGTCTGTCCGGGTGCCCGGTTCCACCTTTCCCGGCCATCTGACGATGAATGGGACACGGATTCCTCCTTCGTACAAGTCTCTCTTGTATCCTCTGAACGGGCCGTTGGAATTGAAGAAATCCGGATCGGCGCCGCCCTCACGATGTGGTCCGTTGTCTGAAGTGAAGATGAGAATGGTGTTGTCGGCAATCCCCTTTTCTTCCAATTTGTCCATGATTTCTCCGACCTGGCGGTCCAGAACGTTGATCATGGCAGCGAAAGCGGCATGAGGGGTCTCCTGGGAGCCGTATCCTCCAATCTTGTAATACGGGCCGTCATCTTCTCCAAGATACGGTGTTTCTTCCTGGAATTGAGGCTGTCCCCTGAACGGGGCAATCTCTTCTTCCGGCAGACGGAGTTCGGCATGTGGAATGGCAGTCGTGTACCACAGGAAGAACGGCTGGTCAGCATTGTTATCTATAAACTCCAGGGCCTTGTCATGGATGAGGTAAGGGGCATAGTCCCCTTCTCCGTGGTCCTGATTGCCTTCCAGTTCGATCCGTTCTGCATTGTGCCACAGATGTCTTGGATAGTAGTTGTGCGCCATCCGCTGGCAATTGTATCCAAAGAATTCGTCCACTCCCTGCATTTCAGGGGCTCCTTCTGTTGCTGGAGCGCCGAGTCCCCATTTTCCGAAGCAGCCGGTCGCATAGCCGTTTTCCTTCAGGAATTTGAAAATGTGGCTGGTATTGCCCGGAATCGGATACTGTCCTTCCGGCTGGCATTCCTTATTGCCTCGGATCGGGGTATGTCCGGTGTCCTGTCCGGTAATGAATACGGAACGGGAAGGGGCACTGACTGCACAACCGGCATAGCTCCGGGTAAACAGTTTGCCCTGATGTGCGAGATGATCGATGTTGGGGGTCGTGAACTTTTCCTGGCCATAGCAGCTCAGGTCGCCATAGCCCAAGTCATCTGCCAGAATGAAGATGACATTTGGTTTCTCCACTGTTTTCTGCGGAGAGCAGGCTACTACCGGCAACGTGGCCAGGCCAGCATAAATGATTTTTTTCATATCGTTTTGTTTGAATGTTTTTCTTTTCTTCGGACATCAGCATTTGCCGGATGGCGGTCTCCTGCTGACGGCTTCCTCCGACAAAGGTAGCGACATTTTCCGAAGGGAGCGGTCAGGAGACATCAGCATTTGCCGGATGGCCTGGAATCTGTACCGGCGCCAAAACGAAAAAAACTGAACGATGGCAACATTATTGACAAATTATAAGTATAATTACCTTATCAGAAAAAATGTCATGAAAAAAATACTGCAAACTTTCGCCCTGATATGGTTATGTCTGCAAGCCGGCGCACAAAATCATGGATATTTGACAGAACAATTGAAAAGTTACATTCAAGACTTTGATGCAGAAATCGGCATTGCTGTCTGCTTTGCTGGCAAGACTTTCATTTCCATCAATAATGAAGTGCACTACCCTCTCATGAGTGTGATGAAATTCCATCAAGCTGTCGCGGCACTACACACCTTGGAAGATAGGGGTATTTCACTGGAGACTCTACTGAAAATCAAGCCGGAAGACCTCCGGAAAGAAACCTGGAGTCCTTTACGCGACCAATATGGGAGGAAGCATCTTCAACTCTCCATCAGAGAGTTGCTGGAATATACCCTCCTGCTCAGCGACAACAACGCTTGTGACCTGCTCTACGACCGGGTACTCTCCCCTGTTGCAACAGAACGCTATCTCCAGACAACCGGAATCTCTGACTTTCAGATTCATGTCAATGAGGCAATGATGAATGCCCGCCCGGAACGCTGCTATGAGAACTGGTCCAGTCCTTCAGATGCCGTCCGGCTGCTGGAGAAAGTTCTGCAAGGCGACCTGCTTTCGCACGGCCACCGTACCTTTCTGCTGGAGACCATGATGGCTTGCCAAACAGGAGAAAAACGACTGCCTGCCTTTCCACACGATTCCACTGTACGCATCGGACACAAGACCGGCACCGGAAGTCTCAACTCCAAGGGAGAAATCATCGGCATCAACGATCTGGGATTTGTCCTCCTTCCAGACGGCCGGCACTATACCATCGCTGTCTTCATCAAAGACTCGAAAGAAACAATGGAGGCCAATGAACAAATCATCGGAGTCCTCTCCACAATGGTATTCAATTTCTTCAACCAATAGCATGCGGCCATGTTGCTTGATCATGACCACGCTGCTCCATTCAATATCAATCCGCCTCCCCGCATCTCCCATCGGCAACAATCAAATTACCCCCTATCATTGCTGATTCCCATGAAAGCACGCGGATTTTCATTAAGAAAAATCAACAAGCTACTTGTCACTTTCGATTTGTCACGTATAAATGGGACACTATCCTGCTATTCTTGCCAGATCAACGATGCCAAAGAACGCTTCGGAATCGTATAGGACACAGAAAAACAGTCATTGGAAAAAACAATGGCACGGTCTTCCTCTCCTTCGTTCAACACAATAGCAGACACAGTACCGTCTTGATTGAGATACATCAGATACAACAGGTCAGAATACTGCTCATACCCCTCAGCACGTATTCTTCTGGCACCAGGACGAATTACTTTTGAAGCGTGTGCCATGTTGTACCACTGACTATTCGGTGTCACTTTCCGATAATCTTCTGATGATATTGTCACACCACCATAACAGGAGGTACAGGCACCAGGATGTCTACTATGTGGTCCCATCTTGTCATCCAGCATATAATTCCAATATGTCACACCACGTCCGCCACGAGAAAGAGTTCCAAAGAAAATCGAATGCATATTGCCTAGCAATACATTCTCAAAATTTCCTCCGACCTGTCCGTTCTTGTCATAATTCCATGTACCGATAGACGACTCGGTAAAATAAATCTCCTTCTCCGGAAATGTTTGAACAATATTATCCAGTTCGCTGACTGATCCGCCGTAATCATGCCATGCTGACCCGGCAGCCCACCTGGATGCATCCGGATCATTGAAAATATGTATAGGATAACCATACTGATCGTCATGATTGTCATAATTGTAGTTATGATCAAAAAGAAGCAGTTTGACTTTTCCCAATCCATTCTTCTTCATGGCGGGTCCCAAGACCTTTATGAAATCTCTCTGATCTTTCCATGGCATATACATGGAGATGGAATTGCCATGGTTCAGCGGTTCATTCTGCATCGTCATCGCATAAATATCAAATCCTTCCTTTTCCATGGCAAGAACCCACTTTACCAGATATTCTGCATATGCTTCATAGTACGAAGGTCTCAACCGACCATCTCTCCAAAAAGGATAAGGTACCTCTCGAAAAGTGTCACTCACATACCCTTTCATCCATCTGGGTGCAGACCACGGCGAAGCAATGATTTTCACATCAGGATTAATTTCATAGATTTCCCTGAGAACCGGAAAAAGATACTGCCTATCTTCTTTTGCCACCTTGAAATTATCGGCTCCTTTCCGGTCGCACCAAGAATATTCCTCTTTCAGACAGAAATCGGATGCTCCAACGGCAACCCTGATGAGGCTTGATCCCACTCCTTCAGTGGGTGAAAAAGTTCTTGCCAGTTCAGCATGCCTGTCCTCAGGACTCATCTGCAACAAATTGTAACCGGTTGCTGTAGTTATCGCGAATCCAAATCCATCCACCTCTCCAAGAATCTCTTTCTTGTCATAGACAATTTTTTCCGATGATGACACATCTGGCTTTCCATACTCCAGCATCTGTTTTTCAAATAAGACATCTCCGTTGCCACAAGTAAGATAAGCCGTAACATGATGATGTTCAGGTCCATCCTCCACCATCAGATCTGGGTCTGTTCCTGAATGGGCCGTTCCCGGGCATGAAAACACTTTGCATTGCAAGTTTTCATTGATGTTTTTATTGGCAGCTGTCGAACATCCTCCCAAGACACACGCAGAGAGCCAAGTCAGGAGGGGGAAAAAATGCAGTCTTCTTTGTGAAAGATAAATCATTTCTGCTCTTTTTGGAATATAAATATAAAATTATAATTTTCTGCAATCAAAAGTATAGGTGAATTTTCCATTTTTGACATTCTTGTCTTTGAACGTAAAAGTCATCACATAAGTAGCTCCTTCGACAAGCGGAGTATTGCGATCCACCACAATATTGCCACCGTTCTCAGCATCTTGATGGAATCCCAATATCTGCGCATCCTTAGTGAATTCAATGTCATTATCCTGTTCTACTCCCCAGCCAGCTTGACCAAACAATTTGAACGACATTCCTTTGTCTGAATCTTTTCTACCAGGCTCGATACTCAATCTTCCTCCGATTTCTCTGGATAATGCGGCAACAGCCTTTCCTGTAAATTGGAACTTGTCAGGTTCCACTTCAGCCAATGTCAGCAGCTGGCCGTTATCCCATGACAGCGGATTGGCCACTGATGGATGACCAATTCCCCAGCCCATGATAGTCACAGCTCCTTCATTTTGGAATGTGGCGGACATTCCAGAAGGTGTCACTCTTCGGATAGTGACAAATTTGTACTGATTGTTGAATTCCACTGAATACCATCCTTTCACTGCATTGAACAGAAGTTGTCCTCCTTCTATTCTGACATGATCCGGATCAACATACCAATCTGCCATATCAGGTATTCCGGAAATTTTGAGAACTTGTCCTTTTTCCAGTTCCATTGCATTGATTTTGAACAAATTGTTTCCAAGCACCATTGCTTCTGTCCCATTGACAGAAATATTCAGAATGTCCAAATCTGGAGCATCCACTTCTTCAACTTTCAGTCTGGCGGCATGCGCTCCGCCAGTCAAATCCAGCAAAAACTTATATCCCTTTCCAGGAACCGGCTTCCTGCCATCAGGGTCAATGACAATATATCCGTACCCTCTATCTTGCGGATCAGGAGAATAGGTAAAAATTCCCAATCCATCCATTTCAATAAAATCTTCTGGCTTGAAATAAGAACCATCCTCCCAATAATACTTATGACAAATACAAATTTTCATTTCAGGGCCAATCTGGGTAACGGCATTCAGAGTAAGCTGATAGATTTTTGGAGCGATTTGAGCAAATGCATAAGCTCCTGCCTCATTGATTCCCCATGAAGGGCTGACATTCTTTTTGGGCTTTCCTATATCTTCGCCACGCATCCATACACTTCCCTCACAATTCTCTCCAATATCCAGATAGTTATGCTGTTCCGTCGCATCCACTGGAGAAAATTTAATGCACTCCTTGTAGGCAGTCAACCAATAATAACCTTCTTTGGCAAGAAATATCTTGTTCCCCATCTCGTCAACATGAATAAAGTCTCTATCGACGTACCAATTGGCTGATTCTGCGGGCAAATCAGGAAAATCCAGTGCCATTCCTTGCTTAATATATTCAGTCACGCCCTGTCCGACCGTAAGATGGCTTTCCATTCGCTCCACATCTATAGTTCTTCCCGCTTTGAATGACAATAAATTCGCACTGATGATGGAAGAAATTCCAGGTATGGTGCAAACCAACGGAACCGGCATTTCAGAATCAGCTTCAAGTTCTTCTCCATTCCATCCCAACACGAGTTCTTTACCATCCTTTACCGGAATATGGAAAAAGCCACTGGCATCTTCTGGGAACTTCTGCTTTGACACATAGGAGAATTCTTCCACTTCAGGAAGTTCGAAGACCTCTCCTGTCAAAGTGTGCAACATAATTTTTTCCGGTTCCGGTCTCTTCAATTGTACTTTCCGCACCTCTTTTTCCGTTGCATCCAATACGTCACGAATGGAAATCAAAAGATCTGCCTTCCCGTCTGGAATTTCCTTTACAAAAGGAATATTTAACTTGCCGTTAATTTCTGCGTTTCTTTTCACTTCCATGTCCAGTGAAGCGACCTCGATGTCGTCCATCTTTAATTTCACTTCAAGTAATTTAAGCGCATAGCCTTCTTCACTTACCTTGACCGTAAAATCCAAGTTTTCACCCATCTGGACAACTTCTGGAACTGATATTATTTCCAGCTGCGGTCCCATATGCTGTATCTCCAACGGCTCCTCCGTCTGACAGGCGACGACACCTGTCATGCTCAATCCCAGTAACAGAGCTTTTAATGACTGTTTGATTTTCATGATTTGATTTTTAGTGTCAATTAATTTATTTTAAATCCAGTATGGTCAAAACTCCAGCATGATCGGAAGGCCATACATCATCGATTTCATAGGTTGTACGAATGATTTTGGACGAAATGTTTCTGACATTTCGACCTTTATAATAGATAAAATCAATTCTATTCGATTGCAATTGTCCATAGATTACGGCAAAAGTACCTTCATGGTGAAGAACCTCATCTGGATAGCTCTGCCGGAAACTGTCGGTAAAGCCCAATTCCTCGATCATATATTTAGAAATCGGCAATTCGACAGGACCATAACCGCCATGATATTCTGCAGCCCCAGCTGTCCAGTCAAGATGACTTCCGGAATTGAAATCTCCAGCCATAATCATTACCATTCCACTATCTGACGAAGCTATCGGCATCATATCATCTGTCCATATACGTTTCAGGTCGACTAATCCCCGACTGGCATCTTCACGAATAAAATCATCTGGATTCATTCCCTTGTCGTGATAATTTCCAGTGTATTCCGGATTGCAAGCGGCATTGATCCATAGTGAATTAACCAGGATTTTCCGACCTGACGGATGGGCCAACACGACTGGATTGGAGTTAAATCTATATGCGGAATGCACATTTTGCAAGACAGGATACTTTGAAAGCACTGTCAAATTGTCACCCCAACCAGGTGTCACCAGTTCCATTCCCAATTCTTTGCCAATCCGCTCTTGAGCGCCATAACTTTCCTGAAGAGTAATGATATCCGACTCTGTCGCCTTCATCAGATTGATGACTTCGGCAATCCCATCTTTTCCCAAATGCACACCTCCATGCCAAATATTCCATTGAAGCAGACGGAGATTTCCGGAATCATCTGCATAAACCTTCTTGCTATAAGTAGCCGTTCCTTTTTCAGGGAAATAACGCTGCCCTCCCAGGACAAACGATGGAATATTCACCCCTATCTGATTCCCCGGAACAGCATCTGAAGCGATATCCGCTGTAATGAGGATATAGTGGACACCAGGCCCCAGATAAAGCGGTTTCTTCAATTTAAGGCGAATTTTCTTCTGAGGAGTACATCCCTCCTTGAACAATTCCATTCTCTTCCGAGCATCTGGAGTAGGGCCATCTAAATATACATGAAGAGATTCCATATCTTCCAGCCGATCTGTTTCTGACAAATCCAATACAAGCTGGCTCAGTTCCAGCTTCTCTGATTTTCCGCTTAAAGCAATCCTGATTTTAAGTAGCTGTTCATCTCTTTTTCCCTGTCTCACATCCCATTCATTGCATAGTGTCACAGCATAAAACAACTTTGTCTTATCTGTATGTTCAGCAAAATGAGGATTGCATGCCGGAACAGTGCAGGCAAGTGGAGTATCGATATTTTCATAAAATGCTTTCCATCTGGAAGGATTCGACCAAGTATAGGCTGCATTTGCATTGTAACAAGCCCTCCCATTGCGAAGATGATAAGAAGAAACGCCTTTTCCAACCCAATTGACCGCCATTTTTCCCATACTCTCATCCAACGGATAGTATGCAATCAGATCTTTGAAATATCGATGCTCCGGCAACAACGGGCGAGCCATCCATTTTCGCAATTCTTTTTCATCAACGGCATTTTTCCAAATCCTGATTTCGTCAATCATTCCGCCAAACACGCTTTCCGGTTCGTATTGAATACCGATTGCACCAGGAATGATCGCATTCACACTGCCGTTCTCCGCCACAATGAAACCATCTATATACAGACGTGTCCGGTTACCGTCACATGTTACAGCAACATGATGCCAATGATCATCCAAACGCTGAGCTGCGCGCAGGCCACTGCCACGATTGACCAAATGACCATCTTCAAGAACCAACGGGAAATAATCCGCCGATTCAATCTCCGAATATTCCCCTCCTCCAAAAATCACTTCCAATTTCTTCCAATGGAGATCATCCCCTTTAATCCATGCTTCAAGTGTCCAAGGCGCCTCAACAATGCCTATACCGGTACGGACATCATTGTCCGTACCGTCCAACTTCAAGGCCAGATTCCGATGTTGTCCCCAACTTCCATGGCATAGACAGCACAGCAGAATAAAAAAAACAAATCGATTTTTCCACATAACTATATGTGTCTTAGGACTTCTTTGACAACATACGTCCTTTTCTCCATCTTGTTGAAATAAGAATAGAACAAATGAAATTCTTTTTTACTGCTGTCATAGAAAGATTTTCTTCCCGTTCTCTTCACTTCCATTTCCGGGGATGTTCCTTCCAAGACCAATGAATTGTCCTCCTTTATGGTAATCAGAATACTATGATTACGAATAAATTCCGGGTCTCTTTTATCTGCATATCCATGAATAGTGGTACGAATCTGATTATAGGCAGTCGGCATTGCCAATTTTGTCACGGAAAACATCTTTGTACTTCCTTCAGGCTCCTGCAATTCTGAAGATTCTCCAGTAGATGAGTACAAGGTATATTCAGATTGCGAAGCATAGTCATTTTCCAACATCACCTGACAAAGCACATTGCCTCGTTCTGGATTAAATCCATATTTAGATACCGTATCGATCTTCAGAGGAATAAAATAAATCGAATCTGGGGAAAGTCCACAGGGATGAATTTGAATTTCCATTGTCCCTACTGTTTCTCCTGCCTTGATGACCGCAATGTTCTTTTCAATCTCATAATGCTTTTTATCTAAAGCTTTGGCGTATTTTTCCTCATGGAATCCAAAATTGAGGATATTGTATTTTGAAATCGAGTTGTCGTCATATCCGAAAGTCACCTCAATATCTTCATCGTCCGTTGTTGTACCGGAAAGTCCGACCGGGAGATAGGCAAGAGATTTATCTTCCTGGTTCATTTTCAAAGATACCTGAAAAACATTGTCCGTATTCCCCATGGTATAGACTAACTTCTTGTATTGCTCTTCTTTAAGGTAGTCTTTGCTGCAACATGATAGCAGAAGGCAAACTCCAGTCAAAGAAACAAATGTTCTAATTATATGATTATTCATGATTCCCATAATTGTTTTGTTTTTCTTGAATGATTAATAGCCAGGATTCTGCTTCAACAAACCTCCGTGTTTTCTCACTTCGTCTCTGCCAATAGGCAAGAACACCAATTTCTTGTCCTTGCAACGATATCTGGCAAATGGATGATTCACGACTGTTCTGGTAAAGTAGCCCTCATTTTCAAGTGCATCCGTATTCATTCCCATTACAGGCTCTCTCATTTCATCTTCCAAAGTTCCCCATCGGCGGATATTATAGTAATATCTGTTTTCATGGAAAAATTCAATCATCCATTCTCTTTCAATGACTTTCTGCATTTCTCCAGCAGAAGCCAATTCAGACTCACCGACTCCTGGAAGACCACTACGGTAACGTATCATATTGAAATATTTTTGGATTTCCGGCAAATTCCGAGAATAGGTTTTCCCTTCTATCTCATGACTCCCCTGTATATTATTGAGTGCTTCTGCATAGGAAATCAGTATTTCCGCATAGCGGATAATGGGAAAGGCCTTGGAAAGGACCATTTGATCGTTGCCGGCCCAAGCATCATCGTCATGTATGTATTTCTTGCTGACATAGCCTGTAATCGGATAGTTTCTCAAATCTCCATCTGTCTGTGTCTTGCCTGCATTGCCATCCACGGAATATTTTACAATCCAGTTCTTTCTCCGGTCTTCTGAAGTTGAATTGCAAGGCCAGAAGCAACCATGGAAACCGATATTGGCATAAAATCTCCATTCGCGGTTATTGTACATATTGAACAAGTGACCTTTCTGGACATATCCCCATCTGTTCTTATCCTTGTCTGTAAACCCACTTTCATCATAAGGATATTTTTCACTAGGCTGACTGATATCCCTGCCATCTTCCATATAGAAAGCATCAATGAACTTTTGTGGAATTGACATTTCATTCCATCCTCCCATCGTCTCTACAGGGAATGAGTGCCTAGTCAGACGTCTCACCTGTTCGGAATATCTGCCCCATATGAATTCCGGATTCCTGTACGGCACAGCCTCTCCAGAAAACATGTCTTTATAGGAACGATATGGATTGATATCCCCTGCCCCATTCGGGAAAGAAGCTCCTGGCACATTATCTGGCAATTTTTCAGTACTTTCCCCACGAGGAACAGTAAACAACTGGTAAATTCCCATATCAATCACACGCTTCGCAGCATATGCGGCCACTGCCCACTTCCTGTCATCGTACGTTTGTGAGACATAATCGGCACCATCAGAATCCCTTTTCCATTGAGAAAAATATCTTTTAGCAGACAGTCCGCCATTGAAACTGGGACTAGCCTGCATCAGTCGAATTCTTGCGACCAACGCCAAAGCTGCTCCTTGAGTAGGCCTGCCGAACTGCGACAGCGGAACGGTTGTCGGCATATATTTTGCCGCTTTTTCGAATTCCTCACAAATATAGTCGGCTGACTCGTCAAACGTTGCCCTTTCTCTAGCGTAATACTCAGGTTCCCGATTGGTTTCCATCAAGTCATCTCCGACAAGGACAACCGGACCAAAATCCACAAGCAGCTGATAATAAGCATAAGCCCTCATGAAATACGTATATCCCAACACTTCCTTACGGTCCAAAGCAGTCAAATCTTTACACTGATCAATATTGTCAAGTATCGTATTGCATCTACGGATTACCTTATACATTTGTGTCCATACAGAACCGAAAGACATCAGATTGTCTGGAGTAATATTTCCCAAATAAAACTGGACTCCCGGGTAGGTCGTAACATCCCACTGTGAAAAAACCTCACCGGACGCACAGAGACCAGGCGTACTGTTGTACGCCCATATCCCACCTTCATCCTCAAACATTGTCGGAATATTCCACAAATACCGGTTCAGATTAATTTTATTGATAAAAACAGAATCTTTGCTGAAAGTATCTACAAAATATCTGTCCACATTCAAATAATTGCATGATGTAACAGACGTCATCACAACTGCAATTACCACAGTTCTCAATATTTCAATAATTCTCATATTCGGAATTTTTAATGCTTAGAAATTCAAATAAATCTGGAATGCGAATCTTCTTGGTATTGGGTAGGCACGTCCATTGGAATATGCCTGCTCCGGATCAAAAATCTTGATTTTGTCCCAGACAGCCAGATTATAGCCGACAAGTTGGAAATCACATTCTTTAATTCCTGCCTTCTGCAATAATTTCCCTTTCCATTTATAGGTCAGACTGACTTCTTGAAGGCGTAGAAAACGGGCGTCATCTCGCCAGAATGTAGAAATTTGGGTATTATTCTCATTATGTCCATAACTCAAACGCGGGAATTTGGCATCTGGATTTTCCGTAGCAGGGTCTCCAGAGAAATCAGCCGGAATCCAGCGGTTTCTGCGATCTGCCACAATTGCCAGGACATTACCTGTCTTGCCTCCTTCAAAAGGCATATATCCCATATCATAGCCTTTTCCGACATGATAGATATCTGTCTTTCCTCGTCCTTGGAACATCAAGTCCAAAGTCCAATTCTTATACCCGAACTCTGCTCCAAAACCATACATGAATCTAGGGAAATTGGAATAAGACAGCGGTACCATATCTTCTTCATCAATTTTGGCATCACCATTGACATCCTTGTATTTGATGTCGCCAGGACGAAGCGTTCCAAACTGTTTTGGACTACGGTCAATCTCATCCTGATCTTTGAACAGTCCCATGGCTATATAACCTCTCTGAATCTGGTATGGATAACCTGCATAAGCCTGATACTCATATTTCGGATATGGCTGTTCCCAGTTTTTAATCATGTTTTCAGAAAATGTATAATTTCCCCTAAGCACCATATGGAAATCTTTTCCAAAACGGTTGCTATATTCAAAATTACCATCGGATCCGTAGCTCCTCATACTTCCCACATTTCCGAATGGTCTGGAAATATTGCCTGCAATATCCGGAATCTGCGTTCTCTGTTGGAAGATATTATCCCGGACATCATTGAAATAGTCCATTGTGAATGACAACCGGTTGTCAAGAAATTTCAATTCCAGTCCGATATCCAGTTTCTTCGCTTTTTCCCAAACCAGATTGTCTGCACCAATGACAACTTCTTGAATACCCCCTGCTGTAGAGCCCCAACCCGCATTTGCATGAGAATCCATGATACTAAGGTACGGGAAACGAGTGCTGGAAATCCTATCATTGCCAGCCGTACCATACGAAGCCCTTACTTTTCCAAATGAAAACCATTTCATGTGTTCCTTGAACAAGTCGTAGTTCGTAAATACCCATCCAAGAGCGACAGACGGAAAGAAACCGAACTGCTGGCCAGGTTTGAAGTTTTCAGAACCGGTATAGCCGAAGTTCAAATCGATCATGTAAGTGTATTTATATCCATACGTCAAACGGCCAGACAATCCTTGGTAACGTTTTGGAATGGCATCCATACTAGTGCTCGAATTGTTCCATTTCTCATCACTCATATAGTAATACAACAAACCGCCGACCTGATGATCTTGAGAAAAAGTCCTATTGTAATTGAGTTTGGCTTCCAAATGAAATTTTCTCCAGAAATATGTTGAGTTGCTATATTGGACAGCAGAAGAATTGACCTTTTTGATCAGTTTCAAAGAGCCGTCCGCATTTCTGCCGACTGCTGAATACAAATCAGGCATCACATATCGGGTTTCGGTAAAATTAGTCTGTGTGTTCATGGCTCCTTGCACCGAAAGAGTCAAACCATCTGTTATCATAGACAAATCCTGATCAACCGCCAATGTAATCATGTTTTTATATTCCTGAAATGTATTTGTTCCCGTGTGGTTCAACATCACATACGGTGAATAAGCATTGGTAACATCATACGCAGGAAGTTCTCCTGTTGAAAATTTTGCAGGAATGGTCAGTGGAGTCAAAGTCGCCTGGGCTGTCCACAACTTATCGGTATTCGCCATTCCTGGATTGTTGGTATTGGAAATGAATCCGTCATAGCCCAAATAAACTTTTGTTGATTTAGTCAGGTTGAAATCAATGTTCGCTCTAATTCCATAGTTATCATAGCCGACCTTAGAACGATAACGTGAAGTCGGATCCTGCTTGTAGGCGGAACCTTGGAAGGAAGCATTCATACTGACAAAATATTTTGCAATGCTACCACCCCCGCGGGCACTTACGTAATAAGTATGCTGAAGTGATGTCTTGTTCAAAATCTCATCCTGCCAGTTCACATTCGGATACTGGTCGTTATCCAGATTATAGCGAATGATTTCCAATTCTGTCGGAGAATACAGAGGGGTCATTCCAGAAACAATACGAGCTTCATTGGCCAAATCCGCATATCTGCTTGCATCCAGATACTTAGGCAGACGAGTCAATTGTGAAAGCGAAACATTGGCTCTGGCTGTAATTTGAAGACGATCCTCCTTGCCACGTTTGGTTGTGATCAGCACCACACCATTTGCTCCTCTTACACCATATACGGCTGTTGCAGAAGCATCCTTCAATACAGAAAAAGATTCGATATCTGCCGGATCAATGTCACTCAAACGACCTTCCAGACCATCAACCAGTACAAGTGCACTTGAATTGGCGCCAAAAGTATTGATACCTCTGATCCAAAATTCAGAAATGTTCTTTCCCGGTTCACCACTGATTTGAGTAGAAATGATTCCCGGAACTCTACCTCCGAGCATATTGTTGATATTTGTCGCAGGAGCATCCAATTCTTTCGTTTCTACACTTGATATGGCACCAACAACACTGACTTTACGCTGTTTGCCTAATCCGACGACAACGACTTCGTCCAATTTGCTGGCATTGATCTCCATCTCGATCTTCAAATCCTTCTGGGAATTTTCTACACGATATTCATAGTCAGCATAACCTAGAATACTGAATACCAGCAAGTCATGCTTACTTGCACGAATTTCAAATTTACCATCCAAATCTGTCAATGCCCCCGTTCCAGGCTTATCTTTGATGAAAACCCCGACGCCCACCATCGGTTCGTCGTTTCCTTTTTCGAAGACCGTTCCGGAAATCACAATTTTTCCCGACTGTCCCTGGGCGGCCATTTCACTTCCGGACATGATCAATCCCAGAAAGAGAATGAACGACAACAAGATATTTTTAAAAATAGAATGATTTTTCATTTCAAAAAAGTTTTTGATTAGTCATATTTACCCCTATCGCCTACTCTATCTGGAGCATTCTGACAGCGTGATTGCCATAATCCGCAATATAAATGTTCTTTTCCTTGTCGACAGCAACACCAGTCGGCTTGTTCAACATAGCGACGTCTGGTGAACCATCCCGATAACCAGACACCTTCGGCATTCCGATAATCGTTGAAACATATCCGTCTGAAGAAATTTGGCGGATACAATGATTTTCCTTGTCAGCCACATACAAATTCCCGTCAACATCCGCACAGATCTGACATGGATTATTGAATTTGGCATCTTTTTGTTTGCCATCAGCATAACCCGGCATGCCAGTTGGATCTCCCGCATATAACTTGTATTCCTTCGTCTTGAGATTATACGTACAGATACTGTTTCGTGCTTCATGGGACATATAAAGAATATTCGGATCTTTGATGTCAAAACAGCAATAGGTACGATTGTCTCCATTTGGAATTCCGCGGAGCAGCACCTCGGAAGTGTTGTTTTTCAAATCAAATTTCACCAATTCCCCGTAGAACAGACAACCATAAAAACATTTGTCAACAGGATTCATCGCCAGAGAAATTTTCCACTCATGACTGGTCGGGACTCCCTCTGGATATTTGATTCTTATCGTCTTGGGTTTCCATAAATTATCTGGATCAAACTGGAAGAGATCCGTTCCCTGATAGGCAGGAAAATATATCACGTTCCCATCCTTGCATACGGCCCCAGCTCCTTTATTGGTCTTGAAAATGGTCGTCACTGTATTCTTCCCGATATTCAGGAGTCTAAGCGAATTGTCTTCGAACTTTTCCTGCCATCTTTTGATGACAAAAATATTCTGCTCATCATCTGCAACGATAAATTCAGGATAATAAAATTCAGCTTCATCCAGTGTACCGTCCTTGATTCCCATTTTGTCTGGATGCCCTGCTATTGTAGAAATATTTACTGAAAGTTCATAGGTAAATTCAATGTCAGAAGTATAGGTGTTCCCATCATGAACGATAGAAATTTTATTGTGTTTATCAGCACGCAAAGGAGCGATAACATGGATCATATCAGATCTCATTCCCACAATATTTACTCTCTTTTCATTAAAGTAAACTTCGATTGCCTTTGGATCGGTCCCGAAATTTTCACCTTTGATAATCACTTTCTCACGAGCTTTCCCTTCTCGTGGCATGATATCCGAAATAACAATAGGTCGGTCCGGATCTATCGACCCAGACGGAAGCTCCTTCTTCGTGCACGAAAACAGAAGCAACACTACCAACAACAAATATGGATGTTTCATTAAATTTGAGGTGTTAATAAAATATATGGTCCAGATACGCCACAACGCATCTTTCGTCAGACGAAGTTATGAAATAAATTCTTTGGTTTTTCCTTGTATGGAACTAATGTAGATGACATTGACCGCAAAACAGCCCTTACTGACTATAAACCAAACAATTACCTAATCTGCCGATTCATACTAAAGTGGACTCAGATGATACTTTCTTACATAAAAGAAGCCCGGTATGACCCAGGCTTTCTCACTTTTTACGGATTATTTTTCTTCTCAGGATCCAACAGGAGACTTTTTAGAATCTTCCTCGACCGTATACAGATTCTTTACTTGTTCATCAAATGTCTCTCGATTCCCTTTTGCTTTATTCTTGACTCTAGCTTTGTAATTGTATATTGTATTCGGGGAATAATGGAGCAGTGCCGCAATCTTACCGGAATCTGAAATTCCCAATTTGATAAGTGCATAAATCCGATGATCCGGAGTCATCAGTTCTCCTGTCTTCGGCAAGATCTCTTCTCCAGGCTGAAGCAGACGATTGAACCTGGTAACGAAATCGGGATACATATTGATAAAAGTTTCATCAAACATCTTGTAAAATTGATTGATATCCTCATCAATCGGAGGCAATTGTTCAATCTCATGTATGATTTCCTGTGAATTTCCTCTTCTTAGATGCTTCAGAACATGATTCTTATATTTTCTTGACGTATTGATATCATCAGACAACATACATAGGAAGAGAGAGATATACTCCTCTTTTACCTGATTGGCTTCCTTCATCCGGAAATTGAGATTCCGCAGTTGACCGTTCATCTCCACCAACTGCTCATTCTGGGATTCTATCTTTATCTTAGACTCATACAATTTAGTCTTTGTCTTTATCAACTTCTGATTTCTCCGATTCAGCGACCCCATCAACACCACTAAGATAATTACAAGAATTATCAAGGCAATCATATAACGATGACCAAGCCCCTTCTCATATTGCAATTTCTCCTGATACCTCTTTTCTATTTTAGGAAGTATCTTCGAAACCTGGACGGCCCTCAATTTACCATTATACAGAATTGCATCTGGAAGGCAATGATTGACAATATAGTCAAACGCATGCTCGATATCACCATAACTATACAATAAAAGACTGATACTGAGCAGAGATTGGTAATCTTTTGTCGAAGACATCACATCTGAAATGGCAGATTTGAGCAACCAGCACAATTCTTCCTCCGGCTGGCTCCTGAGCAGAGTCGATTTATAGTAGCATGCTGTCGCATATCTGTTCGATCCTTCATCTGTCAGTTCAAACATCTTCTCTACATGTTCCTCTTGAGCCTTTATATCACCATTGCAGAATGCTTCCTCCCGCAGTATTTCATGCCATTCAAACGATCCCTTTTTTACATACTTGAGCAGGTCACTTCTGAAATTATCTGGAGAATTCAAGTAATGAGAACCATTCATGGAATAGATGCGAAGTTCAAAAGACAATTTACGAGCTGCCTGAAAATAAGCGAACCGACATTCCTCTGGAAGTTTGTCCAGATCATAACGCCCAATGACATCTCCTGCTTCAATATAATAACCACCCAAAGCATACAAGTATGCTTTGGTGAGTTCTGATCGAGCAAATACAGTCGAATTATGTGCCTGCTTTGCCAAATCCATCGTCCTGTCCAGATAAAACAAAGCAGAATCCAGACAATGGTGCGTGAAAAGTTCTGAAAGCTTGTAATTGCACTTCTCAATATTATACAGATTCGTTTCATCTTCCAGCATCTTCCGATACTGATTCACTCTAGTATTGAAATACGAATCATAGGTATCAACCATTTCCAATGTCTGGTCCAGCTGTTGCAACAACTGACTATTCTTTTCCAAACAAATTGAGGTTGTCTCCTCCTTTCCCTGACAGGAAAAAACCAATGACAAAGTTCCTATCAGATAACATAAATACCGGCACTCACTTTTCATGACTGTAAATGTAATCATAATTCTCAAAACCACTCCCAAATCTCCCTAAATTCTCCATCTTCGACAACTATCATATTGAAATCATCAATCCATATTCGGACAATCAAAAAAATACCGTAAAATCGGAACACTGCCCAATGACTTTCAGGCATTTGAGCTCGCAATATGATTTTTTCCAACTGAAGATCCTTTTGGTGGAAGATGTATAGGAAACGGATGTTGCCATTATCAACGCAAAGTATTTGGGGTGTTTCATTTAATATTTACATCGGCCGCCACTTTCTCCTTTATCATTTCTTCTGAAAGATTTATCGTACTCTATGAGTCTTCCTAGTCAAGATTATCAAACCCGGCTCAAAATGATACAAAATTTTCATCCTTATCATACTTGCTACCTAAACAGCACGTGACTTTTAAAAAACATTTCTATTATTCCGACATCTCCAGATCATGATTGTCTGTGACCGTCCATATCGAAATTTCTAACTGATCAAAAGAAAAGACTATATCACTAAACAATGACAACTTACCATTGACCAAGTCTCGTTCCGCAACACTCTTTCCATTGAAGGTCAATTCATAGACCGAGACTTGCGACGAACAGACTGCATTCCAAATTTTGAAGGGATTCCCAAATTGGTCAAATCCGTTAAAATCTTGAACCAATGGATGACAACAAGGAATTTTGGGAACTAGTGGCGCGACTATTTTTCCCTTTGCAGGAGCGCTCCAATCGAGAATCGTACCGTCAGGTGAACGAACGATGCCGCCGACATTTGAATACCCATGACCAAGTCTTGGAACTGGCGTGCGGCACCGGACAGTTCACGTTTGATCTGTGCACATCTGCCGGAGCCTGAGAAGGCGCTGTCCGAACTCTGACGTGTCCTGAAAGCTGGAGGAAAACTGATTGTCCCGACTTTCGTGTATAAGGGGAAGATGAACAGGATACGTCTATGGCTGTTGGACAAGGTTGGGTTCAGAACCTTCCACAAGTAGACTTTGGACAGATCGGCCACTTTTCTTGCCCGGCACGGTTTCGAGACGGTCGAATCTGAAATCATCGCCGGAAAACTTCTTCCGGAAGGGGTGGCAATTTGCAAAAAATAGAAAAAAACGATGGCGACTAGATAATTTTTGCCTTTTTTCGCAAATAAATTTGGAAAATCCAAAAAATCGTGTTTATTATTGTCATTCACATCGCGGGGTAGAGCAGTTGGCAGCTCGTCAGGCTCATAACCTGAAGGTCGGAGGTTCGAATCCTTCCCCCGCTACCAGAAGAGAGAGTCACCGGCATGAAACCGGTGACTCTTTTTTTGACCTTCCCAAGCCTGCTTTCTGCAATTCGAAAAGAATCTTCTTATTGAAGAAAGCACGACCTTACTTCAGAACTTACCACATTATCTTGGTAATTTCGCTTCACCATTGAAGGGCCACATCATTTCAGAAATTACAGTATTCTGTCAGAAAATACTATATCTTTTCCGAAAATCCTGCTTCCTTCAAATGATGAGCACCTGCTCATAAAAAGACAACTTCATTTCTAAAAATACAGCTTTCCTAATATGGGACTACCTCATCTAAAATATAGAAAGTCCATGCTGTATCATCATTTCCCGTAAGGAGGGGGGACAGGCGCCCCCCTATCGTATGCAATTGAACTCAAAGGATTGGAGCCCTCTGGTGTCGGTGACATGAAAATGCCAGACCCCTCCTTTCTGTGGATAATTTTCGGGGATATTCCATTCCCAGATATGTTTGGACAGGGTTCCTCTACGAAAAGGGGTCCTTCTGGAAAACGCAGTCGGATATCCTGCTTCCTTGTTCATTCTCATCATTCTGGTCACAAACGGCGCGAGCTGGTCTTTCTTTTCCATTTCCTGCCATTCCCCGTCACCGAGCCGGCATTCCACCTTGGTCGTTTCGCCTCCGCCATAGACATTGACGAGAACTTTCCCGTCTATGAAAGCGGCATCCGCCTGAATGTCCGCATCCAGACCAACCCCTTTGAAGATGAAGCTATAATCCTTTCCGTCAAAATCAAAAACGAAATAGTTTCTGGGCGATCCGCATTGCTGCAACGCTATCGGATTGTTCCACATATCCCGTTCTCCAGTCCACCAGGAGCCGCATGCCGCTCCTACCGACACCTCAGAAATATTATCAGTCCATTCTTGCCTGAAAAGATGATGTGCATGAGCAGAAAGCACCAGAACCTTGTGGTCACCCAATACCTCGAGCAATGCCTCCTTGTTCTTGGTCCATCCCAAAGGAACATGCTGGCATAACACGACCAGACCCTCTTCAGGACATTTCTGAAGCAGTGCACGAATGAATGACAGCTGTTTCTCGGATACTGCATATTCCATAAACTCCACATTGTCAATCAGGATAAAACATACTTTTCCACGGAACCAGGCACCGATATCACTTCCTATTTTCTCCCGGAAAGCATGGGCGGTCCTTCTGGGACGGGGCAAGGTGTCCAGATCGTGATTGCCGATGACGGTCCATACTGGAAATGGCATGGACTGCATGGAGGGGACAATATCTGCGAACAAGGAAGGCTTGTCATTTACCAGATCCCCCATATGAACCATGACGTCCAGATCAGTTCTGTTGGAGAGCTCAGCCAATACTGTATTTCTGGCAAGAACGGCCTCTTCCGGACTGTCAACCTGCACGTCACCCACGATAGCGGCACGGAAACGATCCTTTTTACGACATCTGACCAGAGGAATGTCCAGATTGCCCTTCTGACCTTGAAGTGGAAACATCAATCCATTCTGCAACCCCTTTTCCAAAGGAAGGTATCCATCCGGAACTACCGGAAACAGGAATTCTGCATCCGTCTGCAAATGATAACGGCCCTTCCGGTCCGTCCATACAATACAGCAACCGTCCGACACTCCCGCATTTCTGACCACTTTTTCCCCTTTGTTCCACCGGCCGTCACCATTGGCATCGACAAATACACGGCCCATCACGTCCCCCTTCTGCTGTGCGGCCAGAACGCAGCATGTGGACAATACGACCAAAATGGAAACTATTCTCTTCTTCATCTTGTAAATCTTCAATTAAAAAGTCCGGCACAAAACCGGACTTGAAGTTATGAAATAATTGCCATTATCCAATTATTCGGGAAGATCATCTTTTCCCTGGTCAAACTTGTAGAGATGCAGAGCTGGACTTACATTAGCCTGAGCATCTACAAATGAGATATAACCTACCCCTTTGTCATTGAATGACATATCAAGAGTACCTCTCTTGACAGGAAGGTCACTCAATTTGATGACCTCATTCCAATCTTTCGTCTCTTCATTCCATGTCAAGACACATGGATATCTCTTGTCTGCACTATCTTGATTCAAAAACACGACAATCGGCTGACCATTGACAATAGCCAAATCAAACTCAGAATATTTGTTGGCAGGAGCATTGTTGACATTATCAACAATAGTGGAACCCACATTCATCCATTTTCCATCTTTGCACTTCATAAGAGTGATGAACCATTTTCCATTCTCCTTGCTGTCATTGCCGGCAAGCATATAGCATGTACCATCTTCAGCCACGGCAATAGGAGCCGGAAGAAGTTGAGCAGCACCACTCATATTGTCAGGAAGCACATTAATAACCTTATGCCATGCCCCCTTGTCGAATTTGTAAATAAAATACGAATGGGCCTTTCCTTTACCAGTGAGCTGTCCTCCCATATACACCTTGTCACCGACAACACATGTAGAAACCTTATGCACTTCATTGTTGCCAAAATCAGCAATTGTATTTTCTGATTCCCATGTTCCCCCTTTATAGTACGAAAGATCCAATCCTCGCCTGACGATAGAACCGACTGCAGAATTAGCATAGGAAGCACATATGAAATGCCCACTTGAAGGGTCTTTCTCAATCTGGATATATTGACCATTTTTAGTCTTGCAAAAAGGACCACCTATGGATGAGCCATCCGCTTTTCTTACAAATGTCTTAAAGTCAGAAGAGGACTTGTAATTATAATAAGCGACATAAACGTTACCATCCTTGTCTGCCGCAATATCTGGATATTTTGCCTCGACAACTGTCTTGTTATCGGCATCAAAAGTAATTTCTTCCCCCGCGGTGAACACACCGTCAGAATAGGAAGCGACCAAACCAGCCTCTATCTCATCTGCTCCAACCATTCTTTTACGCAAGACGAAGAAATAAGGATGCCCGTCTTTCTGATTGACACACATTACGGAATTGCTGACAGGGAAACCTCCGGCCTTGAAGACACCGGCTTCCGTCCATTCCTTCTTCAGAATCTTACCGACCTTTACAGTATACGTTTTCGATTTTCCACAAGATTTATCTTTTACTACATAATCCACCGGATAAGTAAAATCATTGGCTGTCTTTCCACTCACCTGTTCTACTGTCCCAACCAGTACCAGATCGTCTCTTGTTGCAGTGAAACGTGCAACAAGCTTAGTCTTATCCACTTCTTCTGGTAGCCTTATAACCATTTCAGACTCGACAGCTTTCACTACATAATCAGCGGAAAGTCCTGCATTGTCTGCTTTATAGAAGCCATACGTCAGCAATTCGGCCTTACCATCGGTCTCGACTTCCGGTTCCTTTGATTCCTCTTTCGCACATGCGCCAAAAAGTACAAGGCCTATCATGCAGATAGACAACATTTCAATATATTTCTTCATAGCATTTGAAATTTAATATTCGTATTTTCATTTTTTCCGAATCCTGTACTCCTTGCCCAAATGGCCGGGACCAGGCCTTCCAAGATTCACTTTTGCATTGTCTGTGCCGATGAGCGAAATGGTGAGAGAGTTGTCCTTCCGGGGATCCAGCTCATGCTCCAGCCATTCTATACGGATCGGTTTCCGATATACTCCCTCCGGAAAAGAAAGCGGACTTGCCGTATTCCGGATATGCTTGAAATCCACCCCTTCTTTCAAACCATCTCCGACAATCAGTTCATAATCAATGGAAACATCTCCGAAACCTCCAGGACAGACAAGATAGACATAATATGTCATCAAATTATGATTGCTGTCCCATGGAATTTCAGAAGAAATCTGTCCCTTCTCATCAGAAAGATATACAAACGCATCTTCGAATACGACCGGTTCATTTACCGAACAGGCAGATACCGCCCCAAGCAGCATCAGTACCATTATAATTTCCTTCCAATTTTTCATGACACTTGTCTTATCAATAACCTTCATTCTGTTCCATCGCCTCGTTCGCTTCCATTTCCACCTGCGGAATCGGAAGCACGAAACGGTAATCTGGATATTCCAATCTCTTTACGGAAGAATTACTTCCAGGAAAACGGACAACATCATCTCCCCATCTGGCCAGATCAAAGAACCTGTGACCTTCAAAACACAGTTCCTTGTTCCTTTCAACCTTGATGCATTCCATCAATTCACCACGATCAGAAGCTGAAATCTGTCCATCGGATATTTCTGAAGGTTTCACCCCCTTTGCCCGGGCCATGACCTGCTTCATGTCATCCACGGCTCCTTTCAGATCATCCTGCATACATCTGGCTTCAGCACGAATAAGATAGATCTCTGAAAGTCTCAAAATATTAAGTCTGTAATACCTCTCGACGGGCGAATCAGACTTGAGATCATAATACTTCATACATGCCTTATGTCCATCAGGTGCCTTAAGAAGACCAGCTCTTATATCGTCTGGGGAAAAAGAAGAGGTCAATTCATCCGCAGGAAGATAATGAGGCGATTCATAATCATAGAATATCCTCATGCGCTGTCCGGCATATTTCCCTGTCAGACGGAAAATAGCCTCACTGCCCTTCCCCTCACCAGTAAACATTGCCAAATACTGGTCATGTGGCGTCAACTTGAACTTTGAAATGACTTTATCAGCATATTCTTCAGCCTTATCATATTTTTCCATATAGAGATAGACTCTGGACAGCAAAGCATCACAGGCTGGTCCATTCACATAATCTGTATCTCCTGTATCTTCTCCCAAACAAGCTTTGGCTTTCTCCAGATCCTTGACGATCTGATCATATACCATCCGGACAGGTTTTCTGGACAACCTTTCGGATGTACCCACCACATAGGTAACAAGAGGTATTCCGATATGTGATGCATCCTTTGTATATCCATAAGGCTGGGCATAACAAAGTACCAGACTCATGTGGGCAAGCGCCCTCATGAACAATGCCTGTCCTTCAATCTTGGTAATCTCCTCAACATTGTTGCGATACTCCTCCTTCAATTCATCCGTATAATTCAAAATTGTATTGGCATTCGTTATCACGACATAACCACGTCGCCAGATATAACCGACGGCAGACGATTCCTGGTCTGGTTCTGACAAGAAATTATACTGGTAATACATGGACGCATCCGATCCGATGCTGACTGACTGAAGATTATCTCCGGCCACTTCTCCATATTTCAATATCTGATCATCAAAGAAATCATACGCACAACTGTACAGACCCGTCAGGGCCGTCCGCAATCCTTCAATTTCCGCAAAGAAGGAATCCGTATCTGTCTTTCCCCTTTCATCCACTTCCAGAAATGAACAGGACGAGGAAACAAACAGAAACAGAACCGCTATAAATATATTTTCAATTGTCTTTTTCATAATCCGATAATTTTAGAAAGCCATATCCAAGCTCAGGGAAATTGTTCTCTGGACAGGATAACCGGACATCATGGTCTTGTAGGAGTTCAAGCCTTTCTTCTGGTCTGGAGTCCATAGATAGAGATTGTCTGCAATCAAGGACAACCTGACAGAAGACATGTTCATCTTCTTCACAAGGCGTTTCGGAAGATTGCAGGACAAGGACAGATTCTGCAGATTGACATTGGTCTTGGAATACAGGAAACGGGTTGATGCCCTTCCGGAGTCGGAAGAAATGGTCGAGATCCTTGGGTTAGGAGAAACGTCTCCCGGCTCCTTCCAGTAATCCAATGAATTGACAGACACGTTCTGGTCTATGATATTGTAGCCATCTGTAATCGCATTCGTACCCAAAGAGCACAAAGCATGTCCACCAATCGAATAATTGAGCTGGAAAGACAGATTGAAATTCCAGATACGGAAACTATTCGTCATGCTGCCATAAACCACCGGCGTGGAAGTATAATTGATGACACGGTCAGCAGCAGAATAGACATAAGTCAGATTACCCTCCTTGTCATACCACATCGGTGCACCATTGGTCGGATCTACACCAGCCCATCTGACCAGAAAGAATGATTTGGAATCATAACCCTCAGCTGTGATTGTCGAGAAATAGGAAATCGGTTTGCCGTCAGATAGTTTTTCTACTTTGTTTGCATTGTGAGATACATTGAAATCCGTATTCCAGCCAAATTCTTCCCTGTTGAAATTGGTTGTCCTGACAGTAAGCTCAATACCTCGGTTGGAGAGTTCTCCGACATTTCCATAGATTCTCTGGTCTCCGATGACACGTGACGTATACATTTTACTCAAGAGATTGGTAGTATAATTATAGTAGCCTTCCAAGGCGACGTCAATACATTTGAACAACTTCATATCCAGACCGATATTTGACATATACGTCGTCTCCCAACTGATTCCTGGATTGGCAGGTGTAGAAACGACGCCCCCTATCTCTCCATTGTATGAGTAGGAATCCCCATATGTGAACATTCCCAGACCACGCATCTGTGCACTGTCAACACGAGAATTACCGCTAGTGCCGAAAGAAACTTTCAATTTCAGCATATCAAATACAGACCTGTTGAAGAACGGTTCATTATGAATATTCCAAGCCAGACCTGTTGAAAAATAATTTGCCCAACGTGCAAACTTTCCAAATGAAGAATTGCCCTCTCGTCTCATGTTCAGCTGGATGCTGTATCGCGAATCGAAGGTATAGCCACCTTGTGCCAAGAAAGAAAGTTTTCTGGTCGTACTGGTACTACTGTACCCTGTTCTGGAAGCTTCTTCCGAATAACCGACTTCCTGAATCCTGTCATTTACAAAACCATATCCAGATGCATATAACGTATTATAGCCCTTACTCGAAAGTTCAACACCTGCAAGAGCATTGATTGTATGCTTGCCGAAACTTCTGTTGAAATTGATTCTCTCTATATTTGTCCAGGTAAGGAAATTGACTGAACTTCTCTTGGAATATCCTTTAGGAAGACCATTCACGATACCGTCCAAAGATTTCCTGGACTTGTACAATGTTTCATGACCATGCTGATAAGACACACCGAACTGAGCCGTTGCAGTCAAGCCTTCAATGATCTTATACTGCAGCAGCAAATTGCCATCTGTCGCAAATGTCTTCTGGATATTCTCATTCAACTCCCTCTCAACAATCGAATTCTTGAAGAATTTGGAATGCTTCCAGATCAAATTGCCCTCGGCATCTCTTCCATCCACAAAATCATTGTACAACCTGTAAGTAAAACCGTCCGGATCATACAAAGAGAAGATCGGCAAAATCTTGTAGTATTCATGTGATGGTGAGAAAATATCATTGATGTTATAGGAGGCCGAAAGGCTCGGCTTCACCGTAAACTTCTCGCCTAACTTGTAAGTACTGTTCAATCTGGCTGAAAACCGGTCCTGGGTATTTCCTTTCACTGTTGAGTTGTCCCGATAGTAGGAAACAGAGAAATACGTGGCAGATTTCTTTCCACTACTAGTTAGAGAAAGGTTTGCCAATGCATTCTGCCCCACACCATAATACAAATCATGCCAATCCGTGTCCGTTGTAGAATAGCTGTTGTGAGGATTGTCTTGATATGGGAAAAGAGCCAGATCCTCTCCCCCATTCACCCATGCCTCCTTGGCATAGGAAAGATATTGTGCCGCATTCAAGGTCTTGAAACGGGTACTTTCATCAATGGTGGAGATTCCATAACGTATGGTTGCCTTGATCTTCAGTTCCTCACGGTTGAACTTTCCGCTCTTGGTCGTCACCAGAATGACTCCGTTCGCACCATCGGCCCCATAGATGGAAACCTCAGAAGCATCCTTCAATACAGTGATGGATTCAATATCATCTGTATTGATAAATGAGAGAGGAGACACAGAATATGACATGCCGGGAATAGCATTCGTTCCCGTACCAGTATACAGAGGAACCCCGTCGACAATCCATAAGGGCTCATTGGATGCACTTAAAGAAGCCTCTCCACGAATTCTGGTCGTATAGCGTGTACGAGTCGAACCTGGAGAGTCAGTGTTCGCTTCGATACGCATACCAGGCACCAGTCCGTCAAGCAGCTTATCGACACGGGCCACCGGCTTGAACTCCAGTTCAGAAGAATTGACCTGAAAAGCACTGCCGACCAGATCCTCCCTGTTCTGGACACGGCCATACCCCTGTACAATAACCTCATCAAGCACAGAATCATTCTTGAGGACAACTTCCACATCGGTATGACTTCCGGTAAAGGTGATGCTCTTTGGCTCCATGCCTACAAAAGAGAATTCAAGAATCACCTTGGGAACAACTCCAGGAATCCGAATCTTGAACTGCCCGTTGACATCGGATACGACAGCATACTTTGCCGTCCCTTTGACCATGACAGAAGCACCGACCAAAGGTTCCCCCTGTTCATCAACAATATGTCCGTCTATCTGGATAGAATCCTGGGAATAAGCAACGACATATGAAAACAACATCATCACAGCCAGGATCACTCCATACCTATAACGTCTCATGGCAATTTAGTTATTCGAATTTCTATATCAATATTAAAAAGCAGTACAGGTTCGGGGGGGCCCATCAGAACAAGCAATACAGGATTTCCTTTAAATATAGCTATTTTTTCGAACGCACCGCAAAACAGTAGAAAAAATGTCGAAATTTTTCTTGACATTCCCCAAGAAAGACCGAAAACAAACAACTTCAGGAATACACTGGCGACAAACTGACATGCAATTCCGGCATAGAAAGTCCCTGCATGACGAATCATTGCAGAATGAAACTGAAAAGACAAAGAATCTGCACAAATTGCAACTACGATTCGATACCCCTTATTTGCTTGTATTCAATTTTGTACTCGGATTTTATCTTCAGCTTGTCAAGATATTCAACAATATCATCAAACAGGTCAAGAACCACTTTGGGCTCAATGCAGTAACCTTCTATCTTGAATTTATTATACAAAAAATCAATCAGTTCAGGAACGCTGATATGATTGATCAGAGCCAAAAGTGAGGTATTTGTCTTATCGAGAGCAAGTCTGCCTATGTAGTTACATTTTTCTGAGGTGCAATGCGATGCATCAAAAATGAAGACAAGAGACATATCTTCGCCAAAATCTACAGCCAATGACAAATACGGATCAAAGTCCTCGTGTGAAACACATAGAAATCTAAAATTTTCTTCCATAAATGAAGTATCTTTATTAGTGTGATTCTTGTTTTTGCTTTATCAAGTTTACTCAAAAGCCCAACTGTTTCAAAACAACAGTTGATTGCGAATTGCATAAGCCCTCGCGGCATAATCCATTCCATCGGAACGTCATCCATCTCAAATCCAGTTCCACCAGAGAGACATCCCGCAGAACAACCTCTTGACGAAGTGGCTGAAAAACGTCATTCACCAAATAATCCCGTTCAACCTGCATATCATTGAATGTTGAAGAAATGAAAATTCGTATCTGGGGATTTTCAATAAGGTGCTTATCCATGATTTTCTATATTGCCAAACGGATTCATGACACTATAATATCAAATAAGTGCCTAATCATCAACTTGTTGTATAATTTATCCTTATCATCCAGGTCTTTATATGGCCTGATGTTCTTGTGGGTAAAGTATTCCTTCTTTACAACATTCTCGTCTGAGATGTCATTCTCCTGCATGAATTTTTTCAAGGATTCTTCGATGATATCAGGCGAATCGCTTCCATCTTTCCCTATTCTCGGCAGAGCATGGAAACCAACTAACAGCTTCTCCATATTCCATCTATTCTGCTCACATTCTGACAACCAACCTATCTCTTCATCCGTCAGCATTCTTTCCTTGAACACTCCTGGATTTTTCTCATCCGAAATACCAATAGAACGTAGTTTCGTTGGAATAGAGTTTGCCGCATAGATATTTGACTGCATTTCTGAGAAAGAAAGTCCGTACCAATCTTTGTCCAGCTTATCTTCTTCTACCATGTGGACATAAGATGAACCCTGAGTGTAGATATGGTTGATTCTCTTAGCTTTCTTGAGCCTTTCTCTAAGTGAAAAATCATAGCAGTCTGTCACCATTCCAAACGGATAGATATTCTGATAACGTTTTGTTGCATGTGCCTGTTCGAGCATTTCTCCCATCAATGGTTGGTATACGAAAACCGGAACTTGTCCTTCAAAGACACAGTCTGGCAGATAGAGCGCACTGGCAGTATTGGCCGTAGAGTCTTTCCCGCAAACAGCCATCGTCAGAATCTGGCTTTCATCCTTGCACCATTGTCCTATGAGATTTCTCACTTGCGGTATCTCAATGCCCCCATCAATGAATTCCCATTCGATGTCAATGAAATCACCATATCTCTCGTCTGGTGTGTCATCCGGTTCCGTATCGTCCGGATCAAATGAAAGATATTTTACAAGCGAAAGGGTAACCGGCTGGCTGTAATGTCCTTTGAAAAAATGCATTTCTTGCTTGATGTCCGGGCAAATGAATGTGATTCTTGTCTTGTTGCTTCCCGGTCCCTTTCCTGTCCTGAAATTAGGGAAATGTGCGATATGAGCAACCGTATTGGCCATTGCAAGGGACATTTGCGTCATGCCCACCACAACGAAGTGAACGTGCTTGTTGCTGTCATGATTGATACCTCCTCGATCTATCGGAGGGTAAACCATATCTTTATATTTTCTTGAAACGAGTACCTGTTGTGCCCAATTCTCCAAAGAATTGATGATGGTGAGCTGAAGGCCAGTCTCATTTCCATCTCCCAATTTCTTCTGAAATTGGAGAATGTGATAGGATGTTGAGTTTTCAATCACAAGAAAACACTTGATATGTTTTTCCGGCTTATTGCAAATCGTTACCAATTTGAGGTAACAGGCCACATTTATAGAATCATGCTGCAATTCTTCTCCTTCACCGAGAATATAGATACAATTGGCATCTTTTGCCATCAACTGCTGGAGTTCCTCGTTCGAATTACGGTTACCAAAGAGCAGGACAACATTTTTCAAGTGGATCTCATCAAGTTCTGCACGGAGATAGCTTCTTACATTCTCAACATCACGATTGGTCATGATGACAATGTCCTTATTCTTTAAGTTTTGGTCATTCATGAAATCTCGAATCATATTGGGAAGCATCTTGTTCGCCCCAAGAATTAGGATATGATCCGAAAATTTGTAACGCAATTCTCCTGCCTTGAATGAGTTTACTCTTCCATCCAGCATATTTGAAATTACAGAAATCAGTACTCCTGTGAAGATAACGGCTCCGAACACTACGATGGTAAGTTCGAAAAGCTTCGTCCAGATAGAACTTTCCGAATTCGCTCCTGTGAAGGAACCAGGATCAATCAGCAAATCCAGGATCCGACCAGAATTCTCTACCGGATGGTTCGGCAGCAGGTTGTTGAGTAATGAGAAGCCGAAATATCCGGCAAATAAAAAAAAGACGACCCACAGAAATTGACGTATCTGTGCGGCAGAGAAGGAGCGGTCTACCTTCAACCTCCATTTTCCATGTACTTTCATACGCTATCGCAATATAGACATAGGCCGAAGAATCTGTTCCGACAATTGCAAATCTGGCAAATATAAATCAGAGAAACTTACCAGCTTCGAATCGTGGCATATGGCTGGTCATTTGTCTTTAATAATCAGGTAACCGGACTTCAGCAAAAATTTGATTGTTTCCTGAGAAGTGTGTCTGTCAAAGTCCTTTTCCCGTTCTGAAAGTTCCTCATAAGGAATCAAGCAGGGATGTTTTTTGTTTTCATCGTCTCGGGTATCACCATAAGTCCAACCATCATCTATGCGTCCTTGCGACCATACTTCATGTACGTTCTTGGCCATAGCTTCTGCTATTTCATCCAAACTTTCTGGAATGATCACATCACTGGTATCCAGTGGCCTGGGAGTGTATTTCTTTTGCATACCTTAAGTGAATGTATTTTCTATTATTTGTAAATATAACTATAAAACATTTAAAACATATTCGTTCTGATCAAGAATCTTCACTTGATTCCCGGCCGCCAAAACCAACTGCCGAAAATCCTCACTTACTCAAAAGTTCGTAGTCATGGTGAAAGTTTGAGCCAAAAGACTTTGAAAAACAATTGAGAAAAATGCAGGAAGGAACAGACATGGTGGAGAACAGAAGAATGAAAAGGATCTGATTGTCACCAATCCTATTTTGTTCTTGAACAGCCAGGAATATACCATGGATAACAACAGGCAGCAGACAAAATATCTTCAGCCGTCATGATTTAATATACCCTACATTTGAAACATTTTACCCAAACGCCCAGCCGAGCAGCGATTCCGACAATTCCATGTCCCAACCCCCGGAATCCATATTGCCATTCCAAAAGTCCACCTTGCCCCCATAAAAGTCCCTTCTGACACTCCAGAAACCCATCTTCCCCCAACCGCCCAAATTCTCCATATCAAGAAACGACAGTCCCCTCAGAATCCTAAAAAAATCCCCAACAAAAAAAACAAATACATTTTTAGAAAATAACTTTTATAAAATTTTAACACTTTTCAACACTAATTTTTAGGGTGATTCAAAAGTATGAGATAATTTTGCCAATGCCAGATACTGAAAGAACAGCGTATAACCCAAACAATCCATAAACGACATAACCATGAAACTACAAGAAGCCATCAACGATTTTCAGAAGAAGCACGAAGCTTACAGAAACAAGATCTGTGAGGGGAATTATTTCGGCGAAAACAGCAAATCCGACGAGAAAGGAGCTTTTGACAATATTGTCCATGCCCTTTTGAATGGTCACATTGAAGTCAAACACGGTAATGTGACAGTACAAAAGATAAGACCTACATGCGTGGAGATATACTATCATGAAGAGCTCGCACAAAAGTTTCCTGAGCAGGACAAACAATACACAGAAAAAGAGCTCGATGATTTTTCAAACAAGATCAAAGAATCACTGGACGCCATGTATTCAGGTGAAAAAATACCTGAAGGTCATCTGATTCATGACTTCATTGTTTATCATAGAAACAAACCTTTCACAGCAGAAGTCCCTTTGTTCGACAAGACAGCTGTACTGAACAACCATCAGTCCGGAATAGACATTGCTTTTGAATTTTCGCCTGAAGAAATGATAAACAGGCAGAAGATCAATGTCAGGGCATCAGCCTTGATCAGAGGATTCTACAGATTTGACACACAGACCGTAGATGACCATTCCACACACATATATGACTGCCTTTACCCCTACTCCCCTATTACTGACGAAGGAATGCAGATAAAGTGGACAGATGATGATCCGACAGCTGATCTGGAAATTGAGCCAATGAAACGACAGAACGTATTCCAGTACGAAGTATGTGCTGAAGCAGACAAGGACTGGAAGAAGGAATTGTTAAACAAAAAACCAAGCCAACGTAGAAAAACATTGGACTATGCGATAAAGAAAGAGATTGGCAGAACTAAAAGCAACAAGCCAATCTTCAAGGAAGACAAACGGGAACTACGATTCTATAATACAGAATTTTATGATGCAAATAATCCCAACAGAATCTATCTGTCTCCATGGCTGGAAAAGGACTTCCCTGCTTTCACGAAACGTCTCACCCAAACACTGGACGAACTGAAACTCAAGTATGACTGGCTGCCACACACCAAAGACTACTGGTGCCGGGATTTCATGCCGATTCAGGTGAACAGTCTCCGCTTCATCCAATACAAGTATTGGCCGGACTATCTTTTAGAGGAGCATTCAGATAAATATTATATCACCGACTGTACCCCCATCCTCCGGGAAATGAGAATAGACAGCATCAGCACAGACATCATTCTGGATGGAGGAAATGTCGTGATTGCCGATGACCGGGTGATCATGACCGAGAAAATATTCTGCGAGAACCCGGGATACGACCGGGAAAAGCTCATTTCAGAATTGGAGAAGCTTTTCCAGAAAAAACTGCTGCTGCTTCCCTGGGACCGGGAAGAACGCTATGGACATAGTGACGGCATTGTAAGACCTGTCCGGAAAGGAGAAGTGCTCATGACCAACTACAGTGACTATGACAAGGATCTGGCAAGGGAAATGGAAAAAAGGCTGTCAGCTGTTTTCACTGTCCACAAACTGTCCTACGACGTCAAGGAACCGGATGAAAGGAATTGGACTTACATCAATTTCCTCGAAGCGGAAGACTGCATCATATTGCCAGCCCTGGGCATTGAAGAAGACGAACAGGCGCTTTCCCAGTTCAAGAGGCTCTTCCCCGACAAACGAATCCGCCAGGTACTCATGCCCGAAATCATCCAAAAAGGCGGAGCCCTGAACTGCATCACCTGGACCCTAAGAAAAGATTGAGACACCCGCA
>JAHHQQ010000019.1 GCA_020026275.1 Bacteroidales bacterium
TAAACGGAATCCGCTTGAACAATCCGGTATGGAGAAATCACTCCGGCAAATCACAGCAGGCAGCAAATTAGAAAAAATATTATCTTTGTATTTAAGATATAGCGTTCTTGTTCAATAATGCAGAATAAGACAGACAAGGGAACTTTGCTCGTTTCCAGATTGTTACCTGTCAATATTCTCAATTTCATAAATTTCTTGTTTTCAGAGAGAAATAGAAACTGTTATGCCTAGCTGTATGTCCTGGAATGGCACCACAGGAATATCACCAGTTCCGGCATACTATGATGCCAACTTCAATTTTGTGCAGACACTGGGCGAACTGGTACTGAGAAGCGGACTGACATTAGGATCACCGCTCGTTCCAGGAGAAAACAATACCTTGCTATATTGGAACTCATTGGGAAGAGACATCTATCGGATCCATCCAGATCTAACCGTCACCCGAGAATGGGAGATCACCTTCGGCGCGGACCGCAATTTTCCGTCATTGGAAGAAGTGGACGAATACGATCTGCTCGATTGGATACGTCGACCAGAATGGATGTCAAAACACGCCGGAATGATAGGAAACGTCTGGGAATGGCAAGGAAACCTCATCTTCCTCTACAAGGACGGAGAACAGTCATGCATTGCTATCATAAATGAGAAAAAAGGCCATATGGCACCCCTACGGATAGCGGACGAAGACGATTATGTCATCTTGTGCTACACCTTCGACAACGGCAAACTCTATATCATCACCGAAGAGCAATCAGGAGAAATTGTGCGAATCGTAAACCTCAAACTACCTCCAGAAATAAACATTCCCAGCTTTCCGGAAAGCGGAAAACAACGCCACGGCCACCCCCGATGCCCCCACAGCCCGTCAGGGGAGGCCAGCTTCATTATCCCCACATCCGTGAAATGCTCATGTCCCCTCAGCTATGCCGCCGCCCCATCAGCCCGTCGCAAGCATCGGCTATTAAGTCGTTTCGCAGATTTGTGAAGAAAAGGGGGCGACTGCCGGAAATTTGAGTGTGCAACTGGATACATTGAAATCATATCTTCCTGTGCAGGTCCGGCGAACTCCTTAAGACGGAGAGGGTACTGGTCGGGTCAGAGAAAGCTCTGATCCGATTTTTCATTTTACTTTCTGCTGGCTTCGGCGATTTCATCGTCTGTGCAGTTCCTGTGCCATCAAGATGAATTTGTATCGGGGCTTGAGAATGACTGGAACGGCCAACCAATTCTGACGACCTGGACCAAAGGATTGTCAATACTTGCGATTAGGATGTCAATGATATTTTGTTTATCTTTAGATAGATAATGTAGGAATCATCATGAGATGATTCAAGACAATTATGTTGCTGTCAGTCTTGGCGATGGCAACTTCAGTGAACCGTTCAGGCGTGTTGGAAGATATCGCAGAATGGATTCATTCTCTTGAAGAAGTTCATATTTTTTAATTTATGATAGAATCTATAACAACACAAAATATACTCTTGTTGGGATCGATATTGCTTTTTGCAAGTATTCTGTTAGGCAAGACTGGCCATCGTTTCGGTGTTCCTGCACTTCTTTTGTTCCTGATCATAGGAATGGTGGCAGGTACAGATGGATTAGGAATCGAATATGATGACATGCGAGGTGCGCAATTCATAGGCATGGTCTCCTTATGTATTATTCTTTTCTCTGGGGGAATGGATACTAAATTCGAGAGCATACGTCCTGTCCTTCTGCCAGGCCTTGTTTTATCTACGGCCGGTGTTTTGCTGACGGCTGCCTTTAGCGGGCTGTTCATTTGGTGGATAACCGGTATGTCTTGGAGTAGCATCCATCTTGGGTTGATGACATCTTTGCTTTTGGCCGCTACGATGTCATCAACGGACTCTGCTTCTGTATTTGCGATCTTGCGGTCTCAAAAAATGAAGTTGAAATATAACCTTCGTCCTATGCTTGAACTGGAAAGTGGAAGTAACGATCCTATGGCATATATGCTCACTGTAGTGATTATTCAACTAATTACAGGTGAGAACGCGGGATTGTTTGATATAATGTTTACATTTTTCAGACAATTTGGCTTTGGTCTGTTGGCCGGTTATGGGTTGGGAAAATTGGCGGTATATGCCATAAATAATCTTGACATGGACAATAAGGCGCTTTATCCGATATTTACATTGGCTTTTACTTTTTTTGCTTTCTCCGTGACAGATATGCTTGGTGGAAACGGTTATCTTGCTGTCTACATCGGCGGTATGCTTATCGGTAATTCTCGGATTGCCAATCGTAGGGAAATCGGGCGATTCTTTGATGGCCTGACGTGGTTGTTTCAGATGATCATGTTTATTATGTTGGGGTTATTGGTGAATCCTCATGAACTGTTGGAAATCGCTCCAATAGGTCTCCTTATCGGCTTGTTCATGATATTGGCAGCTCGTCCGGCAAGTGTCTTTCTGTGCCTCGCTCCATTCAGGAACATAAAATTGCGTTCCCGTTTTTATGTCTCATGGGTCGGTCTTCGAGGGGCAGTGCCGATTATCTTCGCGATTTATCCTGTGATGGCACATATTCCTCAAGCAAGGCAGTTGTTCAATATTGTTTTTTTCATTACAATCATGTCTTTGGTCTTGCAAGGGATGACCATCTCGTGGATGGCGCGAAGACTGCAGCTTTCGTCTGAACTGGAAAATGAAGGAAGTGATTTCGGGGTGGAAATCCCAGAAGAGATGGGGTCCCGATTGACGGACCTTACTGTAACGGAGGGGCTTCTTGAGGAAGGAGATACCCTTAAAGATATCTCCTTGCCGCATGATGCCCTCGTGATGATCGTCAGACGAGGAGAGAAATATTTCATTCCAGATGGATCTCTGCAATTGCATGTCGGAGATGAACTGTTGTTGATATCTGAAAAGAAAGAATAATGCTGTCTCTATATATTGATGTCAGATTTATCTGCCAGAAGCAGTTCATTTTCAGCATTTGCTACTATGTTCAGGAAGCGTTCGTATTCTCGAAGAATATCTGAAATAAGCTCTTCTTTTGATAAATATTGAATATCATTGCCACGTCTTCCGCTATTGTAATAAGATACAGGAATGTAACTGATATCAGAAGAGCTGTCTGGCATATTCTCTTCATTCAGCAGCAAGTCAGACATGACCTTTTTTTCTGCCATGACACCATATTTGAAATTTGTAATGGTGTCATAAGGAATAATTATTTCCCATGAGAGACTGGAAGATTTGTTCTTGTTGTGAACAATTACAGCATTGATTCCTGATATCTTCAATTGTTTTTGCAATTCTTGAAAAGCGGGAAGTACTATCGTATCCATGAATTCATGGATGTCCTTTTTGTCATTGAATGACATGATCTGATTGAGTCGCTCGTGCCATCTGCTTCCATCCCATCTCTGGCTACCGTACGGGAACTTGTATTTGTAGAACATCACATCTATTTTAATTGCTTTCCAGAGACAGTAGCATAGCAGCAGCATAACAAGTCCGAAAGGAAGAGCTGTGACAAGAAAAGTTGTTTGCAGGGCTCGCAATCCGCCTGTCTTGAGAAGAATGATGGTTACTGCTATCAGCATGATGCCCCAGAAGAGCTTTTGCCATACCGGTGATTTCTTGTTGTTGGTCGTCAGGTTGTCAATGACGAGGATTCCCGAATCTGCGGAGGTGACGAAGAAGACAGCGATCAGTATCAGTGATACGCCTGTGAGCAATTTGCCCATAGGCAGATAGTCAAAGAATTTGAAAAGCAAGACTTCCGGCTGGTCAGCAAGTGCCGATAAGGCTCCTCCTGCAATATTTTCATCTATCCAGATGGCTCCATTTCCGAAGACAGTCATCCATAGGAATACGAAGATAGATGGACAGATGATGACTCCCAGACAGAATTCACGGATAGTTCTGCCCTTCGATATGCGTGCTATGAATAGTCCTACGAAAGGCGACCATGCAATCCACCATGCCCAGTACATGACGGTCCAGTCCCTGAACCAGCCTATGCCTTCAGGTTCAAAGGCATAGGTATCAAAGGTAAGATGAATCAGATTCCCCAGATAATTTCCGAATCCTTCACAGAAGGCATTTACGAGAAAATTGGTCGGTCCTGCAAAAAGCACGAAAAGCAAAAGCAGACATGCCAGCAGAAGATTCAGATCACTCAACCTTTTGACGCCTTTATTCATTCCGAGCAGGGCAGATGTGATGGCCATTGAAGTGACGATGATCACGATGATTGCTTGTGTTTTAAAAGTGGAATTCTCAATCCATCCCATGGATTCTAATCCGGAACAGAGTTGGAGCGCCCCTATTCCTAGAGAAGTGGAGATGCTGAAGAAGGTGCAGCACAAAGCGAATATGTCTACAATGGCTCCGATCGGTCCGTTGATTTTATCTTTCAGTATAGGATACAATCCGCTTCGGACAGAAAGGGGAAGGTTGTATCTGAATGAAAAATAGGAGAGGATGAGTCCCATCACGGCATAAATAGTCCATGCATGAAACCCCCAGTGGAAAAAAGTGTTCAGTTGTGCTTCTTTGGCCAGTTCCTGTGTGTCGGCCAGGGCCGGATTCGCATAGTGAGCCATCGGTTCACCTATACCATAGAACATCAAGCCGATCCCCATTCCTGCGGCAAAGAGCATGGCTATCCAAGAGAATGTACTGTATTGTGGTTTTGAATTGTCCTGTCCTAATTTGATATTTCCAACTTTGCTGAAAGTGAGAAAGCAGACGAATCCGAAAAACAAAATGCACAATAGAATGTACATCCAACTGAGATGAGAAAAAATAAAGTCTCTGCTGGTGTTCATCACGATTTCGGTTTTTGAAGGAAAGAGGCCCGCCAGAATGGTAATCAACATTAATGTGACAATTCCAGGAATGCCGACGGATTTGGTAAATGTGCTGTTTTTCTTGAGTTTTTCGATAATTTTCATGTACTGTTATTTTTTTCAGGTTTATCTCTGTTTCTGTTCTGAGACGATGCTCTTGATTCCGTTTCGGTTAAATGCAATTCTATATCCCTTCAGATTGTCTTGGGAATTATGTTGTATCTGAATGACAAAATAGAGATAGTAGATTCTTTCTCCCTTGATTTTTTTGTATCCAATCTGGGGGGCTGGACAAAATAGTGGAAATTCTGAATTGTCCATTTTAAGAATCATGTGGGAGAGGTTCATTCTGATGATGGCGGCTATTCCAGATAGGGGATATTGACTGGCAGAACAGAGTTTTTCTGTATCGATCGACAATCGGGTGCGGTACAATATGGTTTGTTCTGTGTAGATTTCATTGTCTGCTTCCAGTAATGCAGAGCGATGTAGTTTGTTCTGTATCTGATTTGGAATTTGTTTTTCCCGAATGAAGTCCATTGCTTCTTTGATGGTGCCGATTTTGCTTCTATGGATGTGCATGTCAATCTTATGGTCGAAGTAATGTTTGTTCATTTTTTTCGAGAAGTAGAATCTGCACAGATCTTTGATGCGGTCCTTCAGCATATAGGAGATTACCATGACAAAGAATAGGGAAAGAGTGTAGGCACCCAGCCTTTGCTTGAATGTGAAACTTATGACTGTGGCAAATATCATGGCGATACCTGCAGCAAGGCTCAAGAACAGTTGCTCGGCGACAATGCCATCTTTTTTCTTCTTCGTGTCAAGGAACAGGACACATTCCACGTATTTTTTCAAAAGTCCCATACGAAATACAAAGTCTCTGTTTTTGCGTTTGTTGTCATTCTCAATGTTGAGGTAATGGCATTTTTCTCTATAAGTCGTTTCCTGTTTAATCAAATCGAGAAGTTCTTGTCTGAATTCATTGCATTTGTCCAAGAAGCATTTGTCCAGTTTGCTCAATAGCCTGAACGTATGATATTCCATCAGATTGCTGAGAAATTCGTCACAGAATCTGAAAGTGTTTTGGGCTTCGGTGTTGACATTGTATTCTATTTTCTCCTGCCATAAATTGCGGTACATCTTTCTGATCATGTTGCAGTCATGCAAGTAAGAGAAAATCATTTTATCCATTGTCTCCGTCTGTGATTCTGCTGATATTTTGTTGATTTCGTCACGGAGCGAACTTTTCACAATGGAAATGTACATCTTGGCGTGATATTCAAAATCAGATTGTGTCTTTCTTTCTGGTGTTGTGATGAGTTCTTCAATGCTTTTCTTCAGAAAACAGAAGGGAAGATTATCCTCTTTTGCAAGGTCATCCAGATGATAAGTCGGAGTAATTAGACGGGTATAGGTTCTGATATCCCTATAGAAGTCGGACTTTTTGTATGTTGAACGGTTGATATCCAAACTATCTGGAATGAACATCCATATATTCATATTGTAGTCATCCTTGTCATTTTCATTGTCTGCATGAAAACCGAGTTTGATTTCAAAGGTATATTGGTCGTGTATCTTTACTGTCTGATCAATCATGTATAGGAAGGTATAGAGCTTTTTAATATAGCAAATAAATTGATATAATCCAAATCTGCTTTGAAATGGCGATAGAGATTGTTTACATGACAGGATATTGTCAGTGATGTATGGGGAGGGAAAAAGTGGAAATGATATCCGTAGTGGATTGTATTTTATGATTTTATGGCCTGCATTTGATTATCAGAAATGAAATGTCTATATTGAATACATCTGTAAAATGTTTAATATCTGGGGAACGGGTATTGTTCAAGTAATCAATTTTACACATTGAACATTATCTGACATTATGTCTTCATGCAAAGAAGGTATATTGCCAGAGGGATCCTGCCCAGTCTGATAAAATGAACTACATATGATCAAACACAACGAAAAGACACAGGAAATGGCAGACTGTCTTGCTCGCGAAGAGGGCGATTTCTGTGCAGTTTATTATGGGAGACTATCTTCTGAACGATTGGCGACATGCTCTACTGTTCCGCCATATAATGGGACGACATTGGTTTATGTTGCAAGAAATACGGATTCGATTGACGATGATCCTTATCTTAAGTTAATTCTTGTACAAGGAGAGAATGTGTTTTCAATACGAAATTTTGAGTGTTCAAGAATCTGCAAATTGACGACAGGCCGTAATCTCTTCAAACGTGGTAAGGAATTATATGGAAATTATGAAAAGCAGGCGATAGCAGGCAGAATTTCTGCAGGGAAGAAGCATCAGGCCAGAAAGATCGTGCTGGCGGGTATGTTCCATGGAAGGGAGAGTCGCAGAGCAATGAAAATGGTCTGTGAATATCTTGAAATCGCAGAACGCTTCGATAAGAAGATTGAGGTCAGAAAATATCCATACTGGGATGATGCTGATGGGGGGATTGACTTTTACGTTCACCTGATTTGATACAGGATACTGAACTTAGGACATTTGTCTCCTTCAATGCAATACCAAATTGATTTTAGAGATTCCAATGTATTTGCCATCTAGGATCAATGAGTCATTTTCGAGGCAATAACAGATCGGCTCCTCATCGTTCATGTATTGCAAACATACAAAATACAATGAATTCTCGCTGTTCACAAAATGGAAAAATGCGTGCCGCCCAGGATTATTTGCATATTCCACCGGAATGGTTACAACGGACGGCAACGGAACCGATTATTTCCATCATCTTGTCTGTCACCGATTGGTTTGTATATATCAATGAATATACCTTGCATATACGTATGTCTGTAAGAAATGTTCTTATGGCTTTTTCATTTATATTTCGTTTTACTATCTTCATGGTGTCAATATTAAAATGTCATGAGAGCATTCAAAACAATCATTTTGCTGTCTTTTCTGATGACGGCGACTTCCGTGAGGGCACAGAATCTGTTCGGGGCCTGGATGGGGATTCTGGAGGCAGGTCCGACCAGACTGCATATTGTCCTGAATATTGAAAAGGATACGGAGGGTCGGGAAATCTGTTTTTTGGACAGTCCTGACCAGGCGGCGAAGGGGATCCCTGCGAAAATTCTGCATCTTTCTGCGGATTCTCTGAGTATTGGTATTCCGGCCATCCATGCTGGCTTCCAAGGAAACTTGGCGGAAGACGGTGTCCTTCGTGGTGTGTTTGAACAGATGGGGATGAGGTTCCAGCTGAAACTGAAGAAAGGAGGCATGGAATACAATCGTCCACAGCATCCGGTGGCTCCTTTTCCCTATGTTACGGAGGAGGTGTCTTTTGCCAATGCCAAGGCGGATGTCACTTTGGTGGGGACATTGACATTTCCCGAAGGGTGTCGGAGAGGAGAGAAGGTGCCGGTCGTTCTGATGGTTACCGGCAGTGGTGCGCAGAATCGGGACGAGGAAATTGTCGGGCACAAGCCTTTTTGGGTGATCGCCGATTTCCTGGCACGGAACGGGATTGCCTCTCTTCGTTATGATGACCGTGCTGTGGGCAAGTCGTCGGGGAATGCTCCGACCGTGAACACGAAGGAGGTGGCGGAGGATGCGGTTGCCGGAATTGAATTTCTGCGTACGAGAAAGGAGTTTTCGAAGGTTGGCCTGTTGGGGCATAGCGAAGGGGCGAGCGTCGCTTTCATGCTTGGGGCGGAGCAGCTGCTCGATTTTGCCGTCAGCATGGCCGGGTGTGGCGTCAAGGGGGACGAGTGTCTTTATGCGCAGGCCAAGAAGATTGCGGAGCTGTCCGGGCAACTATATCCTTTGACCAAGCGGCAATATGTCCAGATGGCGTTGTCCAAGCCGAATGCCTGGCTGGAGTATTTCTTCAATTACGATCCGGCTGCGGACATCCAGAATACCCGTTGCCCTGTTTTGGCCTTGAACGGAGACATGGACTGCCAGGTGGTTTCTTCGGTGAACCTGGCTGCCATTGAGGAGCTGCTGCCGCAGAACGGGAAATCCAAAGTGAAACAGTATCCGGGGCTGAATCATCTGTTTCAGGAATGCCGGTCCGGTTTGCCACAGGAATACAGTTCCATCGAGCAGACAATCAGTCCGGTCGTGTTGCAGGATATTGTTGAGTGGATTCGCTCGCTTTGAGTGGCGTAGGCCGGTAGGGAGCAAGGAGTCTATAAAAAACCGGGTCAGTGCTTTGACCCAGTTTTCTTTGTATGTCGTAGTGTATTTTTTTATTCGAAGTGCTGCAGGGCCATATACAGTTTCTGGACGGGCAGACCGACGATATTGAAGTGGGAGCCTTCGATACAGTCAATGCCGATGTAGCCGATCCATTCCTGGATACCGTAGGCGCCGGCTTTGTCGTAGGGCTGGTATTTGTCTACGTAGTAGTTGATTTCTTCGTCGGTGAGCGGTTTGAAATGCACTTCGGTGGTGTCGGAGAAAGACAAGTCCATTTCCGGGGATTTGATGCAGACTCCGGTAACGACTTGGTGCCATTTGTCTGAGAGCAGGCGGAGCATGGCCACCGCTTCTTCGTGGCTGTGGGGTTTGCCCAGAATCTGTCCGTCGCAGAGGACCATGGTGTCGGCGGTGATGAGGATTTCATCCGCTTCGAGCGGACGGTGGAATCCTTCTGATTTGCCTTCCGCCATGAGAAGGGGCACTTCTTCGTGTGGGGTGGACGGGTCGAATTTTTCTTCAAAGGTGTTGCCGGTATCGACGGTGAAGTCAATGTCCAGATATTTGAGCAGTTCTCGCCGGCGGGGGGAGTTGCTGCCCAAGATGATTCGTTTGTCGCTGAGTATCATTTTCTAGAAGTCTTTCTTGTATTGCTGCACGTCGAAGGTCCAGCGTCCCTGTGTTTTCATGACCGTCTCGACAATGTAGCGGACGGCGCCGTGGCCTCCTGGCTGCTCGGTGACGATGTCTGCAATCTGACGGACCTCTTCCACTGCATCGCAAGGGGTCGCTGAGATGCCTACTTTGGACATCACTTCGGCGTCGGGGAGGTCGTCTCCCATGTAGAGCACTTCATCGAGTTCCAGTCCGTGCCGTTTGCAGAAGTCCAACATGTCTTCCATTTTGTTGCGGGAACCCAGATAGACGTCTTCTTCGGTGATGCCGCAAGTGAAGAAGCGGGCGCGGATGGAAAGCGAACGGCCACCGGTAATGATGCCTAGATGGTACCCGTTCATGTAGGCCATGCGGATACCGAATCCGTCTTTCGCATCGAAGGTACGGTAGAGTTCGCCTTGCAGGTCGCAGAAGATGCCTCCGTTCGTGAAGATGCCGTCCACGTCGAACACCAGTGCTTTGATCTTGCTTAAATCAACCATTTCTTCGAGGGATTAGGAGAGGTTGTTGCCGCCGAACGGTCCCATTTTGCTGAGATCGAAGGTGTCTCCGGACTGTGGCTCTTCCTGCTGCTGAGGTGCTTCCGGCTGTCCGGGCAGCTTGATTTCTCCAAATTCGCGCTGGTATTTCATGATGTTGTCATGGAGGGCCATGGCGAGTCGGACTGCGTTTTCCGGGGTCATCACGATGCGGTTGGTGATGTCAGGTTTGGGCATGCCGGGCAGCATGGTGGCGAAGTCCACGATGAATTCGCTTTGGGAATGGCTGATGACAGCCAGGTTGGAATAGGTTCCTCTTGCCACTTCTGCATTGAGCTCCAGGCTGAAACCTTTGTCTTTATTGTTGTTCTGATTCATATTCTTGTTGATTGAAAGTATTTGACAGACAAATATACGAAATAAACGTCGGTGAAACAAAATCCTGACGGCAACTTCTGATTTGTTGTCATTTCTTTCAAGTTGAGGAGAAAAATGCGTATATTTGTACGATTTTCTCGTGGTTGGTGGAAAATGAGGTTTCTGCAAGGACGAGAGTGTGTGATGGTCTGTGGAAGGCCATCGGTCAAAAGAAAATAATTTTAATTGCATATATGGAACTACCAGCAAAGTACAATCCTTCCGAAGTGGAAGACAAGTGGTACTCGAAATGGATTGAAAAGAAATTCTTCCATTCTGAACCTGATGAGAGAGAACCTTATACTATTGTAATCCCACCACCAAATGTGACGGGTATTCTTCATATGGGCCATGTGCTCAACAACACCTTGAACGATGTCCTGATCAGAAAGGCACGTATGGATGGCAAGAACGCCTGCTGGGTGCCGGGTACGGACCATGCGTCCATCGCTACGGAAAACAAGGTCGTTGCCAAGTTGAAGGGGATGGGTATCTCCAAGGATCAGCTGACTCGTGACGAGTTCTTGAAATATGCCTGGGAATGGAAGGAGGAGCACGGTGGAATCATCCTCAAGCAGCTCCGCAAATTGGGTGCTTCCTGCGATTGGGACAGAACCAAATTCACTATGGATCCGGACCTGACCGAAGCCGTGACCGATACTTTCGTCTATTTCTACAAGAAAGGTTACATCTACAGAGGAGTCAGAATGGTCAACTGGGATCCGGAGGGATTGACTGCCGTCAGCGATGAGGAGGTTATCCACAAGGATACCAAGAGCCATTTCTATCACCTCCGCTACTATATTTCTGACGGAAACGGCAATCCTACCGACAAATACCTGGTGATTGCGACCACCCGTCCTGAGACCATCATGGCCGATGCCGCCATTTCCGTCAATCCGGAGGATGAGCGTTATCATTGGTTGAGAGGCAAGAAGGTGCTGGTTCCTCTGATCAACAGAGAAATTCCGGTCATCGAGGACAGCTACGTTACCATGGACTTCGGAACAGGTTGTCTGAAAGTGACTCCTGCTCACGACGTGAATGACTATGAGATCGGTCTCCGTCATCATCTGCCAGTACTCGACATCATCGACGAGCACGGCCGTCTCAATGAGAAGGCACAGATTCTCGTAGGTGAGGATCGTTTCGTGGCGCGCAAGAAGATTGTCAAGATGCTGGAGGAAGCCGGCAATCTGGAGAAGATAGAAGAATATACTTCCCCAATCGGTTATTCCGAAAGGACCAATGCAGTGATTGAGCCAAGGCTTTCTACCCAGTGGTTCCTCAAGATGGAGGATTTGGCTGCCATGGCGCTGGATTCTGTCGAGAGCGGCAAGGTGAAACTGATTCCGGACAAATATAGAAATACCTACAGACACTGGATGGAGAACGTGCACGACTGGTGCATCAGCCGTCAGCTCTGGTGGGGTCAGCGTATTCCGGCTTGGTATCTCCCTGACGGACAGTTTGTTGTGGAGGCCAATGCGGAAGAGGCATTGAAAGCGGCTCAGAAGCTCAACCCTTCTGTCACTGGTGCCGATCTGAAACAGGACGAGGATGTGCTCGATACCTGGTTCTCTTCCTGGTTGTGGCCGATCTCCGTATTTGACAGCAACAAACCTGGTCACGAGGACGCAGAGCCGAACAAGGACCTCGCTTACTATTATCCGACCAACGACCTGGTTACAGGTCCGGACATCCTCTTCTTCTGGGTAGCCCGTATGATTATGGCCGGTGACGAGTTCATGGGCAAGGAGCCTTTCAGAAATGTGTACCTGACCGGTATCGTACGTGATAAACTGGGACGTAAAATGTCCAAGCAGCTGGGCAACTCTCCAGATCCGCTGGTGCTGATTGACCAGTATGGCGCAGATGCTGTCCGCATCGGTATGCTGCTTTGCGCTTCTGCCGGCAATGACATCTTCTACGATGAGAGCCAGGTGGAGCATGGACGTAACTTCTGCAACAAGATCTGGAACGCATTCCGTCTGATCCAGGGCTGGTCCGTCGATCCGGAAATGGCAGTGAGCGAGACCAACAAGATCAGTGTCAGATGGTTCAAGGACAAATTGAACGAGACCGTGGAGCAGGTGGAAGACCACTATTCCAAATTCAGAATTTCTGATGCGCTCATGGCGACCTACAAACTGTTCTGGGATGATTTTTGCTCATGGTATCTGGAGCTGATCAAACCTCAGTACGGACAGAGCATTGACAAGGAGACTTACGATGCGACTCTCTCTTATTTCGAGAGCCTGTTGAAGATGATCCATCCTGTCATGCCTTTCATCACAGAGGAGTTGTGGCATGCACTGGACAACCGCATTGAGGACGAGACCATCATGTTCCAGCCTTCACCGAAGCCAGAGGCTTATGACAAGGCATTCTTGGAAGAGTTCGGACAGGCACAGGAGGCAGTCAACAGCATCCGTGGTATCCGTCAGCAGAAGAACCTTTCTCCGAAGGAGGCGCTCAATCTTCTCATCAAGGGCAGTTTCCCGACAGATGTCATTCCGGTGATTGCGAAACTGGCCAACATTTCCGAAGTGGAAGTGGTGAAGGAGTTCAATTCTGACGAGGCGGGTGTTTCTTTCATGGTCAGGACGTTTGAAATGTTCGTACCTCTCACTGGTCTGGTCAATGTGGAAGAAGAGCTTGTCAAACTGGAGGCGGCGCTGGAGTATCAGCAGAAATTCCTCAATACGGTCCGGAAGAAGCTGTCCAACGAACGTTTCGTCAACAATGCTCCTGCGGCAGTCGTAGAGGTGGAACGCAAGAAAGAGGCTGATTCATTGGCCAAGATCGAGGGGCTGGAATCCCAGATCGCCATGCTGAAGAACAGCCGTTAAGATAATTTGATGACATGCGGAGCCGGATTCAAGTTTTCCGGCTTCTGCATGGATATAAGGAGGAATAGTTCATGTTGTATTTTGAAACGAAATTTCCGGTCAGGTATTATGAAACTGATAAGATGGGGATTGTCCATCATTCCAATTATATCCGTTATTTTGAAGTGGCTCGAATTGAATTCATGAAAGACATCGGTTTCCCGATAGAAGAATGTGAGCGGCAGGGAATTGAATTGCCCATTGTCTCCGTGGAATGCAAATACAAGTTTTCTGCAGTAGTGGGGGATGTGGTCACCGTGAATGTCATGTTGGACAAGACTCCTGGTGCCAAGATGGTGATGAAACAGCAGGTCCTGAACCAGAAAGGGCAGATTTGTGCCGAAGGTACGGTCGTCTCGGGTTTCATCAACAAGAAGAAAGGAAATGTGGTGCGTTGTCCTGAAATATTTGCCAATTTGATTGAAAAAAGATTGAACGACAGATAGATATAAATGATTTCTTTGAATAATATTACAGTGTCATTCGGCGGGTACAACCTGTTGGATGACATTAGTTTTCATATAAGCGAGACAGACAAGATCGGTCTTGTCGGAAAAAATGGTGCCGGCAAGTCCACCATCATGAAATTGATTTGCGGAATCCAAAGTCCGGCTTCCGGCAGCATCGACATGCCGAACCACATGAAAATCGGCTATCTCCCTCAGATCATGGCGCACAACAAGGGGCGTACCGTGATGGAGGAGACTATGACCGCTTTTGATGCCATCCATCAGATGGAAAGGGAACTGGACCGGATCAACCAGAGTCTGGCGGAAAGGTCAGATTATGAGAGTGACGAATACATGGGACTCATCAACCGTCTGAATGAGATCAATGACCTTTTGTCTTTCGAGAAGTCAGAACCGCCGGCTGTCCAGGCAGAAAAGACATTGCTCGGCCTGGGCTTCAAGGACGAGGATTTCAACCGGAAGACGGAGACTTTCAGCCAGGGCTGGAACATGAGAATCGAGCTGGCGAAGATTCTGCTTTCCCGTCCGGATGTGCTGCTTCTGGATGAGCCGACCAACCACCTGGACATCGAGTCCATTGAATGGCTGGAGGATTATCTGAAGAATTACAGGGGCTCGCTCATGCTGGTCTCTCATGACCGTCGTTTCCTGGACAATGTCACGACCCGTACCGTGGAAGTGATGCTGGGCCAGATTCATGACTACAAGGTGCCATACAGCCAATACCTGGCTTTGAGGGAAGAGAGGCTGGTGCAGCAGATGGCGGCGTATGAGAATCAGCAGAAGATGATTGAGAAGACGGAAGACTTCATCCAGAAATTCCGGTACAAGCCGACCAAGTCCAACCAGGTACAGTCCCGTATCAAGGCATTGGAAAAGCTGGACCGCATTGAGGTGGATGAGACCGACAGGGCCGTCCTGACCGTCAAGTTCCCTCCTTCTCCACGTTCCGGTGATGTGGTCTTCAAGGCCACGGACCTCAAGGTGGGCTATCCTCAGAAAGTCGTCTTCTCCGGAGCCGACATCGAAATCAAGAGAGGGGAGAAAGTGGCGCTGATCGGACGCAACGGTGAAGGTAAGACCACGCTCATGAGAGTGATCATGGGACAGCTGGATCCGATTTCAGGCGAATGCAAGGTCGGACACAATGTACAGGTCGGCTATTTCGCCCAGAACCAGGAGGACGTGCTCGACAAGAATCTGACGGTCTATGAGACTCTGGACAACATTGCCGTGGGCGATATCCGTCTCAAACTCAGGGATATCCTGGCACAGTTCCTGTTCCGTGGAGAAGACATTGACAAGAAGGTGTCCGTATTGAGCGGTGGAGAACGTGCCCGTCTGGGAATGGCCAAATTGATGTTGGAACCTCATAATCTGCTGGCATTGGATGAGCCTACCAACCATATGGACATCAAGTCGAAAGATATTCTTAAACAAGCGCTTGCCGCTTACGATGGCACTCTGATTGTAGTATCTCACGACCGTGACTTCCTGAATGGCCTGGTGGACAAGATGTATGAGTTCCGGGACGGTAAGGTGAAGGAGCATCTGGGAGGAGTCGAACTCTTCCTGGAAAAGAGGAAGCTGGAAAATCTCCAGGAGCTGGAAAGACGTTTCCATAAGGAGGAAGTGAAAGTGGAGAAGGTGGAGACGGTGACCGAATCCAAGAAGGATTTCCAGGAGCGGAAGGCGCTGTCCAAGGAGGAGAAGAAGGTGAAGAACCGCATCTCCTTTCTGGAGAGGAAGATTGAAGAGATTGAGCAGCGGATGAAGAAGATTGAAGAGACGCTTGCGCATCCTTCTGGAAATGATGAAATAATGGCTCTGACGGAAGAGTATCTCAATGAGAAGAGGGATCTGGATGCCATGAGTGAAGAGTGGGGCAGACTGATCGAATCATTGGACTGACAAGTACGACAATAACAGAATTATGAAGAATATGAAGAAATTGATAACCATGTTGGGAGCCGCCGCACTGATGTTGGCCGCTGCCTGGGGTCTGGATGCCCAGACCGTTTCCAAAAGCAAGGATTTCTCACCATTTGACCGTGTGGAAATCTGGAAAAACTTTCAGGTGACTTTTGAAAACAGCACCACCTACCATGCCGATTGGGAAATCAATGAGGATTTGGCCCCTTATGTCGATATCTATGTCCGTCAGAACACATTGATTGTTGATCTGGATAAAGAAGGTGCAAAATATTTGAAGAAGAATTATAGAGGCGGGGATAAGGTTCCGACCATGAACATTACCATTTCCTTGCCGAATCTGGCAGTCCTTAACATGAATGAAAAGTCCAGTATCAGCTCTGAATCAGAACCGGTCTATTCACATTCTTTCAATTTGACCGCAAAGGATCAGGCAAAGATTGACAATCTCAATGTGAATGTAGAAAAAGGAGTAGCCGAAATCAATTTGAGCAAGAATGCCGATGTGACGATGAAATTGTCAGCCAAGAATGTCAAGATTGCAACTGAAAATTCATCTGCAATGGCCTTGACGTGTGAGGCAAGTAATGTGCAGGTCGGTCTTTCTGGCAGTTCCAGTGTTGGTTTGGCCGGCCAGATGGACACTCTTGCCATAATTGCCCGCAATTCATCTCATCTGACGGCGCAAGGGAAAGGAAACAGGCTCACCTGCAATTCAAAAGGAGTTTCTCTAGTGGAAGCAGAGCGCTTTGAAGTTCAGAATGCCTCTGTTGTACTCAACAGTGCTGTGGCTTGGGTCAATGTATTGAACAATATAGAACTGGACCTGAGCAATTCCTCAGAACTGGTATTCTGCGGCAATCCGCTCCTGCAGGTTCAGGGCATCAAGAAATCGAGTGTCACCAGAATAGAAAATGCAGTCAGGAGGCAGACAAGATAAAGATGTTCGTAGTAGATTCTCATTGTGATACGCCGTCTCAGCTGGTCCGTCTGAGAAATCTTGCTCTGGACAACGAGTTGGCGCAGATCGATTATCCTAAGTTGAAGAAGGGAGGAGTGGATGCTTCCTTCTTCGCTTTATATACTCCACCCAAGATGGCCCCGGATGCGGCGACCGCCTATTGCCTCAAGATGTTGTCCAAGGTGTACGATTCCCTGGACGAAAATCCGCAGACTGCCGCCCTGGCGCTTTCTGTAGAGGACATCCGGAAGAACAAGGAGAAGGGACTCTTCTCGGTTCTGCTGGGCATGGAAAATGGGGCACCCCTCCAGGATTCCCTTTCTTTCCTGCGGCTGTTCTACCGGATGGGCGTCCGTTATGTCACTCTGACCCACAATGAAGACAATCTGATTGCGGATTCTGCGGCAGAAGGTCGCCGTTGGGGAGGGCTGAGCTCGTTTGGAAAGGAAGTCGTTGCGGAAATGAACCGACTGGGCATGATTGTCGATCTGGCCCATGCTTCCGACAAGACGTTCTATGACTGCATCGAATTTTCAGAGGCACCGGTCGTCACGACCCATTCCTGCTGCCGGGCGCTTTGCGGACATCGGAGGAACCTGTCCGACGACATGCTCTGTGCTCTGGCGGAAAAAGGGGGAGTCGTGCAGATCAATTTCTATCCGGCCTTCCTGTCGGATGAATTCGGAAAGTTCTTTGACGAGTCCGGCTGGTGCGACCGCGCCGATGAAATCGAGATGAGATTCAAGGCACATCCTGACGATCCCGAAGCTGTGAGAAACTGGCATCAGGTACAGAGGGAAATGCTGCAGTTGGAGCGTCCTTCCTACAAGGCGGTTGTGGATCATATCGACCATGCGGTTGAAATCGCAGGCATCGACCACGTCGGTTTCGGCTCCGATTTTGACGGCATCGTCATCCCTCCGAATGGACTGGAAAATATCTCCAGACTGCCTGTCCTCTTCGAGGAAATGAGAAGCCGTGGCTACAGCGAAAGCGACATTGCAAAGGTCGCCGGAGGCAATTTCCTGCGTGTTTTTGAGGAAGTTGTTAAAATTAGTGGAAAATACTGATATTCAATAGAATAATGCAAAAAGCAACAAAAATGTTATTGACTTAAACATCTATGTTTTATACATTGTAAATCAGATGTTTAAGCCAATTTTCGTATTTGTTGGTCTGGAAACAGTAAAGGGCGGTAGGGAAGACCTTTTCAACCTATTTTCGGGCTATATTTTCCGGATCTGCTGGAGCAAAAGATGGAGAGCGGAGGCGGCGAAGCGCTGGATATTGTGCTTGCGGTCCAGGTGATATTCGAAGCGGTGGGTGACCGTTCCAGCTGCGGAGGCGACGGCTACCCAGACGGTACCTTCCGGTTCTCTTTCATCTCCACCTCCGGGTCCGGCAAATCCGGTGGTGGCGACGGACCAGTCACTGCCGGTCAGTTTCCGGACTCCTTCTGCCATGGCGGCGGCCACTTCTGCACTGACTACGCCGTGGTCGAGGATGACTTCGGCCGGAACGCCCAGTACTTTTTCCTTGACCGGAACAGCATAAGAGGTGACGGAACCGAGGAAGTAGGCGGAAGAACCGGGAACGGTGGTGATCAAGTGGGCGATTTCTCCACCGGTGCAGGATTCAGCCGCACTGAGTGTTTGCCCACTGGAACTCAATACGTGGCCTATGGCGCTTTCCAAAGTATCTTCCTTGTCGGAATACATCAGATTCCCCAAGATGCTCTCTAATCGCTTGGTTTCCTCTTCCAGCCGGATGTTGTCTTTCTGCTCGTCCGCATTGTAGATGGACAATCTCAATTTGACTCCGGTCAGAGGGTTGGGGAGATAGGCGAGGTGCATATCAGATGGAAGGGAATCTTCCCATGGCTCCAGCAGTTCGGAGAGGGCGGATTCCGCCATGCCGTAGGTCATGATGTTGCGGTGGAGGATTTCTTGGATGTGGCAGTGCTGCCGGATGTCCTTCATCACATCCTTCAGAGCGGCCATGGTTTCAAATGGAACACCTGGCATGGAATAGAGTACCGGCTGATGGGGATAGAGCTCCTTAGAGAGCCTGAAAACCATGACGGGGGCTGTCCCGAGCTGGTTCACAATCACCTCCGCAGAATCCGGGACCATCGCCTGGGCCTTGTTGATGTCCAGAACATCCAGTCCCCTGGAATGAAGGATGCGGCTCATCACATCAAACTGACCTTCGTGAAGGTACATTCCCTTGCTGCTGGTGAGTTTGGCGAGCGCTTCTTTGGTAATGTCGTCCTTGGTCGGACCCAGTCCGCCAGTCGTCAGGACGATGTCGTGGTTCTTCAGCTCCTGGTCCAGTGTCTGCAAGATGTCTTCCTGCCTGTCAGCGATGGAGACGATGCGGTCTGTCCGGATGCCGATGCTGCCCAGCGCTTTGGAAATCTGGGTGGAATTGGTGTCTGTTATCTGTCCGATGAGAATTTCATCCCCGATGGTACAGATGGATGCTCTGATCATATTGTTGTTTTTTGTCATTACTTTTCAGTGGCAGTCTGCTTTCTATTGGCGGCCTGCTCCTTTTCGTCTTTGGAGCGGACGATGGACTTGAGAATCCTGCCGATCAGACCCGGACCCTCATAGATGAATCCGGAATAGATCTCCACCAGAGAGGCACCGGCATCCAGCATCATCTGCGCCTGTTCCGGTGACATGATGCCGCCGACTCCGATGATTGGCAGCCGGCCCTGGGAACGGGTATGGATGTAACGTACCATTTCCAGACTCTTCTCGAAGAGAGGGGCGCCGGACATGCCGCCGTTTCCGATGGCATCGATCTTTTCCTGGCCGATGGTCAGACCGTCTCTGCTACGCGTCGTGTTGGTGGCGACGATACCGTCAATGCCGGAACGGAGACAGTAGTCGATGATGTCATTGACCTGCTCCTTGCCGATATCCGGGGAAATCTTGAGGAGAATCGGCTTGTATTCATCCAGACCCATCCTCTTGTCCAGAATGTTGTCCATGATGTCAGAAATGTAGGATACGTCCTGCAACTTGGTCAATCCGACCACATTCGGACAGGAAATGTTGAATACGAACATGTCCACGAAATCATAGAGCAGAGAATAGGAATGGTCGTAGTCTTTGGCAATCTCGTTATCGGGCGTATTGGTGTTCTTGGCGATGTTGGCGGCGACGATTACATCTGGCTTGTTGGCTTTCAGGTGCTTGATTGCTTCCATGACACCGTCGTTGTTGATGCCCATCCGGTTGATGATGGCACGGTCCTTCGGAACACGGAACAGCCTCGGTTTCGGATTTCCCGGCTGGGGCTGGGGAGTCAGTGAACCCACCTCGACGAAGCCGAATCCGAAATCGGAAAGTTCGTTGTAATGCTGGGCATTCTTGTCCAGTCCTCCAGCCAATCCCACCGGATTGGGGAAACGGATGCCGAACACTTCGCGCTCCAGTTTTGGATTTTCGTATTTGCAGATCAGGCGGACAAGCGGCCGGGCAAAAGGTATTTTGGACAGGATGTCCAGACACTTGAAGATAAGATTGTGCGCTTTCTCCGGAACGAGCAGGAAAAGCAAAGGTCTGATGATATGCTTGTACATAAGTTTCCGATGTTTACATCCGCAAATATACGGAAAAAGCCTCAATTAATGCAGTTCTGTGCTATAAAAGGCAGGGAAGACCGCCTATCCTGCCTTTCATCGGTTGAATTCTTCAAAAGTGCCGTTGGTGTAGAATACCACGATTTTTTGTATAGTCTTCTGATTGTCAGATGATTGCGTCTGATTTTCGGGATTGATACCGCGTTGTGGTTGCAGAATTTGCTCTGGCTCCTCCCTGCTGCCAGGAAAAACTTCCTTTTCGGCTGTCTCCAGAGTTGGTGAGGGAGTTTGGAGGGGAGTTGTAAACAGATTTTGATTCGAGGCAGGGGGATGATTCATATTTGTAACATCCCTGTACATCTTTCCTCTGCCTGTCATCAACCATTCCACATTAAGCATAGGGAAGTGTTCAATCATGGCCTGGATGAACTCATAGCTGGGTTTGTTCCTTCCGGAGATGATATGGGAGACGCTTCCCCTCGCTACATTTATTTTGTCTGCAAACTGCGATTGAGATATGTTTTCAGCGTTGATGAACTGTTGTAATCTGTTTTTCATGGTTCTGAACATTGATTTTACAAATGTAGCAATAATTTTCGAAACCGGGACACGTTTACTTTTGTGAATTGATTACAAAAAGATACGGAACAGAGTGGAGAGGTTGTCCGACGCGCAAAGATTTGCTTTAGGTATTATCATGTAATATCCTCATTTTATAAGTATTATCTGTAAGTTTTATGTCTATTTCCAAAGGAGTCCCCCTGGACAATTGAAAATTTACACTATACAGATAAAGACACTATTCATATCTAATCATATAAACAACTGGGTTTCAATTAGATATCAATTCAATAAAATGCGTATAAAATGCACTTATGTTACAGATGTAATATTTTACAATTCTAAACAAATTTCTTTTGCGACAAGTGTGAAATTATGAGATGTAAACAGAAGTATGCAATATTGTAACATATGTTGGAAGTGTATAATGGAGTATATAATCTTGTATCTCCAAGGTGAAACTGCATTGTAAATTATATTTTCTATTTCTCGTGTGATTGTGTATTTTTGTGGTCACGAAGAGTTTTGTCCTGAATTTTCAATTTTCACGAACTCTTTGCTTGTGTTTAAATTTGTATTAAAGATGATACCAGAGATTCATATTGAGGATTACAACTATCCCCTCACGGATGATAGGATTGCCAAGTATCCTTTGGCAGAAAGAGACTCTTCCAAATTGTTGAGATATATTGACGGGCAAGTTGATGAACATATTTTCAGAGAACTACCGGACCTGCTTCCGGAGGATGCGCTGATGGTATTCAATGATACCAAGGTGGTTCCGGCACGTTTACATTTTGTCAGACCTACTGGTGCTCACATTGAGATTTTTTGCCTACAGCCGGATACTCCTGTGGAATATAACCTTGCATTTGCTTCTATAGGCAAGTGCAGGTGGACTTGTGTGATTGGAAATGCCAAGAGGTGGAAAGATGATTTGCTTTCATTGTACAATCCTGAGAATGATTTGCGGATTGCGGATATGGGGCTGAAGGCGCGTCTGATTTCACGTGAAGACCAGTCTGGTCTGGTTGAGTTCACTTGGGAAAATGGTATCCCTTTTTCTTCTGTACTGGAAATATGCGGTACTGTACCTATTCCACCTTATCTCAATCGAGAGAGTGAGACAATCGACAGTGAGCGTTACCAGACGTTGTATGCTCATTATAGAGGATCTGTAGCGGCTCCTACTGCAGGTCTTCATTTTACAGAAAACGTGCTTGAAAGGATCGCTGACAAGGGTATTCAGATTCAGAATGTGTGTCTTCATGTGGGGGCCGGCACTTTCTTGCCAGTCAAGAGTTCGAACGTGGCCGACCATCCCATGCACCGGGAACCTTTTGTCGTGACGTTGGAATGCTTGGAACGGCTTCGTGACTGCGGAAAGAAAATCATTGCCGTAGGAACGACTTCCGTGAGGACTTTGGAATCGCTCTATTATATCGGTGTCAGCTGTATCGAGAAAGGGATGCCGGAAGATGTGGAGCAATGGGCGCCCTATACAAGAGAATATCCGTACACGATGGAAGAGGCGCTGGATGCCATCATTTCTTATCTTGAAAGATATGGGATGGAACAGCTTGTCATAGGTACACGCATCATTATAGTCCCTGGATTCAAATTCCGTATGGTCAATTATCTGGTAACTAATTTTCATCAGCCGGAGAGCACTTTGATCTTGCTGGTTTCCGCTTTTGTGGGGGGGGACTGGAGGACAATTTATGATTATGCCTTATCGCACTCTTTCCGATTCTTGAGCTATGGAGACAGTTCTCTTCTGTACAGACGGGATTAAAACAATTGACCTATCCCTTTGAACCTTGCAAAATAATTTATAGATTTGTATTCAAATCCTGTAAATTTTTAAAGTATGTGTCAGGAAAATAATGAATTTGAAAGTATCAGTCCGTATACTGATGAAGAGGCTATCAAGGCCTTAAGTGAAGTGGCAGAACATCCCGTTGTTCCTGTCGTGTCCAAGGTTGTTTTTCCAAATGAAGAGCCTGATTACCTGTATAAGGTTCTGAAAAATCTGAAATCCATCGATGAATTTCAGTCCATGGTGATGGCAAAGTTTGTAGAATGGGTTCTGGATACATCTGCACACAATTTTTCATACGATGGCATAGAGAATATCAGAAATATTGATGGAAAGTATGTCGCCATGTCCAATCATAGGGACATCATCATGGATCCGGCCATTACTCAAGTAGTGCTTGCAAGAAATGGTTTTCCGCTGACAGAGATTGCTGTCGGCGACAATCTGCTTTCCAACAAGTATATTGAGTATCTGATTCGTTCCAACCGTATGATCAAGGTGATTCGTGGCATTAGTGCGCGTAGCCTGTATCTGTCTTCTCAGCTTTTGTCAAAGTATATCCGCCAGTGTGTGACATCCGGAAAAAATTCTGTATGGATCGCCCAACGTGAAGGTCGTGCCAAGAATGGAATCGATACCACTGAGCAAGGATTGCTCAAGATGCTGGACATGAGCGGAACGAAGGATTTCGTCTCCAATTTTGAGGAATTGAACATAGTTCCTTTGAGCATTTCCTACGAGTATGAACCTTGTGATATCAGGAAGGCCCGTGAACTGCTGATTTCACGTACCCAGAAATATGTCAAGGGACCAAGAGAGGATTTGGACAGCATTTTGACTGGTATCCAGCAACAGAAAGGCAACATTCATCTCAATATTGGAAAACCGCTTGCCCGCGAAGAGATTGTGGAGGCTTCTCATTGTACTAAAAATGACCGTTATCAGTCTATCCGTCATGCAATGGACAGAAGGATCATTGACGGCTACAAGTTGTGGAAAACGAACTATATCGCCTATGATATGGTACACCACACTTACAAATATTCCAATCTGTACTCTCCTGAAGATGTGGAGCAGTTTACAGAATACGTAGAACGTCAGCTCGACAAGGTGGAGAAGGAACTCAATAGAAATGACCTCCGGTCTATTTTCCTTGATATCTACAGCAATCCTGTAGTTTCACGTGAGAATATGGATGTTTGAAATTTGATTTCTTTGCATACAAATGATTGAAAAAGAAGGCTGCCGGCAATGATTGCCGGCAGCCTTCTTTTATTACAGGTAAGGAAAACAGAATCTCTAGCTTTCCTTTTGATGGCATTGGGTGATTTCCGCATGCACATCCATCTGTGGGAATGGGAATTCTATGCCGTTGGCAGGGAGTTCTTTGTAGATGGTTTCCAATACGTTGAAATAGATGGACCAATAATCGTGACCAGATGCCCAGGCTCTGCAGACGAAGTTGATGCTGCTGTCCGCCAATTCATTCAGGTTGACACTTGGTTCGCTGATAAGGCTGTTCTTTTTTGTGACATGAAGCACCCTCTCATCGGAATTGATTATTTTGAGGATGAGGCTTCTGACTTGTTCCAGATCGCTTCCATAAGCTACACCGATATTCCAGGTGATCCTTCTCAGGTTGGTGTTGGTCACATTGGTGATGTTGCTGTTGAAGAGATTGCCGTTTGGCATGACAATGATGGCATTGTCAAAGGTCCGGATCTTGGTGCTGACAATATCGACTTCCGTGACGATTCCTTCTAATCCCTGCGCCTTGATGTGGTCACCTGCCTTGAATGGCTTGAAGCCCAGAATCATGATGCCGCCGGCAAAGTTCTGGAGGGTACCGCTCATTGCCATACCTACAGCCATACCTCCTGCAGCAAGAAGGGCGGTAAAGGAGGTGGTGTTGACACCCAGTGTGCCGATGGTGATGGCAATCAGGATGATGGTCAGGGTAATGGAGATGATGCTCATGGCGAAGGAGGCCACTGTCGGTTCTGTCTTCCTCTTGACGAAGAGGCGCTGCATGGATTTCTTGATCCATTTGATGAGCAGGGCACCGACAATATAGATACCGATGGCGAGCAGCAGCTTCAGACCGAAATTGATGGCGTGTTCCAGCATATCTGAGAAGAACTGGTCTGGATTGGTCACCAGCTCTTTGGCATATTGTTCAACAATCGCCTTTGCCGAATCGGCTGGCGGCAGTTTCGTGTCTGGAATCAATTGTGAAGGATTGAGAGACTGTAGAATCCTGTTACTTAAAGTAGTCAATAACATTTTGTATATTAAAATTTAATAGATATCAAAGGTTGATGAACAGCCATACCATGTAGCCTATTTCGCAGGAAAGCATCATGAAGCCGTCAAGACGGTCGATCTGCGCTTTCTTGCCCATGTGTGCACTGGCCCAGATGAGCACGGCGCTCAGGAGCAGTACGCCAAGGTCTACGAGTCCGACTCCACCGAAGTTCAATGGATGGATGATGGCAGATCCGCCCAGAATGAGCAGGATGTTGAAGATGTTGGAACCGAGGATGTTGCCAAGGGCGAGCTGGCCTTTCTTCTTGGCGGCTGCGACAATGCAGGTAGCCAGTTCAGGAAGAGAGGTACCTCCGGCCAGAATAGTTATGGCAATGAACTTGTCGCTCAGTCCGACCATACTGGCAATTTCTGTAGCGGAGTTGACAAAGACCTTGCCACCGAAAATCAGTGCAGACAAGCCGGAAACGACCAGCAGGATGGATACGAAGAGCTTCGGCTGCTTCTCGGTCACTTCCTCCACCGGTTCCTCACTCTGGTCATGTTTGAAAGACCAGTACATGTAGAATGCGAATATCAGGATGAAGAGCATACCGTCCAGACGGCTGACCACGTCATGGCCGAGACCAAAGAAAGTGCCGTGCATGCCCAGAAAAATCAAGAGCAAGGTAGTGGCAATGTTCATTGGAATGTCCCGTTTCATGTTCTGACGGGTGATGGTCATTGGCATGAGGAAACAGGTGATGCCCAGAATGAGCAGGGTGTTGAAAATGTTGGATCCGATGACATTGCCCAATGCAATGTCGGCTTTTCCTTGAAAGGCCCCCATGAAACTGACCACCATCTCCGGTGCGGAGGTTCCCATTCCGACAATGGTGAGTCCGATCACAAATTCACTGACCCCAAATTTTCTTGCTATTGAAGAGGAACCATCTACCAGGAATTCTGCACCAGTGATGATGAGGACCAGTCCTATGATCAACAATAGGATTTCTAATATCATTTTTGACCTGTTATTTGATAATATGTTTGATTAAGATTGTTTTCTGATGAGTCGGCATACGTTTTCGACATGTTGGGTATGTGGAAACATATCGACAGGCTGGACGTCAGTGATGATGTAGTCTTGACAAAGAACGGCAAGATCTCTGGCCTGGGAGGCAGGGTTGCAACTTACATAGACCATTCTGTCTGGAGCTGCTTCCAGAATGACCTTGGCTACATCCGGATGGATGCCAGCTCTTGGAGGGTCCAGGATGATGACGTCTGGGTGGCCGTGCTCCTGTACAAAGGAGGAGGTCAGGATGTCCTTCATGTCTCCGGCAAAGAATGTGCAGTTGCTGATTCCGTTGGCTTGAGCATTGATGCGCGCATCCTCAATGGCCTCCGGCACATATTCAATACCGATTACCTTGCTTGCTCTGGAAGAGACGAACTGGGCGATAGTGCCTGTTCCGGTATAGAGGTCATAGACAACTTCGCCACCTGTCAATCCGGCAAAGTCTCTGGCCACAGAATAAAGTTTGTAGGCTTGTTTGCTGTTGGTCTGGTAGAAGGATTTCGGACCGATGCGGAAGTTCAGGTTCTCCATGTGCTCGACAATGCATTCATCACCGTGGTAGAGGAGACACTCCTGATCGGAAATGGAATCGTTGAGCTTCTGGTTGATGATGTAATAGAGAGAAGAAATTTGTGGAAATTCCTCCACCAATGCGTTCAGCAAGGCTTCACGGACTTCCTTGTCTTCATAGTAGAAGCAGAGGATGACCATGAATTCACCAGCCTCTGTACTTCTGATGAACATATTTCTCAGATAGCCGGTATTTTCTCTGATATTGAAAAATTCCAGACCATGTTCTACGGCATATCGCTTGACAAATAGACGAATGTCGTTGGAAGGGGCTTTCTGGAGCCAGCAGTTCTTGATGTCCAGTACCTTGTCAAAGAATTTGCTGACATGGAAGCCCAGTCCCATTTTGTCATTCTCTGGAATGGTCTCCGGATCTTCACCTTGGAGCACCCAGCGTTTGGATGCGAAGGAATATTCCAGTTTGTTCCGGTAGAAGATGGTGTCGTCTGATCCGATGATCGGCGTGATTTCCGGCACTTCCAGATGGCCGATACGGACCAGCTGGTCATATACCTGTTGCTGTTTGGCCTTGAGCTGGAGCGCGTAAGGGAGAGGCTGCCACTTGCAGCCGCCACAGACGCCGAAATGCTCGCAGAAAGGCTCCAGCCTGTCTGGAGAAGGCTTCACGATCTCTGTAATGAAGCCTTCCATGTAATTTTTCTTCTTTTTGATGATCCGGATGTTCACGATGTCTCCTGGAACTGCAAATTCCACGAACACGACTGTGCCGTCTACGTGAGCGAGAGCCTTGCCTTCAGCGGCAACAGCTTCTATCTCGATGTTTTCTAGAATGAGGTCTAATTTTTTTCTTGCCATTTTATATTTATTTTCTCTTGATGGCAGCCTGAGAGATATTGACCATGAAGTCTCCCATTGACTCGAGTTCGGAGATGATGTCAAGGAAGTAGTTGAGAGACTGGTAGTTGCCCCTTTGTGATTCGATATGGGCAATGCACTTGTTTCTCAGTTGTTCTCTGGTCGAGTTGATCTCTGATTCTGCTTTGAATGCGTTTTCAATTGAGTGGATGTCGTGATTGACCGCTTTGGCCAGATTCATGTTCATGATTTTGTAGGCCGCATCCACTTTGTCAATCATCAGGTTGATGTTGGAGATGGCCTCTTCGTCAAATTTCCTATGGTGAACTTTTTCTCTTTCAAGGATGCGGCTGATATTCTCACCACTGTCTCCGAGACTTTCCATCTCTCCGATGATTCGGTAGACCACCTTCATTTCGGCGGCTTCTTCTGTGTTGAGCACATCTGGGCTGATCTTGCTCAGGAAATTGGCGATATTTCTTTCCATACGGTCTGAAATTTCCTCGTATTCAACAAGTTTCTTGCGGTATTCTTCAAATTTGTCGTCATCTTTTTCGTTGACGGCCTTGCGGACATAGTCAAATCCTTCATAGGAAATCTGTCCGAAATTGATCACTTCGTTGAAGGCCTGTCCGATGGAAACGGCAGGTGAGCCTATTGGGCTGACACCAATATATTTCAGAAGAGAATCCTTTTCTTCCGGTTTGTCCTTGATCAGACGGGTGACAATCTTGACAATGCCTTTGCTGAACCAGATTAGGATGAAGGCATTGATGAGATTGAACATCGTATGGATGGCGCAGAGACCGTAGAGCTGGCCGTTGGAGGCAATGCTGCTACTTTCACCTGCGACAAAATCAGGAGTGATCTCGGCACCGAAAAAGGTGGCGATCCATTGGCAGATGGAAGTGAACGGTTGGAAGAAAATGAGGATGATGGCAACTCCTATCGTATTGAACAACAAATGGATAAGTGCTGCACGACGAGCCTGTATATTTGCTTTTGCCGCAGCCAGATTGGCCGTGATGGTAGTACCGATGTTGGCACCCAGTACAATGGCGGCCGCCAACTTGAATGGAATCCAGCCTGAACCTAGCAGGATGAGGGCCAGAATGATGGTTGCGCTGGAAGACTGGAGAATGAATGCGGCAAGCAGTCCGATCAAAAGGAAGATGAACACGGAAAGAAAGCCGTAGGAGGCCATGGCGGTGAGCGCTTCCATGAATGCGCCTTGCTGGTTGATGTCAAGCATGCATTTCTTCATATAGAAGATGCTGACAAAAATAAGGGCTGTACCGATTATGAGCTCGCTGATGGTCTTTTTCTTGCTGTCCTTGGACATCATGAAGAAAAATCCGAAGCAAAGGAGAGGGAAGCCCAGAAGTCTGACATCGAGAGTGAATCCGAACAGGGTGATGAGCCATGCCGTTGCTGTAGTACCGATATTGGCTCCGAAAATGACGCCGACTGCCTGACCGAGAAGGAGCAGACCTGCGTTCACGTAGCTGACCACAGTTACGGTCGCTGCGCTGGAGGACTGGACTGCTGCGGACAAACCCGCACCGGCAAGAATTTGTTTGGCAGGATTTCCTTTCATCCATGGAAGGAATTTTCTGACGTTGTCTCCGAGAATTTTCTGCAAACCATTGCTCTGTATCATTGTCCCGAAAAGGAACAAGGCGAGGGCACCAAATAGAGTCAAGAAATTTAGTAACATAAGCAACTTAACATAATATAAATTGTAGAACAAATATTCTGCATATTTTACAAATGTAGGAAAATAATCAAACATATTGTTTTTTCTGCTGGTTTTATTTTTCTGGGAGGTCTATTTCACCTTATGATTTATTTTTTTTTAACATTTACGTACGTTTTGATTGCTTTTTGAACAGTTAGTTTATTTTTTCGTCTTTTATTTCTCGAATTATTGTTTAAATTTGCATGGTTTTTCGATAAATAAGGCAATTATACTTAATATTTAAGTGTACCTAAAACGATAGATTCATGGCAATTACAGTCAAAAAAATAGAAGACAAGAAAGAGCTCAGGCAGTTTGTTGAGTTTCCGCGCAGATTGTATAAAGGCAATCCTTATTATGTTCCGACCATGTTTGGTGATGAAATGGATACATTTGATCACCGAAAGAACCCTTCATACGAATTGGGAGAAGCTGAACTGTTTCTCGCCTATCGTGATGATGAAGTTGTCGGACGTGTGGCGGCAGTCATCAACTATAAGGCCAATGAAAGGTGGAACAAGAAGGAAGTCCGTTTTGGATGGTTTGATGTGGTTGATGATCAGGATGTTACGGAAGCATTGCTCAACAAGGTCATCGAATTTGGAAAGGCTCGCGGAATGGAGAAGATCATCGGTCCTCAAGGTTTCTATGATTTTGATCCTGAAGGTATGCTTGTGGAGGGATTTGACCAGATCGGAACAATGGTCTGCCAGTACAATTATGATTATTATATGAAGCATGTCGAGGCGCTGGGCTTCAGCAAGGAGGTCGATTGGCTCGAATACAAAGTCCATATTCCAAAGGAGATACCGGAGCGGATAGTCAATCTGGATGCTGTCGTACGTGAAAAATACGGATATCGTGTCAAGCAGTGGACCAAGAAAGATGCTATCAAGCGGGGATTGGGAAAGGAGATTTTTCATCTGGTGAATGCGACTTACCACAATCTTTATAATTATGTGGACATGACCGATGCCATGATTGACCGTTTTGTCAATTTCTATTTGAGCGTGATGGATTTGAGATATTCCTGTATCGTGGAAGACAAGGAAGGAAATATTGTAGGTTTCGGTTTCAGTATGCCGTCCATTGTCAAGGCCTTGCAGAAGTCCAATGGCAAGTTTTTCCCGTTCGGTTGGTTCCACCTGCTGAAATCGCTCTATTTCAAGCACGAGAAATCGCTTGAAATGCTGTTGGTCGGCATCACTCCAGGCTATGAGAACAAAGGTGTGCTCGCCGTCATCTTCAGCTACCTGATTCCTCAGTACATCAAGGGTGGATTTGAATATGCTGAATCCAATGCCGAACTCGAGGACAATGTCAAAGTCCGTGCACCTTGGACCCGCTTCAATTCCGAGCAGAACAAGAGACGCCGCATTTATGGCAAGAAGATATGATTTTGAATGGAAGATAGAATGAATCTCCCTCCCCTTCCGGAGAGGATGAGGCCAGAAAATTTGGAAGAATATGTAGGACAGAGTCATCTTGTAGGAGAAGGCTCTGTCCTTCGGAATATGATTGCCTCTGGCAATCTGACCTCCTTTATTCTATGGGGGCCTCCGGGGGTCGGCAAGACTACTCTGGCCCATATCATGGCCAAATCTTTGGACAGGGAGTTCTTCACGCTCTCTGCCATCAATGCCGGTGTGAAGGATGTGAGGGACGTCATCGCCAAAGCCAGAGAAGCCCGTTCTTCGGTCTTCAGTCATGCGAAAGGCTCCCCTGTCCTCTTTATCGATGAAATCCATCGTTTCAGCAAGTCCCAGCAGGATGCCCTTTTGGGTGCGGTGGAAGACGGTACAGTAGTGCTGGTCGGCGCGACGACCGAGAATCCTTCCTTTGAGGTCATCAATCCGCTTTTGTCACGTTGTCAGGTCTTTGTCCTGAAATCTCTGGCGAAGGCAGATTTGGAGCAGCTGCTGGACAATGCTCTGCACAAAGATGTGGTGCTCAAGGAGAAGAACATACAGGTGAAGGAGAACGAGGCGCTCTTCCGGATGTCCGGAGGAGACGCGCGCAAACTGCTCAATCTGCTTGAAATCATCGTGGATGCCAATGCCGGAGAAGACCATCTTGTCATTGACAATGAGCTGGTTGCACGTTGTCTGCAGGAAAATGCCGTCCGTTACGACAAAGGGGGCGACATGCATTATGACATCATATCCGCCTTTATCAAGAGCATACGGGGCTCCGACCCGAATGCCGCCGTCTATTATCTGGCCCGAATGCTGGACGGAGGGGAAGATCCCAAATTCATCGCCCGTCGTCTGTGCATTTCCGCTGCGGAGGATGTGGGACTGGCCAATCCGAATGCAATTCTGCTTGCCGAGGCCTGTTTCCGGATTGTCGATTTCGTCGGGATGCCGGAGGCGCGTATCCCTCTATCTGAAGCGACCATCTATCTGGCTTCTTCCCCGAAGAGCAATTCCGCCTACAAAGCCATCAACGATGCTTTGCTGGTAGCGCACGACACCCAGGCCGCATCGGTTCCGATGAACCTCCGCAATGCGCCTACCCGGCTCATGAAGGAGTTGGGCTACAGTGACGGCTACAAGTATTCTCACGACTATCCCGGTCATTTCGTGGACCAGGAGTTCATGCCGGAGGAACTGGTCGGACATGTATTCTACGAACCGGCCGAGAATCGGCAGGAAAACAATCTGAAGGCCTACCTGCAATCCTGTTGGCCGAAATATTACACCAAATAGACATTTCTCTGTCGGGAAGCCGGCAGAGTTATTTTTTATAGTGGTGAACTAGGGGAACCAGGGATGAACCAGTACTAACCAGTAATGAATCACAAGTGCCCCCGTAGCGAAATGAAGGATTAGAATGGATAGCCGACTCCAAAGTGAAGGGCGCATCCGTTCTTGTCAAACCAGTCTTTGAGTCCCAGCCATCTTTCTCCTGCATCACGGGCAGGATCATGCAGCTTCATGCCGAAGTCAAAGCGGATGAGAATGAAATTGAGGTCAAGTCTCAGACCCAGCCCCCAGTCGGCAGCAATGGATTTTCCAAAGTCCTTGAAGCGGAATCGGCCTAATTTGACATTCTCGGTATCATTTCCATCTTTGTGGAAGGTCCAGACATTGCCGGCATCTGCAAAGAGGGCGCCTTCAAATTTCCAGAATAGTTTGAATCGGTATTCAAGATTGGCTTCCAGTTTCATGTCACCGGATTGGTTCGGGATGACGAAGGTCGTGTCCGCTTTGGATAGACCTGGTCCGACACTTCTGGCTTGCCAACCTCGAAGACTGTTGCTGCCACCGCCATAGAAATGTTGGTCAAATGGAAGTCCCTTTGAGTTGCCGTAGGCATAGCCGGCACCGGCGATGAAACGGGTGGCGATGGCGTGGTTCTCGTTCTTGCCCAGCCGCCATACCTTGCCCAGAGTCAACTCTCCCCTCACGTACTGGGAGAAAGGAGTGCCCCACAGTTTGCCGGCTCCGTTGCTGTCTTTGTTCATCAAAGGCTTGAACAGGCTCAGGATGTTGCCGGCCGCATCAAGCTGGAGTTTCGTGAAATAATAGGAACCTTTCGGCACCACCTCATTGGTATTGGTGAAATAGAGAGTTCCACCGGCACCCAGGTCAAAGTGGTCCTGATAGGCATTCTTCATGAACGGGTTGTTGGCCAATGAGTTATAGAAACCCTCATCCAGATGGTAGAGGCGGACGATCTTCAATTGGAGCGGATAGAACTGGTAGAACAGGTCCTTGTGGTAGCCGGTGTAGCCGAAGCTGGTGAAGAGGAGGTTCCTCATGTATTCTGGGCGGTTCTGGTAATTGTAGGATGCCTTGATCTCCGTTCTTGGTACCTGATCTTTGAACCAGCTGTAAGGCAACAGAAGGAATCTTGGCAGGCTGATGCTTGCTGAAACGCCAAATTCAGTAGAATGGATATTGGTTTTTGGCTTGAACTGGAAGTTGCCCATGAAACCAAGGTTGAGCCATTCTCCTCCTCGGAGGAAATTCTTGTTGTAATAGGACAGTCCCGGAGAAATGCCCAGCAGGCCGCTGGAATTGGATGACATTTCCAGATTGGTCTTGAAACCTTGCAGTTTGGACGGATTGAGGTTGATGTCGCAGTCAACAATCTGGTTTTCCCTCCGGTTCAGCTCGATGTTGACGCTGCTGAAAAGCTTGAGGGAAGTCAGACGGTTGTAGGTGTTGTTCACGATGTCTTCGCTGTAAGGATCGCCCGGATGGATGAGATTCATCTTCCGGAGTACATTCTCCTTGAAATTGAGGGACTTGGGATGATAGATGTTGACTTTTCCGAAATTGTATTTGTCGATCCGGCTCGCTTCCTTGGCGGATTCGTTCCGGGTATATTCATTGATCTTCAGTTCCAAAATGGCACCGGTCGGGTCGGAAATGGTGTCGGCCTCAAAGAAATAGTTGTTCTTGCTGAGACTGTAGTAGCCCAGCTGGCGGAAATGGCTGGCGGATCTGGCAGATTCCGCTTCCAGTGCCTTTTCTGACAAGTAGTCTCCAGGCTTGATGCTGATATGGCTGGTGTCTTTCAGGAAATCCACTGCGAAAGGACCTTCCTTCGGCAAGGTATATCTGATCCGTCTGATGGGAATCCTTTTGCCAAGTTGGACATGGTAGTCCACTTTGGCGATTTTCTTGTCCAGCTTGATGACGGCTTCCACTTTGGAATTGTAGTAGCCGATGTATTCGAGATGCTTCTCGATGTTGCTGACAGAAGCAGCCACCTGATCCTGATCAAAGATGACAGGGGCGGTTCCGATTTTTCGCCAGAAGCTCTTCTCGTTGTCTCCAGACCAGTTATAGATGTTCAGGAATGGATTCCAACCGAAAATCATGGAAGAATTGGGTTTCTGCTTGATGTACTTGTCAATCTCTCCGATGTTGACTTTCTCGTTGGCCTCATTGACGATCCTGACTTTGTTGGAAGCCAAGCGGTATTCCCCTTCCGAGAGGACTCTAGTCGTGCTGCATGCAGACAGACCTAAAATCATTCCGGTAAGCAGGAGGGGTAATATGTGTCTTCTGGTCTTCATCATCTACAAATTTATCCCTTTCGGGAGATATTCTCAAATATTTTATGAACAAATTGAATATGTTGCGCTATATTTGTATGTTTTAACGAATTTAATGTTTATTGTTTTTTCCGGATTATTTAGAGAATGAAGAACAAATACATCGATCTGGTAGATCAGACCTTCGATTTTCCTCAAGATGAGTTTCAAGTGAAAGATGGCGTATTGTATGTCAATGACATCAATATGATGGAGATTATCAAAGAGTACGGCACACCGTTGAAATTGACTTACTTACCTAAAATTTCCTCTCAGATCCAACGGGCGAAACGCATGTTCCGCAACGCGATGTCCAAGACAGGATACGATGGAGAATACCATTATTGCTATTGTACAAAAAGTTCACAGTTTGAATTTGTTGTTGAAGAAGCGCTGAAAAATGACATTCATCTGGAAACCTCTTCCGCCTATGATTTGAATCTGATAGATGCCTTGTATGAAAAGAAATTGGTGGACAAGGACCAGATCATCATCTGCAACGGCTTCAAGAGACCCCAGTATATCAAGAACATTGCCCGATTCCGGAAAAGCGGATGGTTCAACATCATTCCGGTGCTGGACAACAAGAATGAACTGGAAGATTTGGATGATGAGTGCGATGAACAGATCAATGTCGGCATCCGGATTGCAGCTGAGGAGGAACCTTCATTTGATTTCTATACATCCCGTCTGGGAATCCGTTACAGCGACATCATCCCATTCTACAAGAACGGCATCAAGAGAAATCCGAAGTTCAAGCTCAAAATGCTTCATTTCTTCATCAATACAGGTATCCGTGACACCTCCTATTATTGGAATGAACTTCTCAGATGTCTTCACCTGTACTGTGACCTCAAGCAGATCTGTCCTGAACTGGATTCATTGAATATCGGTGGCGGTCTTCCTATCAAGACCTCCCTGGCAGTGGACTTCGACTACAAATACATGATCGAGGAGATTGTCTATCAGATCAAGTCAGTCTGCGATGCCCACGGCGTTCCCGTTCCGGACATCTACAGTGAGTTCGGCAACTTCACCGTCGGCGAATCCGGCGCCACCATCTTCAAGGTGCTGGATGTGAAACAGCAGAACGACCGGGAGTGCTGGTACATGCTGGACAGCTCCTTCATGACAACCATGCCGGACACCTGGGGACTGAACCAGCGTTTCATCCTCTTCCCGATCAACAAATGGAACGATGAATATCATCGTGTGTTCCTGGGCGGCCTGACCTGCGACAGCAAGGACTACTACAATGCCGAGGCACACGCCAACGCCATCTTCCTGCCAATCGTGAAGAACCGTCGGGACGACCTCTACATCGGCTTCTTCCACACAGGAGCCTATCAGGAAGCGATTTCCGGTTACGGCGGAGTCAAGCACTGCCTGCAGCCATCCCCTCGCCACATCCTCATTGACAAGGACAAGGACGGCAAGATCACTACCCGCATCTTTGCAGAAGAGCAGTCGTACGATAGCATGTTGAAGACATTGGGTTACTAAGCAAGTTATACACAAAGCGCGGGCAGATGACAAGACAAGGTCATTTCCCGCGTTTTTCCAATATTCAGGTAAGAGATGAGTGCAATTTCAAACAACGAAATCAAGAAGATCCGTTCCTTGGGAGACAAGAAATTCCGCGACAAACTGGGACTGTTTGTAGTGGAAGGAGAGAAAATGGTCGAAGAACTGCTCGCTTCCTCATTGGAAGTGGAAAAAGTCTATCGCCGGGAAGAAATCGGAGAAGAGGCCATGAAGAAGATCAGTTTCCTGTCATCCGCCTCCCCCGTTCTGGCCGTCGCCAAGAAACCGGCCACTCTATCCCTGACAGAAGACCCTTTCGCGCAATGCGGAAAAGGCCTGTTCCTGGCACTGGATGCCATCCGTGACCCAGGCAACCTCGGCACCATCCTGAGAGTGGCGGACTGGTTCGGAATCGACGGCATCTTCGCCTCCCGCGACACCGTGGACATCTTCAACCCGAAAGTCGTCCAGTCCACCATGGGCTCCATCTTCCGGGTACCATTCCACTATACCGACGTACCAGCCATCTGCCGCCATGCCGTAGCGCACGGAGGATCGGTCTACGGCACCTTCCTCGACGGCGAGGACATTTACCGGAAGCAGCTCGACAAAGGCACGGACTCCCCTTCCGTCATCATTGTCGGCAACGAATCCAACGGCATCTCCACCGAAGTCGGCGCACTGGTGACCGACCGGCTCCTCATCCCCCCTTTCCGTCCACATCGCGGCCATCCGGAATCACTCAATGCCGCCATCGCGACTGCCATCACCATCAGTGAATTCAGACGCTGAGCCCCATACGGGAAATGTCTATGCCCCCATACGGGAAATGTTCATGTCTCCCTTCGGAAAATGATAACACAAAATGAAATGATGGATTCTCAGCAGGACAAATATCAAGAAATAAGAGGTATGGAACACCATACCTCCTTGGTTCATCCTCCCCTGCCCATGAGCAAGAGAGCGGCGCAGTTCGCCCCGTTTTCCGCCCTGTCCGGCTATGAAGAAGCCCGGAACAAAGTTGCCAAAGCTCACATAAAAAGTTACGAGCCCTCGCCCCAGACATTTCCGGAGGAGAATTCCTTTAGCACGGAAGATTGATCTTGAAGCAGCTGCCCTTGCCCAGTTCGCTTTCGATGGTGAGGGTGCCGCCGTGGGCTTCCACGAAATCGCGTGAGATGGACAGGCCCAGTCCGCTGCCCTGCACCTTGGTGCCCGGAACACGGAAATAAGGCTCGAAGATGCTCTCGTGGTAACGGGGATCAATTCCTTTTCCAAAATCCTTCACATAGATCTCCACGTGGGTGTCGTCCAGCTGACGGGCGCCCAGAATCACGTGGGAATATTCCTGAGAATAGCGGATGGCGTTGTTCACGAGGTTGGTCAGCACCCAGGCAATCTTCTCGCTGTCCACAAACAGTTTCTTGATCTTGTCGGGATAGTCCACCTCAATCTGGGTGCCGAATTTCTCTGCCTGCACCCGGGTCGCCTTGATGGCGTAGTCGATGAGTTCGATCGGCTTGGTGATTTTAGGTTTGAGCTGGAGCTTGCCGCTTTCCACCTGGATCTTGCCGTCCTTGAAGAGTTTGGCAGGGGTTTCCTCCCTGGTCTT
>JAHHQQ010000002.1 GCA_020026275.1 Bacteroidales bacterium
CAACCGCCGTACTGTCAGCTCTTCCCAGAGCAGCCAGGTCCGTCGTACAGGTTCGTCCTCTACTGACCGGAATCAGGTCCGCAGGACGGGTTCAGACAGCAACCGCCGTACTGTCAGCTCTTCCCAGAGCAGCCAGGACAGACGCCCAAGTGGACATGCCGTTCGTCCCAGTTCTGATTCCAGAGATGGAAGAGTTGTCCGTTCAAATACGAATGTGACCGGCGGGAATGGTCTGGGACACTATGATAGTAATCGGAAGCCAACTGGCGGATATTGCCGTGGAGATGATTTCTTCATTCGGGATAGCCGTTTGGGTGACGATTACTATGATTACCGGATCCGGGAACACAATCTGTATCGCATCCCTCCCTATCAGAGGAATTTCATGAAACATGAACGGATTTCCAATTTCTATGGACCGGATGAACATTATTTTGGATGGAGGGTTTCTTCTCTGCCGCCAAGATGTGCTCGTGTTTCCTATTACGGAGTGGAATACTATACTTGTGGAAATGTATATTACCGTCGTTTTCACGAACATTATGTAGTCAGCCGTCCTCCAGTTGGGATTACAATAGAGGCGAGAGTGGGGCGCAAGAATTTCTTGTCAGTCCGTTTCTCCTATTTCCCAAGCCAGTATAGAAGCTATCGAGGATTCGATGACTACAGTCGTTACATTGACAGGCAGAACCGGATCATTGCTGAGAACAATGCTTTGATTGCTGCACAGAACCGGATGATAGCGTTGAATACATCTTCGGCCAGGTCTTCCTATAAGGTGGCAAATGCCTTGGGATTGGTCCAAAGTTATGCGTATGCTGATAGAGAATATTTCTATCAAGATGGAGTCTTTTATATAATTAATGAAAGAGGCCGTTATCAGGTGATAGTCCCTCCTGCCGGTGCACTGGTTGAAAGGTTACCTGAAGATTATGATGTGATTGTCCTGAATGGCAGGGAATATTACAGAGTGGATGATACCGTCTATCGTACGGTTCTGGTTTACGGTGTCCCTCAGCTGGAAGTGTTGGGACAGATGTATGGCAATATGGCCCGGAAGCATAATCGTTTTTATAGGGATTATGATGATGACTGGGATGACGATTGGGATGTTGGCGACTGGGATTAGATGATCTTGAAGATTCTTTCAAGCGCCTGGATATCGCCAGACGAAATAAGTTGGATGTCGGGATTCTTCGGAGTTCCGACATTGCTTTTTCCCTCCAGGACAGCCTCTTCCGTATCGGGGAGCAGTCCTTCCTTGATCATGACTTTGACCAGTTGCCGGGCGACTGCTGGGGCAGGGTCGATGATTCGGATGTCGGGTCCGGTGATTTTTTGGATGGTTTCCCTCAGAAACGGATAATGGGTGCAACCAAGCACGATGTTGTCTGCTCCGGCATCCATAAGTGGCAGGAGGCTGGCACGGACGGTCGCTTCTGCTTCGGGACCGGTCAGATTGCCGTTCTCGACAAGTTCGACCCAACCTTTTCCGATGCTTTCCACAATTCTGATGTTGTCTTCGTATTTCTCTTTGTTCAGCAGATATTTTGCACCGCTGAGGGTGCCGGCGGTGGCGAGGACGCCAATGACTCCTGTGTTGGTGGCGAGGGCGGCAGGCTTGACGGCAGGTTCCATTCCAATGAATTTGTTGGAATAATCTTTCCTCAAACTGGCGATGGAGGCTCCCGTCGCCGTATTGCACGCGATCACGATGATGTCCGCTCCTTTCCCAAGCAGGAAATCTGTAATTTCATGACTTCTCCTGCAGACGAAGTCGGACTCTTTTTCTCCATAAGGGCAGTTCGCGTTGTCTGAGTAGTAGATATATTTCTGGTCAGGAAGAAGTTTGACGATTTCTCTATAGACGGAAAGACCGCCTGATCCTGAGTCAAATATGCCGATTGTTGCCATTTTCAGAATGTTTAGATTAGTCATTTGCCGTATGGCGTATGGTAATTCAAATTTACTATTTCTAAATGAAAAACTGTAGATATATCATGTTTTTTCTTATTTTTGTAACTTATATTAAAATGGAGAGCAAATGATAACAAACGATCAGATCAAGGCTCTGCATCAGCGTATGGAAACGCTGGGGAGGTGTCTTTGACATTGAGTCCAAGAGAACTCAAGTAATTGAAATTCAGGGAAAGACAGAAGCTCCTGACTTTTGGGGTGACCCGAAATCGGCAGAAGTCGTATTGAAAAAATTGAATGCTGTCAAGGCATGGACCGTCGGCTATGACGAAGCGCTGACGGCAGTGGACGATTTGGATGTGCTCTATGAGTTCGCCAAAGAAAGTCTGTCTGGAGCCGATGAATTGGAAGAGACGGCAGAAACGAAGGAGTTGGACAAGATGCACCAACTGGCTGTTTCCAAGGTGGAAACTTTGGAACTCAAGAATATGCTGGGTGGCGAGGGCGACAATCTCGGTGCCATTCTGACAATCAATTCCGGTGCCGGCGGAACGGAAGCCAATGACTGGTCTGCCATGCTCATGAGAATGTATCTCCGTTGGGGAGAGCGCAATGGCATGAAGGTCACAGTTACGGATTTGCTGGAAGGGGATGAGGCTGGAATCAAGTCTGCGACTATCCAGTTTGAAGGGGATTATGCCTATGGCTATCTGAAAGCGGAGAATGGTGTCCATCGTCTGGTCCGCATTTCCCCATTCAATGCGCAGGGAAAACGTCAGACCACTTTCTCGTCCGTGTTCATCTATCCTCTGGTGGATGATACCATCAACATTGAAATCAATCCTTCTGATCTGGAGTGGGATACTTTCCGTTCCGGAGGTCATGGTGGACAGAATGTCAACAAGGTGGAGACGGGGGTGCGTGTAAGGCATATTCCGACGGGTATCATCGTGGAGAATACGGAGACCCGCTCCCAACAGGACAATAGACAGAATGCCTTGAGAAACCTCAAATCTCGTCTGTATGACATTGAGCTGAAGAAGCGTCAGGAGAAGCAGGCTGAACTGGAAGGCCAGAAGAAAAAGATTGAATGGGGATCGCAGATTAGAAGTTATGTGCTCCATCCTTATAAAATGGTAAAGGACTTGAGGACTGGCTATGAAACTTCCGATACACAGGGGGTTCTGGACGGAGACCTCAATGAATTCATGAAAGTATATCTCATGCAGGAAGGCAGCGGGAGTACGACAGTGGAAGAATAATGACTAATTAAAAATATTGTAGTATGGAATTCAAATATGCACCAATGTTCCAACTCGGTGAAGATACGACCGAGTATTACCGATTGACTGCAGATCATGTCAGTGTCGGTGATTTTGAGGGACATCCTATCTTGAAGGTTGATCAGGAAGGTTTGACCATGATGGCCAATGCCGCATTCAGAGATGTGAACTTCTTGCTTCGTCCGGAGCATAATCAGCAGGTCGCCAAGATTCTTTCCGATCCGGAGGCGTCAGATAATGACAAGTATGTCGCACTGATGTTCTTGCGCAATGCGGAGGTGGCAGCCAAAGGCAAACTCCCATTCTGCCAGGATACAGGTACTGCCATCATCCATGGTGAGAAAGGCCAGCAGGTGTGGACCGGTTTTGAGGATGAAGAGGCTTTGTCAAAGGGTGTATTCAAGACTTATACAGAAGAGAATCTGCGTTACAGCCAGAATGCTCCTCTTACCATGTACAAGGAAGTGAACACCAGATGCAATCTTCCTGCTCAGATTGATATCGAGGCCTGTGAAGGTATGGAATATCGTTTCCTCTGCGTTGTGAAGGGCGGTGGTTCTGCCAACAAGAGTTATCTCTATCAGATGACCAAGGCTGTCCTCAATCCTGACACGCTGGTACCATTCCTTGTAGAGAAGATGAAGACTCTGGGTACAGCGGCTTGTCCTCCTTATCATATTGCATTCGTCATCGGTGGTACTTCTGCCGAGAAGAATCTGCTTACCGTCAAGTTGGCTTCTACTCATTACTATGACAGTCTGCCAACTACCGGTGATGAGACTGGTAGAGCATTCAGGGATGTGGAACTGGAGAAGCAGGTACTTGAAGAGGCTCACAAGATTGGTTTGGGCGCACAGTTCGGCGGCAAATATTTCGCTCATGACATCCGCATCATCCGTCTTCCTCGTCATGGCGCAAGCTGCCCGATTGGTTTGGGTGTCAGCTGTTCAGCAGACCGTAACATCAAGGCCAAAATCAACAGGGACGGTATTTGGATTGAGAAACTGGACGATAACCCAGGAAGACTTATTCCAGAGGAACTCCGCAATGCCGGCGAGAACGGTGGTGTGAAGATTGATTTGGACCAGCCAATGTCTGAGGTTTTGAAGGAATTGACGAAATATCCAGTTTCCACTCGTTTGAGCCTGAACGGAACTATCATCGTGGCTCGTGACATCGCTCACGCCAAATTGAAGGAGCGTCTGGATGCCGGCGAGGAATTGCCAGAGTATTTCAAGAACCATCCTGTATTTTACGCAGGCCCAGCCAAGACTCCAGAAGGAATGGCTTGCGGTTCTATGGGACCGACTACTGCCCAGCGTATGGACCCTTATGTCGATTTGTTCCAGTCACATGGCGGTTCCATGGTTATGATTGCCAAGGGTAACCGTACTCAGACAGTGACCGATTCCTGCAAGAAACATGGTGGTTTCTATCTTGGTTCCATCGGCGGTCCGGCTGCAGTGCTTTCTTACCAGGGCATCAAGTCTATCGAGTGCGTGGAGTATCCTGAACTCGGCATGGAGGCAATCTGGAAGATCAAAGTGGAGGATTTCCCTGCCTTTATTCTCGTAGATGACAAGGGCAACGATTTCTTCAAGGGATTGGGTCTGTAGTTTTTTAATTGGGAAGCCATTTCCTGAAGGAAAAGATGAAATATATAATTCAAAGGACAGGTGAATCATTGCACCTGTCCTTTAATTTTATATATTTACATTTCGATACCATAATAAATTAGAAGAATGATGCGGAAATTAATAACCATTGCTATGATGCTAGGCATGGTAGCAAATCATTTGGATGCTCGGGAAATTACAGGAAGTGTCAAAGTCGGCAGACGGGGAATACCGGCTGTCCTGGTTACGGACGGAACTTCTTTTGTCCAGACAGACCGGAAGGGCAAATTTGTCATGGAAGTGGAAGATCAGGCCAAGTTTGTCAGCATTGTCCTGCCGGCAGGCTATATGGCAGACTATTCCAGTGGCGTTCCGGAATTCTATCAGTTCCTCTCCGAGAAGGACGTCTATGATTTCAAGCTCCAGAAATTTGGAAACAAGGGACAGAAGCGTTGTCATATTCTGGCTGTCGCAGACCCTCAGACCCAGACGGAAGAGAATTTCCAGGAATTTTGTGGGGCTCCTCTGGAGGCTTTGGTCAAATCTTCCAGGGAACTGGCAGAAGATGCACCTACCATCGGTATCACTTTGGGTGATATCTGCTGGGATGAGGTTTCCCACCTGCCCCGTTACAAGGAGGAGTTGAAAAAGACAGGGATTCCTTATTTTGCCGTGATAGGAAATCATGATTTCAATCAAGAGAAACATGGTATGGCTGCGGCAGCTGACTACGAGGCCAATTACGGGCCAGTGAACTGGGCGGCCTGGATGGGAGACCGTTTCATGATTGCTTTGAATAATATCATGTACAAGACAGGTCGTGGATATGATGTCGGCTATTATGAAGAGACTTTAGACTGGTTAGGGCAGTTGTTGTCCTATATTCCGAAAGATACGAAGCTGATTATCTTCCAACATTCTCCGCTCAATTTGTGGAGAGACAACAAATGGGCTATCAATAGTGATCGTCTTTTGAAGATGTTGGAGGGAAGAACAGTGGATTTCATTACAGGGCACCGTCATTATCAAAACCAGCTTTCTTATGGAGATAAGATCAAGGATCACAATATCACCAGCTATTGCGGCACCTTTTGGAAATCGCCACGCAGTGCAGATGGCACTCCGAGAGGATTTGAGATATTCACTTTGGAGAAAGGCCGGCTTTCCTGGTACTATCAGCCTGCCGGATATCCTGCGGATTACCAGATGGACGTCTGCAATCTTGGAGAGGCGGCCGTCAACAAGGATTGTGTCGTGGCCAATATCTGGGATGCGGACGAGAACTGGAAAATCACCTGGTACGAGGACGGTGAGTTCATGGGAGAGATGGAACCGACCATGGATGCGACTCCTGTCACCTATGAGGAAGTGATCAAGGGATTCGGGGTCAAGAGTCTCAGTGAGGTGCACTGGGCCTACCATCCAGCCCCGCTCATGCATTTCTACAAAGCCCGTCCATCAGAGGATGCGAAGGTCGTGCGGCTGAGGGTGGAGAATCCTTTCGGCAAAGTCTGGGAAAAGGAAATGGTGCTGAAGCGACAAGAGAAATGAAAAAAGAGACTGGTTCGAAAGAATCAGTCTCTTTTTGTGTGCGGGCGAAGGGAGTCGAACCCATACGCCGTGAGGCACTAGATCCTAAGTCTAGCTTGTCTACCAATTTCAACACGCCCGCTTAAGGACCTTTCGGAAGGTTCATAACAAAACCCATCACCAAATGAACTTTTGGAAGCTGCTCATTTTGTATCCGAAAGGAATGCAAAGATAGGTATTTTTTGATCAAGTGCAAATTTTCATGTGATTTTCTATCCTTTCATCAATTCGATGCAGCACCATTTTTCGTTACGTGCCAGTTCTCCACCATTGATGCAATCACGTTGTATTTCGTGTAGTCCATTTTTTTCGGCCTCTTTCAGAAGGTCAATTGCGTCACTTTCATAGAAACCGCTGATTAGCAGCAGTCCGCCTTTTTTCAGGGATCGTGCATAGGTTCTCATGTCTACCATGATGATATTGCGGTGGATGTTTGCGAGAATGATGTCGTATTTCCCAAGTTGTAGCAGTGAGGCATCTCCACAATAGGTTTCCACTTTTCTGCTGACTCTGTTTTTTATCATGTTGCCGAAGGCTGAATGGGCGGCGACCGCATCAATATCGATGGCCCAAACGTGTTCTGCCCCCATCTTTGCAGCCAGAACAGCTAATATTCCAGTGCCGCAACCCATGTCCAAAACCTGATGATTTCGGATGGCTTGCTCATTTCTCAGCATTGCTTTGAGCATCATGGTAGTGGTCTGGTGATGTCCGGTACCAAAAGCCATCCCCGGATTTAAGGTAATATTGAAGCGGGTGTGTGTCAGGTTTTTGTGCTTTTCTGTCTTGACGGTGACTGATTTATCAATGATGATGGGTTCAATTTGGTCTTCCCAGTCCTTGTTCCAGTTGGTTGGAGGCACCAGGGTAGTGGTGTAGGTCGTCGGGAACTGGAGTCCGCTCAGGACGACTTTCAATGCCATGGCGTCGAAGTCTTCTCTCTGAATATAGGCTTTCAGACAATTATCTTCAATCTGGAACATATCATAAGGAAGGTCTGAGAGTTCTGCCTCGACAATTTCAGCGTTTTCTTCACTGAATGGTTTCATCTGGATGGTGATTTCAAGGTAGTCTTTGCTGTTCATGTTTTTGGGGAATTGTCGTTATTTTTTTTCTTCTTTTGAGGCTTCATGGCTTTTTTCTGCTGTCTTTTCTACCTCGGAAGTTATTTTTTCCACATCTTCCTGCAGTTCCTGCTCAATGATTGCACCTTCCATTTCAATTTGTTCTTCAATGGTCAGGTCATCTGTTTCTTCTTCGAGATTCAAGCCGATTCCCTTCTTCACGTTTTCCATATTTTGGCTGGCTTCTTGCGTTTGCTTGATAGCCAAATCAACACCACGGTTGAAGATGTCATGGATGGAGTTGACCAGATTGATCTGGATTGTATTGAGTTCTTTTGTGAAGACGGGAACTTTCACATTTTTGTATTTGGCTTTGCCTATTTTGAATTTCCAGTCGTCAAAGTTGCCTTTCAAGTTAATGCCGAATCGGAAAGGAAGAGGCGATTTCAGTACGGAAATATGGTATTTGAAGTTTTGGTCGAATTGCTGTATTCCACTGGCAGCAAATTGGTAGCGGTCAATCTTCATGACAAACGGGAAAATCTGCAGTTCGTCATTCTTGATGAGTCCTTCCACAGACATGTCATCAATAATTCCCGTTTTCTTATTCTTGAACATTAATATCTTGGCTAATTTTTTCAGTGGCCCTATGTTATCTAAAGAGAGATCCTTCCCTTTGATTCTCATGACTCCATTGATGGAGTTGGTCTTTAGGTTCATGCTGGTATCCAAATCGCTGACGGCCGCCAGCTCACAATCTAGAATGCCTTTGAAAGATTTGAGCATTGGCATAAGGCTGTCAACAGCAGGAAAGAGAGTGATGACTTTGTCTGCGGTAATGCTGGCCATGTTCAGTTCAAATCCTGCTTTAAGATTATCTTTGTTCTCGGATGAATAGAAACCTTCAAAATAGATGTCTCCCATATTGGAAGTGGCCACCGTATTGGTGATCTGAAGGCATTTGTTCCGAAGGGCAATGTCTGAAGAAGCCCAATTGGTTTCTAAATCTGAATATTTTATTTCATTGGCACTGAGATTGATTTGAGCGTTGATGTTGGCCGGAACCATTATGGCAAAGTTCCCGGAAGTGGAGGTGTCTGCTGTGTCGGCAGCTATCTGGTCCAGTGTCTTTTTTTCTGAAAGGGAATCATCGATCACCATCTGGATGTCATCATTGCTGACGGCTTCTTGTTTTTTGGCCACATTGGCGCTGAAGTCGCTTCCTGCTTCCATGGCAGAAAGCAATTCATTCATATCTATCAGATTGGAGTTGACACCAAGGTTCATGAATATAGTGCCATTGTCTGCGATGGCTTGTTTGATGCCAGAAATGTTTCCTTGTGCATTAAGATCGGATTTTCCGGAATGGATGGTTAAGTTGTCCAGCCTAATTTCATCATTGTTGAAATGGCCGGACAGTTTTTCGATATGGTTCAGGAGAGGAAAATATGGAGTCAGGACAAATCCGTTCTTGAGATGGAGAGATCCCGATATTTTCCAGTTCTGCATATATTCTGCCAGCAACTTGTCCAGTTCGACTGGCTCCTGGCGGGAAATGTCTATGTGCGTGGAATCTGTTTCCGCCTCCTGGATCGGTGTCTGCACATTCTCCATTACGGCAGTGGCATTGAAATCCAGATGGGACAGACCAATTCTACCTTGTCCTTGTCGGAGGACTATTTTCTCATTCTGGCTATTCGCTGATAGGATCGGGGCTGTTTTCTCTCCATTCTTCCTGCTGGAAAGTTTCAGTGTGTTTTTCGAATTGATCAGAGCTGCGATAGCATTGTCTGACGTGACGGCAACCAGTGAAGAGGCACTGGCTTGAGCAATGATCGGATGATATTCTTTGCCGAACTCATCAGAATGGATGGAAGCTGCATTCTGTGCAATTACAGACAAGTCTTTTCCACGGATAATCTGGTTTTCTCCATATTGGGCATAGATACTGTCAATTTCAGCATAGAGCGCCTGGATCTCGTTGCCAAGGGTTATTTTCTGGTCCAGTTTCTCGTCGGTCGGTTTCAGACTGAGACGGGTATTCTGCAGATAGCCCTGCAACTGCATTGGTGCATAGTTGAAATGGACGGAATCACATTTTATGTGACCGGAAATGTCGGCCCCTGCAAAATTGTAGAAATCCATGTCAGAGAGGAAGAGCATGCCGTCCACAGCCGCATCCAGGTTGCCTCTGGCCTGGATGCCCAGACTGTCCGGAATGAAAGAGAGCAGCGTGTCCAGGGAGGTCCGGCATTGGGCATCAATACTGATGAGAGGGTCTTTGCTCAGGACATCTTCGACACTGGCAGAGCCACCCAAATAGATTCCGGCAAGGTCCGCTTTCAGATTCTCTATCGCGACACTGAGATTGCCATAGTCGTCTGTTTCTGCCTCTATGGTGGTCTGGAGCACACCCTTCTTGTCCAGTCCTTCGTACTCTATGTTGGAACGAGGAACTGTAAATTCAAATAGAAGCGGTGGCAGAATCTTCTTGGTTGGGATATAGGAGCCGTCGCAGAGGGCTGTCAGCGAAATTTGAGCATCTGTCTTCATTTTCAGCAGATCTGGAAGGATGCTTTCCCCTAGCCAGGTGACAATCTCGTCCACTTTGCAGTCCGATATCTGCAATTCTGCCCTTATATAGGTGCTGTCTTCGTGCATGCTTACTTCTCCTTCTCCCACCAGGCTGATAGGAGCAATGCCCATTTCCATATTCTGGAAAGCGATAGCGGTCAGATTCTTTTCCGGGAAAGAGAAATCCATGTTGAGGGAAATCGGCACCTCAATCTCTCCCATCTTCTTCAGACGGGCATAGAGGTTGCCTTCGGTCTCGATCCGATAACGATCCTCCTTCTGGTCCAGATCCATCTTGCTGATGCTGAACTGGGTCTGGTCTTCTGCAAGACGAGCATGAGCCATCAGATCCTTGAGATGGAAATTCAGCACGGACTCTTTCTCCATCTCAGTACAGAATTTGCCGTCGAAGACGGCTTCAGACAAGGAAAAAGAAGCGAACAGACTGTCTTTCGGCATCGTCAGTACAATTTCTGGCCGGCCTTTGAGTGCGATTTTCTTGACGACGATCGGAGGAAGGGTGGAAGTGCTGTCTTCTTCTGTTTCAGACCCCGACAGGGGCAGGATGTCCAGATTGGAACGGAGAGAATCGTAGCAGTGCAGGTGAATCCGTGCCCGGTCCAGGCTGGCTTCCCGCAGGATGTACCGGCCTCTGATGGCCTCGATGTAATTGACTGAAAGAGACAGGTGGTTGAAAGAAGCCAGCGTGTCGACTTCATTTCCCCGGCCAGATTCTCGCAATGCGTTCCGGGGACCCTTTCGGTCATATCGCTTAAATTTGTCATGAGGATAGGTAAGGCTGAAATCCTCCATGCTCAAATTCATGTATGGGAAATTTTTGAAAAGAGAAATTCGAAAATCTTTCAGATTGATGTCACCATCTACGTATTCTGAAGCGATGCTGACAATCATCTCTTTCATTTTTTGTGTGTTCAGAAACACTTGAAGACCAATCAATATGGTCAAAATCAGTCCAGTAAGGCCCAGCAGGACAATTCCTGTAATTTTACCTGCATTTTTACGCATGTCGTCATAGTTACCAATACACTAACAAATATAACCAAATTATAAAACGGAAGGATTGCTTTATGTACAATATATTTTGAAATTTGGATTTTATTTTCAGTTGTCACGCAGAACAAAGGGAGGGTATCTTATAAAAAAAGCCAGGCAATCGGAATTGTCTGGCTTGGCATATTGTGTTTGCAATATTATTCATCTTCAAGCTGAAGCTGCTGAACGTAGATCGCTTTCTGCATCTGCTCTCTTTTCTTCACAGATGGTTTAACGAAGTTCTTTCTGGCGCGAAGCTCACGGATAGCACCGGTCTTCTCGAATTTTCTCTTGAATCTCTTGAGAGCTCTTTCGATATTCTCGCCTTCTTTGATAGGAACTATAATCATCTTAATACCACCTCCTTTTATTACAGACTGCAAATATAGTCAAATCCTTCTAAAGTGACAAAATTTTTTCGGATTTTCTTATTTGATCAGCTGCAGGAATTCTTGCATTCCTTTGGTGGCGACATTGTGGATGAAGTGGATGCGGCTGTCCTTGACCAGCAGTTCCTTGTTGTCGATGATGTAGATCGGGGTGTCCCGGCGTGCATATCGGTAGAGGGCGGCGGCAGGGTAGACCTGGAGAGAGGTGCCGACGATCAGCATGATGTCCGCCTTTTCTGTTATGTCGATGGCTTTTTCGATCATAGGTACGGCTTCTCCGAACCAGACGATGTGAGGGCGGAGCTGGTTGCCGTTCGGTGCCATGTCTCCCAGCTGGATTTCATCGTAGCCGATGTCAAAGACTTCCTGCTCGGAGAAATCGATGTCGTATCTGCCGTTTTCAGGACGGACCTTGGTCAATTCTCCGTGGAGATGGATGATCCGGGTGCTGCCTGCCCGTTCGTGGAGGTTGTCAATGTTCTGGGTGATGACGGTGACGTCATAGTCTTTCTCCATTTCCGCAATGGCAATATGGGCGGCATTCGGCTTGGCTTGGGCGAGCTTCTTTCTCTGCATGTTGTAGAAGTCGAGTACCAGCTGGCGGTTCCGCTCCCAGCCTTCTATGGAAGCGACGTCATTGACATCGTACTGGTCCCATAGTCCGCCATTGTCTCTGAATGTGCTGATTCCGCTTTCTGCGCTGACCCCAGCACCAGTCAATATTGCTATTTTCTTTTTCATTTTATTTCATGTTGAAAAAATGTTTTCGAATCCAATACTCGAAGAGGGAATCTTGAAAAGAAGGAATGTCGTTTTCATCAAAAGTGATGATCTCTTTTTTCATCAAGGCATCTTTGACCCTCTTGACATTGGCAGAGGAATTGAGATGGTATTCCTGGATGACATTGGAGGCACTGAATTGCGTGATGCCGTCCAGAATGGCTTTCAGCAGGTTGAGCTGGTGCGTCGTCAGGTTGTTGACCGTCGCCTTGAATCTGGGCTCGTGGATGGCCAGCATATGTTGTAGAGATTCAATCAAGATTGGCTCCATGATGTAGCCTTTGGATAGAGAGTCACAGATGGAAATGAAATGATTGATATAGTACAGGTTGTTCTTGAAGAGGGCGCATATGCCAGCCAGCAGTTCCCGTTCAATCACTTTGCCACTGGTCAGGAAGCCTTTCACGATATACTCGATGATTTCTTTATCGTGGATTTCGTTCAGGTTCATGTTCTCGACTTGCCGGTAGAACAATCTCCTCCGATGGAAAATGTCGTTCATCGCATTGACCATGGAGCCTGTGAAAATGAAAGAGCAGCCAGGAAGAGGAGATTTTATCATTTGCCCGATTACCTTGTCAAAAATCTTGAGCAGATGAAAGGCATCTTCTGTGAAGTCTATGTTCTGGAATTCGTCAATGATCATGATTAGATGTTGCTCCTTGTCTTTCGCGAGTCTGTGCGGGAGGGAAAGCATCATTTCCATATCGTCGTAGTCCAGATTCGAATTGGTAGATACGATCAGGTCGTTTTCGGAATATTCTTTTGGCTCAAAGACAAAATGCGTGTCTGGAAGATAAGTCGAGATAATGCTTGAGAATTCTTCTGGTGTGGAAGCAAACGCCCGGATAGTGGAAGATCCGAATTTCGTGAGGAATGTGTCGGTGTGACGAACATTTAGCATGGAAAAATCGCAGACAGCGAACTGCTGTCCGTTAATTTTCATGTTGAACAGGGTCTGATGGATTAGCGATCGCTTTCCGCTTTGAGGAGGAGCATATATCGTGACATGTTTGCCTTGCGATAAGATATTCTCCAGCGCCAGGCAGTCTTCTTTTCTTCCAATGAAATTCTTGCCAGTTACATATTTGTCGTAAACGAAAGGAGCGTCCATATTAAAACAATCTTGTTACTCTTGCAATGTAAAAAATTTATTTCACATTATCTCTTCTTGTCGTAAATATCTTTGATGACTAGTCCGGATAAAGTGAAGCCGAAGATGGCCGTGATGTGGGCAAGGGAACCGTTGGTGACCGCTTTGTTGATTTTCAGACTGTCTTCAGGCTGAATCGGCTCGGTTAGCTGTAGAATCTCTTCTTCGGATTCTCCGTCACAGAGATTCTGTAGGACTTCTTCATCATAAACACACAGGAATTTGTGAGCCGGATAAGTGTGATTGCGTTTAAATTTTTTTCGTAGCGCAGCCCCTAATGGGCAACCACGGACATTCCAGAATTCGGCTACCTGAATTTTTGTTGGGTCCACTTTGAGGGCGGCTCCCATGGAAGAAAAGAATTTGGCTTGGGTTTCGCAGGCTCTCAGAATAAGGGTAGCCTTGTCTTTGAGACTGTCTACAGCATCAATGATGTAATCGTAGCTGTCCAGTTCAAACTCTTTGTAATTTTCCTCTGTAAAGAGTTTTCGGAGTGTCCTGATCTCGGTCTCTGGGTTGATTTCTAGCAAATGCGCTTTCAGGGCCTCGGTTTTGACTTGTCCGATCGTGCGGGTGGTTGCCATCAGTTGGCGATTGATATTGGTTTCGGAGATTCTGTCAAAATCTACCAAGGTAAGATGTCCTATACCAGATCTGATAAGTCCTTCCGCACACCAGCTGCCTACCCCGCCGACTCCGAAAAGGATGACTTTAGTGTCTTCAAGCATCTTCATCCGCTCGTTTCCCATAATCCGGCGGGTCCGATTGAAAATATTGGGGAATTCGTTCATTCCTGTCATTTCTTTTTGTTCATGATGATTTTGCTGATAAGTCCCATGCTTAACAGTAAGGTAATAAAAAGGCAGAACTTTCCAATGATGTCACCATTCTTGACGAAAAAGGTAAGCTGGTCGTTGAGGTGGAGGGTGCCTCTAAGGCAGGCCGGCTGCCACCAGCCGGTACGGGCAGTAATCTGTCCTTTTTGATTGATGATGGCAGAAATGCCTGTGTTGGCACTTCGTGCAATGTCTCTTCTTGTCTCGATGGCTCTCAGAGAGGAATAGGAGAGATGTTGCCGATATCCAGGAGTGTCTCCCCACCACGCATCGTTGGTGATGACCACCAGGGCTTGGGCTCCTTTTTTTATATAGCCGGTACAATATTCTCCATAGACAGATTCATAGCATATGGCAGAGCCAATTGGAATGTTTTTTCTGATTTGACCTCCTGGACCATATTCGATGCAATGGAGATTGGAGATCTCTTTCTGTCCGACACATCTTCCCATGACACCACCGAGAAGATTGTCTATTTTCGCAAAAAAGGCTGGATAGGGGGTAAGTTCCGCACCGACGACCAGTTTGCTCTTGTGGAAGATTTCATTTCTTCCTGTCGCATCCATGATGAGGGCGGAGTTATGAGATTCGTACCAAAGGTGGTCATTGATTTTTCTGGCTGTGTGGGAGGGAGCGGCGCTTCCTGGAATGTATTCATAAGAGGACGCTCCGAATACTAGGTTTACATTGGGATAGTCTGACAGAAACTGTTTGAACTGGTTGAAAGTATATCCGCCTTCGATGTGGTTGGTAGATACGTCATTTGTGAAAGTCTCAGGGGCAACGGCCAGTAGAGCTCTTTGCCGGGCAGCGCTGTCTGTGAGTCGATCGGCTAGATTTTCTTTCATTTGTCTGATCAGAATGGCGTTCTGCTGGCTCTGGTTCAGGGCTTCAAATTTATTGTAAGGGTCTATGTTCGGCTGGAAGATGGCTACGTCCAGTGGCTCAGTGGTTTCTTCATAAGTGTGGTACCGGTATTCTGAAAAGAGGATCGGACCCATGAAGAGGAGTACTGCCAGGGTGATGCCGTAGGCCTTGGCACGGTTGTTCCAGGTCTTCCACTTGCCGGAAGAGAGCACGGACAGGAAACCGAAGATGGTCAGGTTGCAGGCCCAGATCCAGAGTGAACCGCCCAGGCTGCCGGTGTATTCGTACCACTGGACCAGAGAGACATCTTTCGCGAAGGCGTTGCCGAGGGTGAGCCATGGCCAGGACATCTGGGTGTTCAGATAGAATCTTTCCCATCCGATCCAAAGCACGGCCAGGAAAATGTAGGGAACCGTTCCCGTATAATGCTTCTTGCTCAGACGGAACAGTCCGAACAGGAGGGACATCTGGAAGGAATTGTACAGGATGGCGAAGACGGCTCCTCCTGCGGTTGCATTCCATACCCAGAAGGTGGTGATGGCATTCCAGAGGACAAAGGCGGAGAAATGCCAGATCCATACTTTTTTCTGGTGGTGTTCACTGGCTATCTTGTCCATCCAGAGCAAGGGCACCAGACCGGTCAGTGCCAGCAGGCTGGTACCGGGGACAAGGAAAGGAAGGGACATCATGGCGGCGAATCCGGCAGCCAGAAGCCACATTTGTAGTCTATAGGATTTCATATCACAAAGATATGAAATTTTACTATCTTTGTATTTTGTCAATAAAGGATAATTCAATGCTGCTTGACTTGATAAAGGGCTTTCTGATTGGAATTTGTGCATCGGCTCCTTTGGGTCCGATTGCCATCTTCGTGATTCAGAAGTCTTTGAGTGAGGGACATAAGGCAGGTTTCCTGACGGGGTTGGGAGCCTGTCTGGTAGATACGGTCTTTTCGATCGTTGCTATTTTCGCATTAGCTTATGTACAGAAATTTCTGGATGAAAATACCATTATGATTCTTCTGGTTGGAGGATTGGTCGTGGCTTGTATGGGAGGGGCGATGACATTCGGCGATCCGTTCCGGAAAATGACACCGGACAATTCAAGAACCTATTCCATTCGTGATTTCTTGAAAGCAGTTGTAATGGGGGTTTCCAATCCAGGAGCCATTCTGGTCATTTTTGCATTGTTTGCCTTCTTCGGCATTGAGTTTGAACACCACGATTTTCGGATTGCTCCAATGATTCTGTCAGTGAGCGCAGGAGCGGCATTCTATTGGTTTCTCTTTTCTGGCTTGTTCAGTCATATTCGGAAGAATTTCAAACTCAATACAATTCTTTGGATCAACCGTATTGCCGGAATCATTGTTCTTATTATCGGGTTGTCTTTGGTTGCGGAAGGTGTAATTAAATTGATATTTCTAAAATAGTATAAGATGAGTCTTAAAAGTTTTTTTGACCATTGGTTTGTCAAGAATCTGTTGATTGCGATAGTATTGTTCTTGGTTGCATTCGGCGCCATGAATTTGTTGCTTGGGGTAGTGACCCAGCATAATAAAGAGCTGGAAGTGCCTGATTTTACAAATATGTCCGTTTCGGAAGCTTCTGCATTGGCTCAGGCTTCTGGAATGAGGATTGATGTTGTGGATTCCGTCTATGTGAGAAGAATGGGAAGGGGGTTGGTCTGCAGACAAAATCCGAAAGAGGGGAGCCATGTCAAGAAGGGGCGTCGTATTTTGCTCACAATCAATTCTGTGGTTCCCAAAAAGGTACAGATGCCAAATCTGGTAGGATGCTCTATGCGTCAGGCCAAGGCTGAATTGGCATCCCGCGGACTCTTGTTGGGGAAGCTGGAATATGTAGATGACATGGCAACTAACAATGTCATCCAGCAGTTGTATAGAGGTAGTGCTGTGCGGCCTGGAAGACATATTGTCAGCGGAGCATCAATTGATTTGGTGGTCGGTCTGAACAGGGATGACAACCAGACGTATGTGCCAGATGTAGTTGGCATGAAATATATGAGGGCGCTGGATGTCATTCATGAGAATTCCTTGAATGCTGGAAGGGTGACTTTCAGCAAGAATGTCAAGGATTATGGAGATTCATTGGATGCCGTTGTCACCAGCCAGACTCCGGGAAGCGGTGAGGAACCGGTTCTGATGGGTTCAGCCATCTCCATTCGTCTGGAAAAGAAGTAGAACTGTCATAAATTTGAAGTTTCACAATATGCAGGAAACAAAAATGGAAACCGGGGAGTTTGATCTGGAAGAAATGCACCTTGGTAATGGCGTGATTGTAGAAAAGGGAGTGGAAGGAGCCTCTGAGGATGATGAGCAGGGAATGTTTGAGCATTTCAGACTCAATGTGGATGCCGGTCAGGCACCTTTCCGTATTGACAAATACATGGCGTGTCATCTGGAAGACACTTCCAGACATCGTGTCCAGGTGGCCATCAAGAATGGCTACGTGCTCCTGAATGACAAATTGGCCAAGGCCAATTCCATTGTCCGTCCTGGCGATGTTGTCCGCTTTGTCATGCCTTATCAGAGGCGTGGTTTCGAGGTGCTGCCTGAAGACATCCCGTTGGATATCGTTTATGAGGATGACGATTTGATGGTGGTCAACAAGCCGGCTGGAATGGTTGTCCACCCAGGTCATGGACATTTTCAGGGAACACTTGTCAATGCGTTGGCTCATCATCTCGGAATTTCTCAGGGGCCAGATGCGAAGGATGAGAGAATGGGAGTTCTGGTACATCGTATTGATATGGATACGTCCGGTTTGTTGGTTGTTGCCAAGAATGACAATGCACAACTCAATTTGGCCAAGCAGTTCTTTGACCACAGCATTGAAAGACGTTATGTTGCTGTTGTTTGGGGAAATCTCAAGGAAGAAGAGGGGACAATTTCCGGCAATATCGCACGGGATCCGAATGACCGGTTGAGGTTTAGGGTTTTTGAAGATCCTGAGATCGGCAAGCATGCCGTTACTCATTATCGTGTGCTGGAACGTTTCGGTTTTGTGACAGTCGTGGAGTGCAGGTTGGAGACGGGCCGTACTCACCAGATCAGGGTTCACATGAATCATATCGGACACCCTCTGTTCAATGACAGCCGTTATGGTGGTTCTGAAATCCGGAAAGGGACAATTTATGCAAAATATAAACAATTCATCCAGAATTGCTTCGAAATTTGTCCAAGGCAAGCCCTTCATGCCAAGACCTTGGGTTTTGTCCACCCGGTCAGCGGAAAGTTCTTGCAGTTCGATTCAGAGCTGCCGGAGGACATGACCCGTCTGCTGGAGAGATGGAGAAAATATGTCGGAAACATGCCCGAAGAAATTTGACAGTCAAGGTGGCTCTCAAAAATGAAAAAGGATTGGTCGAAACCAATCCTTTTTCATTTGATCCGTTCTGGATGTTCTTTCAAGAACTTTTCCCAACTGTTCGACGCACTGAACTTAGGCAATATGCTGCAACCATTGTAGTAATGGCACATTGCAATAGCTAGAGCATCGGTCGCATCCAAAAAATCTTCATGGATATCGATTTTCAGTGTTTTTCCAAGAATGTTGCATACTTGCTCCTTGGATGCGGCCCCATTGCCTGTTATTGCTACTTTTGCTTTTCTTGGAGCATATTCGGTAACGCTAATATCTCTGATTTGTGCGCTTAGGATAGCTGCACCTTGGGCTCTTCCCAATTTCAATATCACTTGAGCATTTTTCCCCATAAAGGGAGATTCCAAAGCCATTTCTGTCGGTTTGTATTGGTCACAGACGGCTCCGACTTCATCAAATATTTTTCGGAGTTTGGCATAGGGGTCTTTTTCTTTCCGTACTTCTATTACTCCCATGTCCACGAAGTGAGGTTCGTTTTTTTCGACACGGATAACCCCGAAACCAAGAATGTTGGTCCCGGGGTCTATCCCTATGATGGTACAATCCTGCATGGATTAGTCAATGTAGTCAAATCCAGTGTATGGACGCAGAATTTCAGGTATTTCAATTCTGTTTTCTTTCTGATTATCTTCCAGCAATGCGGCAACGACTCTAGGAAGAGCCAGAGAACTTCCATTCAGAGTGTGGCAGAGATTGATCTTTCCGTTTTCATCTTTGTATCTGAGGTGGAGACGGTTGGACTGGTAGGTCTCAAAGTTGGAAACAGAAGAGATTTCAAGCCATCTTCCCTGAGCTGCTGACCAAAGCTCAAAGTCGTAGGTGATAGCGGATGTGAAGCTCAGGTCACCGCCACAAAGTCTGAGAATTCTGTACTTGAGACCTAATTTCTTGACTATGCTTTCTACATGAGTGACCATGTCATCCAATGCCGCATAGGAGTCCTCGGGTTTCTCTACTCTGACGATTTCAACTTTGTCGAACTGGTGGAGACGGTTGAGCCCCCTTACGTCTTTGCCGTATGAACCAGCCTCTCTGCGGAAGCATGGAGTGTAAGCAGTCATTTTCTGAGGAACCTCGTCATTAGCCAGAATCATATCCCTGAAGATATTGGTGACTGGTACTTCAGCGGTAGGAACTAGGTAGAAATCATCTACATTGCAGTGGTACATCTGACCTTCTTTGTCAGGAAGTTGGCCGGTACCGAAGCCTGATGCTGCATTGACCAATACTGGTGGTTCCACTTCTTTGTAGCCGGCTGCTGTATTCTGATCCAGAAAGAAGTTGATGAGTGCTCTCTGTAGTCTTGCTCCTTTCCCTTTATAGACAGGAAAACCTGCTCCTGTCAGCTTGACACCTAAATCGAAATCGATGATATCGTACTTCTTTGCCAATTCCCAGTGAGGAAGAGCGTTTTCTGGAAGGGCAGGGTCGTTTCCACCTGTCTTGACAATTTGATTGTCATCTGCGTTTTTTCCAGGAACGACCAAGTCGCATGGAATATTTGGAAGAAGCACCAAATTCGCTTCCAGTTCTTTGTTGTTCTCTTCTGCGGCCGCAAGCAGTTCTGTAGATTTTGCCTTGAGTCCAGCCACTTCTTTTTTGATTTCTTCAGCTTCTTCTTTCTTGCCCTGTTTCATCAGTCCGCCGATTACGGCCGCTTTCTGTTTCTGCTCGGCAAGCAGGGCATCGCTTTCTGTCTGGAGAGATCTTCTGCTCGCATCCAGTTCCAATATCTTTTCTACGATTTCTCTAGCTTCAAAGTTCTTGACAGCCAGCTTCTTGATCACGAATTCGGGATCTTCACGAAGTAATTTAAGTGTCAGCATATATTTGTAAATTTTCTATTCAGAACAAAAAGAGGACTGCACAACGCTCGAAGTGCAATCCTCTAATATCTTTTCATCGATTCCTTCGAGTCTTAGTTCTCAAAAGGCACTACCGATACGAATGATTTATCGTTTTTCTTTCTGGTAAATTTAACTGTACCATCAACAAGAGCATAAAGAGTATGGTCTTTGCCCATACCGACATTCTTGTCAGGATTGTGCACAGTTCCCCTCTGACGTACGATGATGTTACCGGCTTTTACAGCCTGCTCGCCGTAGATTTTGATGCCCAAACGTTTGCTATGGGACTCACGACCGTTCTTAGAACTTGATTGACCTTTTTTATGTGCCATAATTTAAATCCTCCTGTAATTAAGCGATAGCGTCGATTCTGATTTTTGTCAATTTCTGACGATGTCCATTCAAAGTCTGGAAACCTTTGCGACGAATCTTCTTGAATACCAATACTTTCTTAGCCTTGACCTGATCGTCAAGAACTGTTGCTTTAACAACTGAACCCTCTACGTAAGGAGCACCTACTTTGATGGCACCTTCGTTTTCAATAAGGAGCACCTTGTTGAATTCAACTGTCTCATCCTTCTTTGCGGCAAGACGGTTTACGAAAATTTCTGAGCCAGCCTCTACTTTGAACTGCTGACCTGCAATGTCTACAATTGCGTACATAAATAAAAAACTATTTAAGTTTGGAACTGCAAGCGTCTGTCTCCAAGACAGAACTTGGCGGGCTTGCCAGTCATGAAAATATTTCAGATTGCAAATGTACAAATTTTATAATAAATCACCAACTTTTTGTGAGAACTTGTCATCTATCTGAAAATTTGAGGTAATTTATTGCTGCATAATGAAAAAAAAAGGGACTAACTGTCCAGTTTGTCCCCTTTTTCATCATAAAATTCATTCTGCAGAACAGAAAAACTGGTACTCTCTACCAATTTGATCTTACACTTGTAATTCCTTTTCCATTTGCTGAGGTAGGACGTTCCTAAGATTCCTCGCGTCAGGTAGGCACCTAAAATAGGACTTACTTTCAGTGTAAGAGACTTGATATTCTTGTCGTTTGCATAATAGGAGAGTCTTCTCTCGATTTGTTCGTCTATCACCAGACTGGAAGCGATTTTACCTGTGCCGTGGCAGGCTGGGCAAACTTCTGTCGTGTTGATCTCGGTTACAGGCCGTACCCTTTGTCGGGTAATCTGCATCAGTCCGAATTTTGTCAGCGGCAATACGTTGTGTTTGGCTCTGTCGCTTTGCATCAATTCGACCATGTACTTGTACAGGTTTTGTTTGTGCTCCTGGGATTCCATATCGATGAAATCCACGATGACGATACCTCCCATATCCCTGAGCCTGAGCTGCCGGGCTATTTCTTCTGCGGCGTAACGATTGACTTCGTAAGTGTTTTCTTCCTGCTCATTTGTTTTGGCACGGATTCCGCTGTTGACGTCCACGACGTTTAATGCTTCGGTGGTTTCTATCACCAGGTAAGCGCCTTGTCTGATCGGTACAACTTTTCCAAAAGCACTTTTTATTTGTCTGGTGACATCAAAATGGTCAAAGATGGGTTCTTTTCCTTCATAATGCTTTACAATCTTGCCTTGTTCGGGCGAGATGATGGACACATACTTTCTGATCTCTTCGTATTCTGTCTCGTCATTCACATAGATGTTGGTAAACGAGTCATTCAGAAGATCCCGGAGGATAGTTGTTGTTTTGCTGTACTCGGTAAACAATTGCTGAATACCTTTGGATGCGGCAAGTTTTTTCCAGCATCCTTCCCATCTGCTGACCAATGAGGTGAGCTCGGAAACCAGGATAGCTGCATTCTTGCCTTCTGCGGCGGTCCTGATGATGGCTCCATAGTTCTTGGGAAGAATACTCTTGACAAGAGTTTCAAGTCTGCGTTTCTCTTCTTTTGAAGAGATCTTTTGAGAGATGCTGACCTTTTCTGCAAAAGGCAGCAGCACAATATTTCGTCCTGCCAATGAAATTTCCGCGGTCAGTCGTGATCCTTTGGTAGAAATCGGTTCCTTCACAATCTGCACTACAATCATTTGCCCGACAGTGAGGATTTCTTCAATCCTTCCTTCCTTTTCAAGGATAGGGCCTAGTTTGATGTTTTTGTAGAGAGAAGGGATATCTGTATTGGGGTTGGCTTTCTTGACAAATTCGTCATATGCCTTGAAATACAATCCCAGATCAAGATAATGGATAAAGGCTTCCTTTTCGTCTCCGATATCCACAAAGGCTGCATTCAGGGCAGGCATCACTTTCTTGACTCTTCCGAGATAGGTGTTGCCTACTGTGAAACTGTGCCCTGTGCTCGACTCTTTGTTCAGTTCAATCAGCTTGTGGTTTTCCTGCAAGGCGATATGAACCTCTGTTGGCGTGACGTCAACAATCAGATCTTTTTCAGTTTCCTTTTCTGATTCCATCAGGAATTTCAATATTTGACGAAATGGAGTTCGCAAATCTTTCTCAAAAATACGCAACTCCTTTTCAATAACACAATAAAAGAGGCTTTTCGGACTTCCGATTAGCCTCTTTCTAGCTAACTGCTAAAATGGCAGACATAGAAGTCTACTTCTTCTTATGTCTGTTCTTGCGCAAACGCTTCTTGCGTTTGTGGGTAGACATCTTATGTCTTTTATGCTTCTTTCCGTTTGGCATAATATAAAAATTTTAATGGTTTATTTCTTCTTGACTTCAGCAACAAATACTTTAGCTGGCTTGAATGCAGGAATGTTGTGGGCTGGAATAATCATGGTTGTATTTTTGGTGATATTCCTAGCGGCTTTCTCTGCTCTTTCCTTGATAATGAAACTTCCGAAACCACGGAGATACACTGGTTCACCTTTCGCAAGGGAATCTTTTACGCAGTCCATGAAAGATTCGATGATCTTTTGGACCACAATCTTTTCAACGTTCCTGCTCTTGGCGATCTCATTTACAATCTCTGCCTTTGTCATACTACAAAATATATTTTTTCTTTTAACTTTATAAGATTGACAAAATTATGAGAAATAATTTAAATAACAAAATTCTTTATTCATATTTTGTTAAATTCGTGCCCATCAGACATTTTTGTAGTGTTTATGTTCATTTCTTCAATCTGGCATAGAGATTGACGATATTGGATAGGATACTTCTTGATATGTCGATTCATGACAGAATGTCAGTTTCTGTGTGTCCGGAAGTACCTTGATTATTATAATAAGACCAAAGAATTTATATGAGTGATTTTGATAAGATAAAGGATGATTTTTCTCCCGCAAAAGCAGAGGTCAGCATTATTCCGGTCATGTCAGGTGACATGACTCCAAAGTTGGCTGATGAAGATATTCCGGATGAGTTGCCAATTCTCGCCTTGAGGAATGCCGTGATTTTTCCAGGAACGATTTTCCCTATAATCATAGGAAGAGAGAAATCTCTTAAATTGATCGATGCTGCCCAGAAGAACAATTCCCTGATTGGCGCCATTCCACAGACAGACCTTACCATAGAGGATCCGCATCAGGAACATTTGTCTCGATTTGGTACCGTTGTGAAGATTGTGAAGACATTCGAGATGCCAGATGGAACCTTGTCTGCAGTTCTTCACGGTTACAAGAGGGTGGAATTGGATTCCATTGTCTCCTATGACCCTTATATGACGGGACGTGTCCATTGTATAGAAGACATTGAGATGGCTTCGGATGACAAGGATATTCAGGTTATCTCTGAGTCTTTGAAAGATGTGGCCGTGTCCATCATCAAGTCTTCCAATTTTGCACCGAAGGAGGCAATCAATGCTCTGATGGCCATTGATGATATCAATTTCCTTGTCAATTTCATTGCCACCACCTTGGAAATCGATGAGTTCGGTTCCAAGATAGAGCTCTTGGGAATGTCTGACATGAAGACGCGTGCGATGGAACTGCTCAAGGTGTTGACCAAACAGAATGAACTGCTGAAATTCAAGCAGGAGATCAATGCGAAAGTGCGCTCCGAGATTGACCAGCAGCAGAGAGAATATTTTTTGAACAACCAGTTGAAGACGATTCAGGAAGAACTGGGGATGGATGATGCAGAAGATATTGACAAGTTCAGAGAACAGGCGCAGAAAAAAGACTGGCCGGAAGAGGTGAAAACCTTCTTTTTGAAGGAACTTGCAAAGTTGGAGAAGTACAATCCTTCTTCTCCGGACTATAGCGTACAGTACAATTATCTGCAGTTCATGATTGATTTGCCGTGGAATACGGTTTCTCAGGACAACTTGGACATGAAACATGCCCAAAAGGTGCTGGATGCAGACCATTATGGTCTTGAAAATATCAAGGACCGGATTATAGAGTACCTGGCTGTGCTCAAACTGAAAGGAAATATGAAGTCTCCGATTCTGTGCTTATATGGTCCTCCGGGAGTGGGCAAGACCAGTCTCGGCAAATCCATCGCAAGGGCTCTGGGCAGACAGTATGTGAGAGTTTCTTTGGGTGGCATGCACGATGAGGCCGAGATCAGAGGACACCGCAAGACCTATATCGGTGCACTGCCTGGCCGTATTCTTGCTGGGATCAATAAAGCAGGAACTTCGAATCCTGTGATTGTGCTGGATGAGATTGACAAGCTGAGTTCAGATTTCAAGGGTGATCCTTCTTCTGCTTTGCTGGAGGCTTTGGATCCGGAGCAGAATGCCACTTTCCATGATAATTACCTGGATGTGGATTATGATCTCTCCAAAGTCTTGTTCGTCACCACTGCCAACAATATTTCTACTGTTCAGCCGGCTTTGTTGGACCGTATGGAACTAATCAATGTGACTGGTTATTTGGAAGAGGAGAAAGTTGAGATTGCCAGACGTTATCTGGTTCCTAAACAGTTGGAAGACCATGGTATTGACAAGAAGGCCCTCAAGATAGACAAGTCGGCGCTCAGGGAGATTGTTGACAAATATACCAGAGAATCCGGAGTGCGCGGCCTGGACAAGATGATTGCCAAGATTGCCCGTCGTACAGCCCGGAAGATGGCGATGGAGGAGGAATATCCTACGACCATCAAGAAAGAGCATCTTAAGGAATACCTCGGTCTGCCGGTTGCGGACCACGACAAGCAGAGCGGCAACGAGGCACCTGGCGTGGTGACGGGTCTTGCCTGGACTTCTGTCGGTGGAGAGATCCTCTTCATCGAGAGCTCTGTCAGCCAGGGCAAGGGTGCCTTGTCCATGACCGGCAATCTGGGTGACGTGATGAAAGAGTCTGCCACTATCGGCTATCAGTACATCAAGGCTCATCCTGAGGTGACTGGACTGACTTATGAGCAGTTCAGCAAACTGGACATCCATGTTCATGTTCCAGAGGGGGCTGTCCCTAAGGACGGACCATCTGCCGGTATTACGATGGTGACATCTATGGTGTCTGCCTTGAAGAATCGGCAGATTCGCAGTCATGTCGCCATGACCGGTGAAATGACTTTGCGTGGCCGTGTCCTTCCGGTGGGGGGCATCAAGGAAAAGATTCTTGCCGCCAAGCGGGCCGGTGTCGCTACCATTGTGATTTCAGAAGACAATCGGAAAGATATAGAAGATATCAAGGAAATTTATATAAAAGGTCTTACCTTTGTCTATGTAAAGACCATCAGCGATGTGCTGGATTTTGTTTTCGAATAGAATTCAGTTCGCTTTATCCCAATTATGGACGTAAAGATTGAGCAAAGTTGGAAAGAGGCTTTGCAGACAGAATTTGACAAAGATTATTTTATCTCTCTTGCCCGGACTCTCCATTCCGAGAAAAGGGCGGGAGAGCTTATATATCCTCCGGGCCCTCTCATTTTCAGGGCATTTGAACTGACCCCAGTTGATCGGGTGAAGGTTGTCATTCTCGGGCAGGATCCATATCATGGGGCTGGTCAGGCAATGGGCCTTTCATTTTCTGTTCCGGACAATGTACCAGCTCCGCCTTCCTTACAGAATATTTTTAAGGAAATAGAATCGGATTTGGGCATAAAAATGAGCGGAAGGCCTAATTTGGAGTCCTGGGCAAGGCAGGGTGTTCTGCTCTTGAACTCTATCCTTACCGTGAGAGCCGGTCAGGCCGCATCTCATCGGAATTTGGGATGGCAGAAATTCACAGATTATGTAATCAAATATATATCAGATCATTGTGAAGGAGTCGTGTTTCTTCTCTGGGGTAATTTCGCGCGCGAAAAGAAATGCTTGATTGATCTCTCCCGTCATTATGTTCTGGAAGCGGCACACCCGTCTCCTCTGGCCAGGGGAGCCTTTTTCGGATGCCGTCATTTTTCCAAAACGAACCAGATACTCCAACAGGAGGGAAAAACTCCGATTGACTGGCAGCTGTAAATCATATACCTAATATTATGGCATCTCATATTGCATTATTCCCGGGATCTTTTGATCCATTTACTGCGGGGCATCTGAATATCCTCCATAGAGCCCTTACCATGTTTGACCAGGTAGTTGTGGCGATTGGTATCAATCAGGACAAGAAAGGATTTTTCAGTATGGAACAGCGTCTGCAGATCATTGAACAGGCAACTGCACATCTGGAAGGCGTGACGACTATACGTTATGATAACTTGACGGTTGAAACCTGTCAGGAACTGGGTATCCGGCACATTGTCCGGGGGGTGCGCAACATGTTGGACTTTGAAGCAGAAAGGGCTATTGCTGATATGAACAGGAGGTTGTGTCCCGACATTGAGACTATCATCATCCCGACTGCCCAGGAGTTTGCCCATATTTCTTCTTCTGCTGTTCGGGATATCTTGAAACATCATGGAGATACATCTCTCTTTATGCCGGCCGGTGTTGTGTTGCCGAAAATGGGTTTGCAGGTCAGAAATTTGCAGTGTGACTGTGATATATAATCTGGACTATCATGAAAAAGATCATCTTCCATCTGTTCATATTTTTGCTTGGCATGGGGTTTTCTTTTGAGGCGGGTGCCGTGAGGCCAGGGAAAGCAGTGCCGGATTCTGCCGCTTTGGCGGAACTGGATAGGGCTTTGGTGCAATCTCTGGACCAGATGGTGGCCTCCAAACCATTTGCTCGGCAGTACCAGGAAGTCAGGGAATTTCTTTCGGTTATTGCAGATTCTTGTACCAGGAGGCATCTGGCTCTCAAATGTTATGACTATTATATTCAATCTCCTTTGAATGGTTCGGAAGAAGTTGCTGTCATGATGGTGGATAGTCTGTTTTCTCCGAAAATAATCCCAATGGACAATGATGTTGAATTGCTTAATGCCAGAATTTATGCTGAATTCAATCGTGCCACTCTGTTGGGGCGGAAAGCTCCTGCTTTGACATTGTACGACAAGAATCGGAATCCAGTGGGAATGCCGGCGGCGTCACAGGACAAATATTCAGTCATCTATTTCTATTCGGCAGATTGTCCGAAATGCAAAGTTGAGACGGAATTGCTTTGCAAGATGTTGGAGGAAGAGAATCCTCCTGCAAGACTGTACGCTGTCTATACTGACGATAATCCTGAAAAATGGCATAGCTATGTGGACAAGGATTTCCATCTGGAGGCTTCTCATCTGGAGGTCGTACATCTTTGGGATCCTGACTATGAGTCTGATTTCAGACATTCCTATGGTGTGCTTCAGACTCCGAAGATGTTCTTGTTGGATAAGAATGACAATATATTGGGGCGCTCTCTTGATACCTACGCCCTCAAATTGATGATGCACGGTATCGAGGAACTTCATCCTTATGTATATGGGAGTGAAGAGTCAGACAAGTCTTTTGAGGAAATGTTCAGCCAGTTCCAGCCCGAGTTGACATTCGAAGACATCCGTTTTTTTCTTTCTTACACGGAAAAGATGTTTCCGAAAGGAGATCCGCAGTTTAAGCATACTGCAGGTGATTTGATGTTTTATCTGTGCAGACATCGTTTCCGGGGGGCTGCCTATTTGAGAGGAGCGGAATATGTTGCAGATAGTCTGGTGAAAGCTAGACCTCATATGTGGACGACTGAAACCGATTCGCTTCAGGTGCTTTCCTTTTGCGATTATGTCAAGCAATTGTCCGCACTGTTGCCGGTGGGGGCATTGGTGCCTGATTTGCGCCTTAAGGGAGATTTGTGGACCGTCCTTCCATCGGCCCGTTCCCGCAGGTCTTCCGGTAAAGGGGGATATGTCCGTACGAAGCGTTGGAATCTTCAGGAAATAGGTTTGCCGGTGTATGTCGTGATGTACACAGAAGATTGTTCAAACTGTCGGGCAGTACTTGCAGCTGTCCGGGACTTCATGTCTATGGCAAAGCCCGGCGATGAGGGAGCGGACAAAATGAACTTTCTTCTGGTTGATGTGGGAAAACTTGAAAAAAAGCATCCTCGTTGCTTCGATAAACTGGTGGAACAGTTTGATCTTTCCTTCATGCCGTTCATTTTTCAATTGGATGAAAAGGGATTGGTGGTTGATAAATATATTTACCTGTAAGTCTTTTTTTGCAAATAGGTCTTGATATCAAACGAAAAATTACTATATTTGCAATCTGGAATTGAGATATGGTGTAATGGTAGCACTACAGATTTTGGTTCTGCCAGTCAAGGTTCGAATCCTTGTATCTCAACCTGAAGGGCATTTCCTTAGGGAAATGCCCTTTTTTTGTTCAGGCTGAAGTTAATGAGCCGGAACAATTGGAAAAGAGAGGAGAAATCTCTATTTTACCAAAAATTGAACGAAATATGAAAGGTAAATATCTTTTTCTGGCCGAAGGCTTTGAAGATACAGAAGCGTTGGCGACATTGGATGTGTTGAGAAGAGGTGGAATTGACATTCCCACCGTCTCTATCGAAGATGATTCTCTCGTCACCAGTTCCCATGAACTGACGGTTGTGGCGGATATGGTATTCAGTGAATTTCTGGAAGAAGAAATGGAAGGCACTTCCGCAGAGGATGTCCTCATTTTTCCGGGAGGAATGCCGGGCACCAAGAATCTTGCTGCCAATGCCGAACTGATGGCTATCGCACAGAAACATTTCGCCGAAGGCGGTCTGGTTGCCTGCATCTGTGCGGCTCCTGGTCTGGTTGCTTCCCAGCTGCCGGAGGTGGCCGGCCGCAGATTCACTTGTTTTACTGGTTTTGAGGAACAGATGCTGGAAAAAGGAGCTGTCTATACGGAGGCTCCGGTTGAAGTGGATGGTAATCTGATTACGGGGAAAGGTGCAGGACGAGCCATTGAATTTGGTCTGGCTGTCTTGAAATACTTGAAAGGAGACGAGGCTGTGGAAAAGGTAAAGCAGGGAATGATGTTGCTTTAATTGCTTTGGGGAACTTTCCGGGAGGGTCATTGTCAAATCATTTCCTGACAATGACCCTTTCAATTCTTCGTGGGACACTTGTCATGATTTCGTATGGAATGGTATCAAGCAGTTCTGCGATTTCATTTACAGTAGGGGCCTCTCCGAAGATGATAACGGTATCTCCTACTTTTGCTGGGACTCCCGTCACATCCAGCATGCACATGTCCATACAGATGTTGCCAATGGTCGGTACCTGATGTCCGTTCAAGGAGAAGGAGGCTCGTCCGCGACCTAAATGCCGGTCAATTCCGTCCGCATATCCGACCGGGATGGTGGCAATGACGGTTCCTTCTGGTGCAATGTGTCCGTATCGGCCATATCCGATAGTACCGTCTTCCGCTTTCAATTTCTTGATTTGCAGAATCTTGCATTTCAAAGAAGCGACTGGCGCCAAGTGCACGTCCTTTAGAGCGCTGATGCCATAGATTCCGATACCGAGCCGTACCATATCGTATTGGTATTCCGTGAAACGTTCAATTCCTGCAGAATTCAAGATATGGTATAGGGGTTTGTAACCGATGGCTTTGCTGATGGAGTCGGCATTTTGTCTGAACATTTTGATTTGTCTCAAAGTGAAATCATCTTGCTCCGGATCTTCTGCGGCGGCAAGATGGGAATAGATGGATTTCACCTTGATTTGCGGACAGTTCTGGAGCAAGGTCTTCAATTCCTCCAGTTCGCTGGTCATGAATCCCAAGCGGTGCATTCCAGTATCCAGTTTGATATGGATAGGATAGTTCTCAATCTTTTTTTCTCTAAGAAGAGAGGAGAAGATTTTAAGCGCTGAGAGATTGGGAATGCCGGGTTCCAGTTTATATTCGATAATCTCATTGAAGAAATCAGTCCCGGCGGTCAGTACCAGAATGGGAAGACTGATTCCAGATTTTCTCAATTCAACTCCTTCAATCGGGTAGGCAACTGCCAGATAGTCGGCTCCGGCCTGTTGCATCATGGCGGCAAATTCCACGGCACCGTGTCCATAGGCATTCGCTTTGACCAGAATAAGTAATCGAGTGCTGCTCTTGAGTTTGGATCTGAAGTACCGGTAGTTGCCCAGACAATTCTGCAGGTTCAGCTCTAATCTTGAAAAATCGTCTTCTCTCATTGTCGTTTGTTTTTGAAGATTGCAAAAGTACTTAAATTTGAGTTGAAATACTGACATATTTACATATTTTTGTAATTGGTCTGCATTTTGCACATTGGAATTTTCTGATTGTTAAATATTATTAAAGAGTAAGAAAAAATGTCAATCTGGATAATCATGATTGCTGTCATGTTCCTGAGCATGTTTGTTCAGAACAGCCTGAACAGCAGATTCCACAAATATTCAAGAATTCCCAATTCCGCCAGGATGACGGGAGCGGATGTCGCGCGCAAGATGTTGCGGGACCATGGCATCTATGATGTGGAGGTCGTTTCTGTACGCGGTATGCTTACGGACCATTACAATCCTGTCACCAAGACGGTCAATCTGAGTGAAGGAGTCTATAACCAGACTTCCATTGCAGCGGCTGCGGTTGCCGCCCACGAATGCGGTCATGCCGTACAGCATGCGGTGGGATATGCTCCTTTGAAGTTCCGTTCCGCCATCGTTCCGGTTGTCAGCTTCTGCAGCAATGCCGTTTCATGGGTGCTGCTTTTGGGGGTCCTGATGATTTCATTGGGCGCAGGCAGCACTTTCCTATGGTTGGGTATCGGCCTGTTTGCCATGACGACCTTGTTCAGCGTAGTGACCTTGCCGGTGGAGATCAATGCCAGCGCCCGTGCCGTCAAGTGGCTGGATGCCAGCGGCATCGCAGATGACCAGACCAAGCCGATGGCAGTGGATGCTTTGAAATGGGCTGCCTGCACTTATGTGATTGCGGCAGTCGGTTCCATAGCGACTCTCTTATATTATGTTTCCATCGCCTCTTCCAGCGATAACTGATAAGGGGAGCAAGATAGAAAATGAGGAGACCATCATTGGTCTCCTCATTTTCTATCTTGCTTATTCCCACTCAATGGTGGCAGGTGGTTTTGATGAAATGTCATAGACGACTCTATTGATACCTTTCACTTTATTGATTATCTCGTTGCTCACGTCGGCAAGGAAATCGTATGGGAAATGGAACCAGTCAGCAGTCATGGCATCAGTAGATACGACCGCTCTCAGTGCTACCGGGTTCTCATATGTCCTTTCATCGCCCATGACACCTACGCTTTTGATGGGGAGGAGGATCACGCCTGCCTGCCATACGGCTTCGTAGAGGTTCTTGGCTTTGACACGAGGGTCTGCGGCAGAAGGGAAGTTCATCTCGCTGCAGTTGTAGGCTCTCATCTTGCGGATGTAGATGTCATCTGCTTCACGGAGAATTCTCAATTTATCTTCGGTGATGTCTCCGATGATACGGATGGCCAATGATGGACCAGGGAAAGGATGTCTTCCAACCAATTCTTCCTTGATGCCCAGTTCCCGACCTACTCTCCGCACTTCGTCTTTGAAGAGCATTCTCAATGGTTCTACAATTTTGAGATTCATTTTTTCAGGGAGACCGCCTACATTGTGGTGGGACTTGATCTTGGAAGCGATGCCGTCAATACCTGCAGATTCAATCACATCTGGATAGATAGTGCCCTGAGCTAGCCATCTGGCATTCTGGATGGTCTTGGCGTATTTGTCGAATGTTTCGACGAAGAGCCTTCCGATAATCTTCCTTTTTCCTTCGGGATCGGTAATTCCAGCCAGTTCTCCCAAAAATTCCTTGGAGGCATCTGCTCCAATGACATTCAGTCCCATATCTTGATAGGACGCCATGACATCTTCATATTCATTTTTGCGGAGCAGTCCGTTGTTGACAAAAATACAAGTCAGGTTGTGACCAATGGCCTTGTGCAAAAGGACAGCGGCAACAGTTGAATCAACACCGCCACTCAGTCCCAGGATCACTTGATCGTCACCTACCTTTTCTTGAAGTTCCTTGATGGTGGTTTCAATGAAAGAGGCAGGAGTCCATTCTCCTTTGCATCTGCAGATATTCAAGGCAAAATTGGAAAGAATCTTGCTGCCTTCTACTGTGTGGAATACTTCCGGGTGGAACTGAACTGCATAAGTTTCTTCACCTGCGATTTGATAGGCTGCGTTTTCTACATCCTGGGTAGATGCAATGATTTTTGCATTTTCAGGAAGACGGACAATGGTGTCACCGTGGGACATCCATACTTGGGATGTGGCGGCCACTCCTTTCAGAAGAGGACAATCTGGTGCGGTTACATTCAGTTTCGCTCTGCCGTATTCCCTGGTGTTGGAATTGGCTACTTCTCCACCGAATTTGTATGCCAGATATTGGGCTCCATAACAAATGCCAAGAAGTGGCATCTTGCCTTTGATACCTTCCAGGTTGATTTGAGGGGCATTGGTATCTTTGACAGAGCAGGGGCTGCCCGACAGGATGACACCTTTCACGTTCTCATCAATCTGGGGGATTTTGTTGTACGGATAGATTTCACAATAGACGTTCAACTCTCTCAGTCTTCGGCCGATGAGTTGTGTGAACTGGGATCCGGAATCCAAAATGATAATTTTCTCAGTCATCAGAATTGTATTTGTCTTGCAAATTTAATAAAAATCTCCTGCATTTTTCATTTTTCTAACATTAATGAGTATTTTTGCAAGATATTAAGAATAAAGTAAATTTATAGTTAGGTCCCAACTGGGCGGCTAGATTTAAAATGATGAATTATGGATGTTAGAAATGTTGCAATAATCGCACACGTCGACCATGGAAAAACGACTATCGTTGATAGGATGATCTATCAGGCCAATCTCGTGAGGCGTCCGGAAAATTTGGGCGAACTGATTCTTGATAACAATGATCTGGAGAGAGAAAGAGGAATTACCATCCTCGCAAAAAATGTGTCTGTCATATATAAAGGAGTGAAAATCAATATCATTGATACTCCTGGCCATAGTGACTTCGGTGGCGAAGTGGAACGTGTCCTTAATATGGCCGATGGTGTGATCCTTCTTGTAGATGCATTTGAGGGATGTATGCCACAGACTCGTTTCGTGCTTCAGAAAGCATTGGAAATGGGCAAGAAACCGATTGTTGTGGTCAACAAAGTGGACAAGACCAATTGTCGTCCTGATGAGGTTCAAGAGGAAGTGTTCGATTTGATGTTCAGTTTGAATGCCAATGAAGACCAGCTTGATTTCAAGACCATTTATGGTAGTGCCAAGCAGGGGTGGATGTCAACAGACTGGAAGAAGCCGACTACTGATATCACAGCATTGCTGGATACCATCTTGGAAGAGATTCCTGCACCTGAAATTAAGGAAGGGACACCTCAGATGCTGATTTCCTCTCTGGAATATTCTCCTTATGTCGGCCGTATTGCCGTCGGTAGAGTGACTCGTGGTCATCTGAAGACGGGTATGAACATCAGTTTGTGCAAACGTTATGATGTTGTGCAGAAACAGAAGATCAAACAGCTGATGGTCTTTGATGGTCTGGGAAAAGCCAATGTGGACGAGGTTCAGTGTGGTGACATTTGTGCCGTAGTCGGTATTGATGGCTTTGAAATCGGTGATACCATTGCAGATTTTGAGAAGCCGGAGGCGCTTCCTCCAATTGCGATAGATGAGCCTACTATGAGTATGCTTTTCTCTATCAACAATTCACCTTTCTTCGGAAAGGATGGAAAATATGTCACTTCCAGACATATCAAGGAACGTCTTGACAAAGAGTTGGAAAAGAATCTGGCTTTGAGGGTGAAACCGGGAGTGAATGCTGATTCCTTCATTGTATTCGGCAGAGGAGTGCTTCATCTTTCTGTCTTGATTGAGACTATGAGAAGAGAGGGATTCGAACTTCAGGTCGGACAGCCGAAGGTATTGGATAAGACCATCAATGGTCAGAGATGTGAACCTATCGAAGAACTTTCCATTGAGGTGCCTGAGCAGTTTGTGGGTACTGCCATTGAGATTTCCACTCGAAGAAAGGGAGCGCTCATCAGAATGGAACCGAGGGGAGACAGGACTTTGCTGGAGTTTGAGATTCCTACCAGGGGATTGATGGGATTGAGAAGCAATATGCTTACGGCAACTCAGGGAGAAGCCGTCGTGGCACACCGTTTCAAGGATTATCAGCCATACAAGGGAGATATAGAAGGACGTAGCAATGGTTCTCTCGTTTCTCTTGAGACCGGTACCGCTATTGCGTATTCTATGAACAAATTGCTGGACAGAGGTCGTTTCTTCGTTGAGCCCGGGGAGGAAATCTACGGCGGACAGGTCGTAGGAGAACATACCCGTGAACGTGACCTCAATGTCAATATATGCAAGACTAAAAAATTGACTAATGTCCGTGCTGCAGGAAGTGATGAGAAGATTGTTCTTCCTCCAGCTATCAAGTTCTCTTTGGAAGAGGCACTGGAATATATTCAGGAGGATGAATTGGTCGAGGTGACCCCAAATCATATGAGAATCCGTAAAATTATGCTTGATCCGCTGGATAGAAAAAGAAAATCAGGCGAAGAAGATTGATAATCGAAAAATAATTATTACCTTTGCAACCCTTAAATCTGTTTATGGGAGATGATGAATCATTTTAGCATACCTTTAAATGGATTGCCTGTTGGTAAAAGTGCATTTCACCAGCAGGCAGATAAGAGATTCTTCAATAGTTTTGACAATTCGGACATCTTGGACGCATCGCTTGATGTGGATGTCCTGGTTGAAAAGTCAGGGAACTATTTGGGCGTCGATTGTCATATCATCGGAGAACTGGTGGTGGAGTGTGACAGATGCCTTGAAGAATTGGCCCTTCCGGTCAACCGGACCGTTCGGCTCAGCGTCAAGTTTGGAAGTGAGCCTGCGGAAGGGTTGGATCTGATGGAAGAGGAAAGGGAAATCCTTTATCTGCCTTTGGATGCAGATGAACTGGATCTTGGACAGGTAGTATATGACTATTCGCTTCTTTCACTGCCGATGCAGCGAGTTCATGAAGATGGAAAATGCAATCCTGAAGTCATGGGGCGTTTGAACGGGCAGGCCGTGGCAGAGGAGAACGGATATGAAGGAGAAACAACGAGTGAAAATCCTTTTGCAGTATTGAAAGGGATGTTCAATGAAGAATAAGGAATAATAAATTAAATTAAAAATAAAGAACAATGGCACATCCAAAACACAAAGTCTCTAAACAGAGAAGGGATAAGAGAAGAACACATGATGTTGCAGCTGTCCCTACAATTGCTACATGCCCTAACTGTGGTTCATCAATCATTTACCACAGAGTATGTCCTGAGTGCGGATATTACAGAGGTCGTCAGATTATCGAAAAGAGCGCTGAGTAATCAGTCTCCTTTTGATTGATAGCCGGCTTCTGCCGGAAATGGCCTCATAGTTCAACGGATAGAATGGAAGTTTCCTAAACTTTAGATAGAGGTTCGATTCCCCTTGAGGCTACATGAAAGTCCTTATCATTGAGTGATAAGGACTTTTCGTGTTTCATGACGTCTTGTTACGTCGTTTTTGACCGGAGGTTTGGTGGAATCTACCGATTGAAAGGAAGGATAATTCTTGAAAATGACTATATTTGTAAGAATATAGTAGTGTTTCCCTGTCAATTGTAAGGGAATAATCAATTCAGGTCGGATGAACAAGAAAGCTTTGATATGGGCAATTTCAGTACTGGGAATTCTCTTTCTCGTGATTGGTTTCTCCATTTTCAGATTGTATTCTGAAACAGGGAAGAAGTGCAAATCGGAGGAATGCATTTCCAGACATTATCATTTGGTCGAGGCGGTACCTTCTGATGCGGCTATTGTTTTTTTTTCCGATCATTTCAAGGATGTGGTCACAGAGTTGAATGATTCGTCCCTTGTGTTGAGGAGTATCTTTACAGATAAAGTCCATCGACGTTTTCCACATTTTATTCAGGAACTGGCTCACTTGAAGCAGGAAGGAGGATTGAAGTCGCTTTCCAACAGACAGTGCATTGTTTCTGTTCATTATTGTGGCAGTATGGTGCCTTTGCTGATTGTGGAGACAGAACATTCAGAAGAACCGAGTGCTGTTGTCGGAAAAGTGATGGAATTGGCGGCCAAGACGGGTTTGTATGTTTCTTATCTAGATGGTACGAGTCTGGTTGGCAGCAGACATTCTCTGCATAAATCATCTATCTTGCTGGTTTCTCCATCGGAGACGTTGCTGATTTCTTCTCGCAGGCATATGGAGAATGGCAATTCTATCTTGGATGCCGATGGCTTTTCTCTAGCCGTAGAATCGCTGAAGGGAGAGGATGCAATTGTGGTTTCCAATAACTATTCTGGAAAATTGATCCGGGAATATTGTGACAGAAAGTGGATGAAATATGCCGATTTCTTTCGTAATTTTTCGGATTGGACTCTGTTTGTTCCACAAGATTTTTCTGGAAGGTCCTTCCAGATGAATGGTGTCGCATTCTGCAGAAATGGTATTTCTGATTTTGCGAATGTCCTTTCCGGAACTCCAGAAGGGGAGTCGTTGTTGCCATCTATACTTCCGGCTCAGACGGTTTCTGCTTTGAGTCTGGCCTTTCTGGATGCCTCTGTTTATATGGAACGGTATCACAATTATTTGGATTCCCGGGACAACCTTTCTCGATGCAAGATTGACAACCAGAGGTTGAAGTCACTGACGGGCGTTTCTGTAGAGCAGTGGACTTCATTGTTGGATATAAGAGAAGTGGGAAGAGTCCTTTTCCGTTCAGCGGACCAGATTGAGAAGGTGATGTTGGTGCGAATTCGGAAGGAAAACACAAACATTTTGCTCAAAGGTCTGGACTGCAATCTCCGTCAAGTGAAAAACAATGTGATGCCTTATGCTTATGGCCGTTATGCTTCGGCAGCTTTCGGGGAAATATTTTCTGTTGAAGAGGAAACCTCATTCCTTCTTTGGAACAATTGGATTGTTTCAGGCAATGCCAAGGCAGTGGAAGATTTCGTCAAGTTGAACCAGCGCGAAGATAAATTGTTGAATGGTTTGATAAAGGCAGGTTTATATGACAAGTCTTCAAGCGGAAATTGTCATTTGTTTGCCTATGCATCCTTGATTGAAGATAAGGAGGCCATAAGAGAAAATTTCAGTCCTGATGTCCAGAAAGCAATCAGACGTTCTTTGAATTCGGTGGCCGCTTTTCCAGTGGTGCTTGATATGAAAGGAAAAGAAGAAGAGCGACTTCAGATACATTATCGTTCAGCCAGACTTCCTGAACCGCTGGTCGGACAAAAGGAACCAGTTATGCTGGATACTGTTGTCTATGTGGACAAGGGGCCTTATCCCGTCAAAAATTTCTCCACCGGCAAGATGAATACATTGGTGCAGAATGACAATCTCTCCATTACTTTGAAGAATGAAGATGGAAAAGGGATGTGGTCAATTCCATTTTCTCATCAGATAGGGGGCAAAGTTGAAACGATTGATTATTATGCAAACGGCAAACTGCAGTTCCTCTTCGGGGCAGGCTCTTCTCTTTATCTGTTGGACCGTCTGGGGCGTTTTGTCAAACCATTCCCTGTCTCTTTGGGAAAGGAAATTCTGTCTGGTCCTGCCGTATTTGACTTTACAGGTGCACATGGTTATACTGCGATTGTTCTTTTCAAGGACAATACGATTGGAATGTTCAATCTTCATGGAAAACAACCGGAAAAATGGAAGGGAATCTCTGATTCCGATACAATATTGAAATTGCCAGAATTGCTCGAAATGGGAAAGAGTCATTTTTGGGTAGTTAGAACTTCCCGACAGACACTGGTCTATCCTTTTTATGGAGGAGAGCCTGTTTTCCGTCGTGAGGGGCACAAGATGCTTCGTCCTGACACTGAAATCATTGTCAAGGGAACGTCATCCATTTCAGTCCTCTGTCATGATGGCAAGAAGCATACAGTTAAACTTAAGTAATATTTTTATGGAATTTAAGTCTGTAAACAAACTTTTGCAGAAAAGTTTTCAGGAGAACTGGGATTTGCCAGCATTATCCAATTATCAAGGTGTCACGCTTTTTTATAGAGATGTGGCTCGTAGGATTGCAAAATTGCATATCTGCTTCGAGCAGAGCGGTCTGCAGAGAGGAGATAAGGTCGCCATATGTTCAAGAAATCAAGCCAACTGGGCTGTCAGTTTCATGGCGGCGATGACTTATGGAGCAGTTCCAGTACCGATTCTTCATGAGTTCAAGCCTGGTAATATCCATTATCTGGTCAATCATTCTGAAGCGAAGGTTTTATTTGTTGATGACGTCATTTGGGAAGGTCTTTCAGCAGAAGAGATGCCAGGCCTGCATGTCATTGTCCAAATCAATACATTCAAGTTCTTATATGCCAAAACAGATGAATATTGGCAGATTCGTGAGCATCTCAATGAGAGTTTCGGAAAGAGATATCCGAATAATTTCGAGGTGGAAGATCTTGACTACTATGAGGATAGTGCTGATGAACTGGCTCTGATTAACTACACTTCTGGAACTTCTGGTTTCTCAAAAGGAGTGATGATCCCGTATAGGGCATTGTATTCCAATGCCTCTTTTGCGCGCGACTATGCGGAGCCTCAGATTAAAAAAGGAGATGATATTGTCGCTATGTTGCCATCCGCTCATATGTATGGTATGATGTTCGAACTTCTGTTCGAGATGATGGCTGGTTGTCATGTTCATTTCCTGAATCGTGTTCCTAGTCCCAAAATCATTGTAAAGGCATTCAGTGAGATTCATCCATGTGTGATAGTGGCTGTTCCGCTGATTATTGAGAAGATCTACAAGAGCAAACTCAAGCCGATTTTGGACAAGAATAAAATTTTGTTCAAACTTCCTCTTCTTGACAAAGTGTTGCAGAAGAAAGTGCGCAACGAACTGGTGGCCAGTTTTGGAGGAAATTTCGAAGAGGTTATCTTGGGAGGTGCTGCATTCAATCCAGAAGTGGAGGCTTTTTTTCACAAGGTTAATTTTCCATTTACTGTTGGATACGGTATGACCGAATGTGCTCCAATCATTGCCTATGCCCATTGGAACAAGACTAAACTGACTTCTTGTGGACAGGCAGCTCCTAATATGGAGATCAGGATTGATTCGGAGGATCCGAAAAATGTGCCGGGAGAGGTTCAGGTCAGGGGCGCCAATGTCTTCTTGGGATATTACAAGAATCAGGATGCTACCGCTGCCAGCTTTACAGAAGATGGCTGGTTCAAGACAGGTGATATGGGTGTCATGGACGAGGACGGTTACCTTTATTTGAAAGGCCGGTCAAAATGTATGATTCTGGGACCTTCAGGACAGAATATTTATCCGGAGGAACTGGAGGCTGTCATCAACAATGTAAGCTATGTAGTGGATTCATTGGTTGTCGAAGAGTCAGGTTCTTTGATCGCTCTGATTTATCCTGATTATCATCAGGCTGAAATTGACGGCATGACTACGGAAGAATTGCAGAAAAGGCTCATTGCCGGTTTGCCGGAAATAAACAAGGCTATTCCGAATTATGCTCAGATTAGAAGAATTGAGTTTATGCCGGAAGATTTTGAAAGGACTCCTAAACGTAGCATCAAAAGGTATCTCTACCAGAGATAGTTTTGGAAACGGCTGTCGGATTTCTTTCTGGAAAAAGAATTAACGAGGGAAAAATGGAAAAATTTGATAGAAGCTATTTGCAGATGGCCAGAATCTGGGCCAAGAATTCTTATTGCAAGCGCAGACAAGTAGGGGCCTTGCTTGTCAAGGACCGTATGATCATTTCTGATGGCTACAATGGTACTCCATCAGGGTTTGAAAACATTTGCGAAGATGAGACTGGGGCTACTAAACCTTATGTTCTTCATGCTGAAGCGAATGCTATTTCCAAGGTTGCCAAGTCAGGCAATAGCAGTGAAGGTGCTACACTCTATGTCACTGCATCTCCTTGTGTAGAATGTGCAAAACTTATTATCCAGGCAGGAATCCGCAGAGTTGTCTATCTGGATGAATATCGTTTGACAGACGGAATCGATCTGCTCCGGAGAGCTGGCATTGAAGTGGAAAGAGTGGACGAAGGACTGTAGAATACAGAAAGATAGAATATGAGCAAAGAAACAAAATCATCTATATTGATTGCTGTATTGGGAATAGTTCTCGGTGCACTGATCACGCTTTCTGTCAGGAGCATCATTGATTTGAAGAATCGTAATCTGATTCGTGTCAATTATGCGGAATGGCAGAAATTGGGGCTTATTCTCAATGAGATAGAAAATAATTACGTAGATACGATAGATGTGGAAAAATTGACAGATGTGGCTGTCCAGTCTGTGCTGGGCGCACTTGACCCACATTCTGTTTATCTGCCTCCTGTCGATTTGGAGAGAGCAAATAGTGAATTAGCTGGCAGATTCTATGGAATCGGCATCATGTTCCAAGTACCGAATGATACGGCCGTCGTGACTGATATCATTCCTGGAGGTCCTGCTGAGAAGGTAGGGTTGATGAAAGGGGACAGAATCCTCAAAGTGGACGGAAAGGTCATCGCCGGTGTTCATTGTCCTCAAGATAGCATGGTTTTCAGGATGAAGGGCGAGTTGGATACGAAGGTGGATGTCCTGATTCTGAGAGATCAGGAACAGATTGATTACAAGATTACCAGAGGCGCTATTCCAATGCATAGCGTAGATGTTTCCTATATGATTAATGATACGACAGGTTATCTGAAGTTGTCCAAATTCAATGCGACGACCATTATGGAGGTCATGAAGGCGACAGATGGTCTGCTTGCAGATGGCATGAAGCATCTGATCTTTGATTTGCGTGACAATTCCGGCGGGTATTTTGTCCAGGCTTTGTTCTTGGCCAATCTTTTTCTGGAAGAAGGCGATGAGATTGTCTATTTGGAAGGATTGCATCGTAAGAAGGAGACCCATAGAGCAGATGGTACAGGCAAGTTGAAGAATATTGGATTGAGTGTCTTGATTAATGAGAATAGTGCTTCTTCCAGTGAAATTTTCGCAGGAGCTGTTCAAGACAATGACAGGGGAGTGATCATTGGAAGAAGGTCTTTCGGAAAAGGCCTGGTCCAGGAAAGTATCAATTACTCAGACCGTTCAGGAATGCGTCTGACAGTAGCCCGTTTCTATACCCCATCTGGCCGTTCTATTCAGAAACCTTATGGGGATGATTATAACTATGATATTTACAAGCGTTATGCAAAGGGGGAAATGTTCAATCGAGACAGTATCAAAGTGGATGAACACAAGGTATATAAAACAGTAGGAGGTCGTATTGTCCACGGTGGTGGTGGCATTATTCCGGACATTTTTGTACCGGTCGATACAACCAATGTCACTCCATTTTCTATTGAATGCAACAAGAAGGGACTGGCTATTCGTTATGCGGCCAGAGTATTTGACCAGAACAAGAAATTGTTTAACGAGATAGATACGTTCAACAAGTTGGAGGCTTTCTTGCATCGTCTGGATATTCCTCGTGATTTTCTTTCATTTGTCCGGTCACAAGGTGTGAAAGTGGACATGAAGCAATGGAATCTTTCTAAGGAGTTCATGTTGCCTCAATTGAGAGCGATTATCGCTCGCTACACGAAATTGGGAGATGTTGCCTTCTATTCTATCTTTGAGGAGATCGATCCGGTCATTCAGGCCGCTCTCCATTCTTCAGATATTGTAGAATTCAGACAGGATGTGCTGTAGTCCAGATTCAGGCCGACTGCTTATAAATATATAAATTACCCCGGAAGCCTTTGAAAAGGCTTCCGGGGTAATTTATATTGGGAGGAGAACGGGAGGATTCTCCTTTTCCATTTTTTCGCAGAACATGAGATGCGCTCTTCCTATTGGGCGATGAACTGATAGACGATGTTTCCACCTTGTCTGGCAGGAGCCGTGGTCGAGCTCTGGAAACGGGACATCCTTGCCGCTCTGATGGCAAAGTCTCTCAGACATTTGTCGTTGGAAGAAGTCTCTTCCTGTATCTTTGCGTTGATGACACGGCCTTGGTTGTCAACGGTAATAAGTACGGTTACCATTCCGCCATTATAGCACCTGTAAGCCGGAATACGCAGATTGGTGGCCTTTCTTCCGTCCAGTTCGTAAGAGACTACAGAAGGACCGGAATATTCCTTGGTCTCCTTCTTTTCGATTTTCTGTCGGCCAGGCGTTTCCACGTAGTCTTCATCTTTCTCATCCACTTCAAAGCCATTTTTCAGATCGTTTGCCAGTTTTTCCGCATCCTTGTACAATTTCTCTGCATCGGTGCCGCGGTCATCCTTCAAGTTAGAACGGTTGGTCGCAATGTTCTTGAATTCCAGTCCGCTTGTTCCGGCCAGCATCTGGTCCAGTTTGCGGCTGATGGATTCATCGAAACTCTCGTCCTTCTCCAGTTCTTTTTTAATCTTTTCTTTTCTGGCAATGGCCTCTTCTCTGGAAAAGTCTATCAGAAACCCTTTCTCAGGATTGATAGTGTAGCCTATTTGAATGAACAGCAGGACCATTGCCACCATGAGATGAATGATCACGGTGATATATAGTCCTACTTTATCTTCGTTTGTCAGCCTTTTCACTATTCTGCGCTATTGCTTCCTTTTTTGCCAAGGTATTTCTCAATGGTGGCAGAGATGACATCAATGGCCACTTTGTTGTGTCCACCCTGAGGAATGATGATGTCAGCATATCTCTTGCTTGGCTCAATGAACTGCAAATACATCGGCTTGACGGTCTTGGTATATCGTTCGATGACGGTCTCCACTGTTTTTCCTCTTTCAATGATATCCCTTGCCATGACACGCATGAGACGGTCGTCATCGTCCGCATCCACAAAGAGCTTGATGTCCATCTGGTCTCTCAATTCTTTGCAGGTGAATACCAAAATTCCTTCAATGATGATGACGTCTGCGGGATTGACCGTAATGGTCTCTTCCTTGGAACGAGAACAGGTTATGTAAGAATATACAGGTTGTTCAACGCTTTTACCTAATTTCAAATCGGCCAGTTGTGAACTTAGCAGTTCGAAATCGATGGCATCGGGATGGTCAAAATTGATCTGTTGCCTCTCTTCCAGAGGAAGATGGCTGGAATCTTTATAATAAGAGTCCTGAGGAATGACAACTACCCTGTCTTTTAGTTGGCTGACAATAGCATTGACTACTGTTGTTTTTCCTGAGCCGGATCCTCCGGCGATTCCGATTACAAGCATGCCTGATATTGATTAAAATTCTGCGTTCTTAGGAGTTCTTGGGAAAGGAATGACATCTCTGATGTTGCTCATACCGGTAACGAAAAGGAGAAGTCTTTCAAATCCAAGTCCGAATCCACTGTGAGGGACAGAGCCGAAGCGGCGGGTATCAATGTACCACTCCAGATTCTTTCTGCTCATTCCGAGTTCGTCAATTCTTTCTTCCAGTTTCTCAAGAGAAGCCTCTCTTTCAGAACCACCGATGATTTCACCGATTTTAGGGAAAAGGATATCCATACCCCTGACTGTCTTGCCGTCTTCATTCTGTTTCATGTAGAAGGCCTTGATGTCTTTAGGGAAGTCAATGAGGATAACCGGTTTGCCGAAATGTTTCTCGACAAGGTATCTTTCATGCTCACTTTGGAGGTCAGTGCCCCAGTGAACTGGATATTCGAACTGAGTGCCGTTCTGGATAGCATCTTCCAAGATTTTGATGCCTTCTGTATAGGTTACCACCTGGAATGGAATCCCGATCACGCTGCGCAGTCTTTCAATCAGACCGTCATCGTATTTGTCGTTGAGGAACTTGAGGTCGTCCATGCAATTGTCCAGCGCATATTTTACCAGATACTTGACAAACTCTTCCGCGAGAGCCATGTTGTCGTAATTGTCATAGAAGGCCATTTCCGGTTCAATCATCCAGAACTCAGCCAAGTGTCTTGGGGTATTGGAGTTCTCTGCACGGAAAGTTGGACCGAAGGTGTAGATTTCACCGACGGCGGTCGCACCAAGTTCGCCTTCCAGCTGGCCGCTCACGGTCAGACTGGTCTTCTTGCCGAAGAAGTCCTTGCCGAAGTCAACCTTGTCTTTGTGCATTGGTACATTGGCGAGATCCAAGGTGGTTACTTGGAACATGTCTCCTGCTCCTTCTGCATCTGATTCTGTGATAAGTGGCGTATTCAGATAGACGAATCCTTTGTCATTGAAGAATTTGTGGATGGCAAAGGCCATGTTGTGGCGTATTCTCAAGATGGCACCAAAGGTGTTGGTACGCAGTCTCATGTGGGCTACAGTACGAAGATATTCCAGAGAGGTGTTCTTCTTCTGGATTGGATATTTCATAGGATCGCACTCGCCATAGAGTTCAATTTCTTTGGCCTGGATCTCTACAGCCTGCTGGTCGCCCTCTGATTCTACCAGAGTACCTTTCACGCCGATGCTTGCACCTGTTGTGATCTTGGCAATCAGTTCATCGTCGAACAGTTCGGTATTGACAACAATCTGTATATTATTTACTGTCGAACCATCATTGAGTGCAATGAATTTTACTTGCTTGTTCCCTCTTTTGGTCCTTACCCAACCTTTTGCAAGGACATCTGCGCCAGGATTGCTGTACAGCAGTTCCTTGACTTTGGTTCGTTTCAATTCTTCCATCACTTTTTATTTTGATTGATTTATATGTGTCTATATCTTTACAAAGATAATAAATATCTACTTTCTTTACATAGTAATATAGCACAAAAAAAGGTTATCCGTAATGGATAACCTTTTTAATATGCGTTGGAAAATTTTACTTTTCCACTTTCCTTGCACCGTACATGATTTTGAGAGCGGAACAACGTCTCAACTCTTGTTTGATATCTGTGATGATACCCATACGTACGTCCTGGTCTGCCTTGATATGAACAGTCATGTACTGACGGTCAGCCTCGCTCATTGCGTCTCGCTCTGCAGCGATGAAGTCACGGATGTCATCAACAGACTTGAAGTCATCGTTGAGCTGGATTTGTGCGTCTGTACCGTATTTTGACTGGTAATTGATAGTTGGAGGACCTACGTTGATGTAGGAAGCAAGGTCTTTTCTTTCGAGTTTTGCTATCTCAGTTGCCTCAGGTAGCGAAACTTTCACCTTAACCTCGTTCTCTCTCATCTGTGTCGTAACCATGAAGAAGAACAAGAACATGAACACGATATCGGAACTGGTTCCGATTTCCGGCATTTCTTTTTTGCCGCTTCTTTTAAAGTTTGCCATTTGTCTTAATCTCCTTATTTCTTGCTTACGTCTTTTGGCTCAGCCTCTGAAATATTCTGAGGGATTGCTTTTTTGGCAATGGTCTGCTGTTCCTCAGTCAACTTAGCATATGGTTTGCCGAAGTATTCCATTCCAAATTCATCACGAAGTTCATTGACAGCTTTGACAAGCTCGTTCTGAACAGCGATGTAGGCTCTGTAACTTGTACCACGGTCGTTCTGCAGAGAAATCACACCCTTTGAAACAGGGAAATCCTTCTGGAATCCCTCGATGTCCTTCTTCTCCTTTTCTGGCAGTTTCGGATCATCTGTAGGGTTTTGCAAGAACTCTTTCACTTTATCTTTAAGTTGGCTGATATCAACACCCTCTGTACCTGCAAAAATTCTGTCGGCTGAGTTAATTCTCACAATGATGATGTTACGACGGTTCACCTTCTGGTCTTCTACTTTCTGATTCTTGTCCGGCATAGGAGGCAGACGGCGCTGAAGGCCTGACTGCTGGTCCATGGTGGATACCATCAGGAAGTAACAGAGCAACAAGAAAGCGATGTCGGCAGTCGATTGTGTATTTAACTCCGGTGTTTTTCTTTTCGCCATAACGTTTATTATTTGTTACGAATTACACTAATGATTTCACCTACAAAGATGGAGATGACTGCTCCAGCGCCAAGTAGATAGACAAGTTTGATAAGTGTATCAGTAATCTTCAGTGTTTGTGCGTCTGGCTGTTCTCTGTTGTAACCTACAAGTGGAGCATCAGATGCTGTGAAATAGGCAACACATCCAAGCACAGCCATTACCAATAGACCAAGTCCCAAATTCTTGAGACTTTTTGGATCTGCGATACCGCCCATGACGATGCCGAGAAGGACTACTAGACAGAGAGCTGCTCCCATCAGAACGTATCCCCATCTAAGCAGCACGTCGACAGCAACTGCATCATTTGAGGTGAAGCCTGTTGCGCTTCCCCAAATCATGATTGCAACGCTGACAAGTGCGAGCACCCAGAAGATCCATTTTGAAATTTTTCTATACATTGTTAACTAATGCTTAAAGTGAACTATTTTCTGTTGAATTTTACAAGTGTATCAATCAAAGAGATTGAAGAATCTTCCATGTCGATGGAAAGTTTGTCAATTCTTGAAAGGATGTAGTTGTAGAACACTTGAAGAATCATAGCTACGATAAGACCTGCAACTGTTGTGATCAAAGCGACTTTCATACCGCCGGCAACGATGTTTGGAGAAATGTCACCAGCACGCTCAATGGCGTCGAATGCCTGAACCATACCGATAACTGTTCCCAAGAATCCGAGAGATGGTGCAAGTGCGATGAACAAGGAAATCCAAGAAAGACCGTCTTCCATCAAACTCATCTGTACAGAACCGTAAGAAACGACTGTTTTCTCTACAACGTCAATACCCTGGTCGTAACGGAGAAGACCCTGGTAGAAGATGCTTGCTACTGGTCCACGGGTGTTGCGGCAAAGATCTTTTGCTGCTTCAATGCCACCTTCAGCAAGAGCTGCCTCGATTTTGGCGAGAAGTTTCTTGGTGTTGGTTTTTGAGAATGATAGGTAGATGATACGCTCGATTGCGAGTGCAAGACCTAGGATAAGGCAAAGGATAATACAAGACATGAAGCCAGGACCACCTTCGATAAATTTAGACTTGATAGCCTGGTGAAGAGGGACCTCTTCGCCACCACTTAGCAGATCAGCACTTGACATTTCGGCTGCTTCGGCTACTTGTTCTGTAGCTGCTGGTTCAGCTACATCTTCTTTTTCCTGGGCAGCTGCGTAGTTTGCAGAAACGGCCATGATGCCGCAAACTGCCAAAAACATGAAAAACTTTTTCATAATTGTTTTTGTGTGTTTGAAAATAATATTATTAAAGATTTAATGTTTGCAATGGGGTTTATGTGATGCCGTCATTTTTTTAGGTACACTATACACCTTACTTAAAATCCGTTGCAATTTAGCAAATAATTTTCATTTATCAATAGTTATTTTGATATTTCCCCCTTCAGATTCCGTATCATCATCTGTTTCACCCAGTTGTTGTCCTCGTTTTTTCCCATCAGGAAGAAAAGTTTGGCCAAGGCGCTTTCTGTCGTGCTGTCATATCCGTTGATGACTCCCGCATCTGACAATGTCTTTCCGTTGGCGTATAAATTCATGTTGACCGTACCGCCAAGGCATTGGGTGACATTGACAATGATCTTTCCATTGGCACAGGCTTCTGCAATCAGGTTAAGGAACCATTTGGTCATCGGTGCATTTCCGGCACCGTAGGTTTCCAGGATGATGGCCCGGTTGTTGGGTTCGGACAAAAAGGCTGAGACAGTTTTGGGGTTCATGCCGGGATGTATTTTCAGGATGCCTACTCTTGTGTCCAGATTGGTGTTGAGGGAAAGGTTCTGGTACCAGTCCAGCGGCTTACGGATGATGTCTGAGTTGTACCGGATGTCAATTCCTGCTTCGGCCAGATATGGGAAGTTCGGGGATTGGAAGGCTCTGAATACTTCTGCATTGACTTTGGTGCTTCTATTCCCTCTCATGAGCAGAGAGTCGAAATAGATACATACTTCTGGAACAAGCGTGTGCCCTTCCTCATCTTTGGCGGAGGCGATTTCTACGGAAGAGATCAGATTTTCCTTGCCGTCAGTTCTTGGAACTCCAATTGGAAGCTGGCTGCCGGTAAAGATGACAGGTTTTGTCAGTCCATCCAGCATGAAACTGAGTGCAGAGGCTGAATAGGCCATGGTATCTGTTCCATGGAGGATGACGAAGCCGTCATAGTTGTCGTATTTTTCCTGGATGATTCTGGCCATTTCAATCCATGAACTGGGCTCGATGTCTGAGGAGTCGATCAGTGGACTGAAAGTGTATGAATCGACTTTCAGGGCAAATTTTTTGATCTCTGGCACTTCTTCGACAATCTGGGAAAAGTCGAACGGTTTGAGTGTCTGGTCATTGATGTCCTGTTTCATTCCGATGGTACCACCGGTGTATATTAGAAGGATAGATGATTTGGTGGTGTTCATTATGTGTCTGTCTGGATTTGCAATTATATTTTGAACAATTTTTCGGCATTGGCAGTTGTCACTGCGGCCACTTCTTCAATGGAAATTTCTTTGATCTCAGCAATTTTGGCGGCAATGAGGGGTACGTTGGCACTTTCATTCCGGCTTCCTCTCAGGGGAACTGGGGACAAGTAGGGACCATCTGTCTCCAGAAGGATTTTTTCCAGCGGAATTCTCCTGATCACCTCTGGCAATTTGGAATTTTTGAAGGTCAGAACTCCGCCAATGCCGACTGACCAGTCTCCGTATTGCTGTAGAGTTTGGAAGGTTTCATAACTTCCGCTGAAGGCATGGAGGTTTCCTCTCAGTCCCAAATGTTTGTATTGTCTCGCCAGTTTGACGAAATCTTCGGTTGCATCTCTCATGTGGATATTGACCGGCAGGTTCAGTTTGGATGCGAGTTCAAATTGGACTGCCAGCGCTTTTTTCTGAAGTTCTGCGGTATCGGCGGAATAATGGTAGTCCAGACCGATTTCTCCAATTGCAACGATGTCTTTGTCCAGATGACAGTATATTTCTTTCATTTCATCCTCCCAGTTCTTGTCAACAGAGCCGGGGTAGAGACCAAGCATGGTGTAGAGGATTCCCGGATATTTTTCTGAGATGGCGAACATTTTTCCCCGTTCGTGCGAGTCGATGTCCGGCTGAATCATTTTTCTCACTCCAGCTGCCAGTGCACGGGCAATCACTTCATCCTGTTCAGTCCCGAATGCTTCGTCGTACAGGTGGATGTGTGTATCAATATATTCCATCTTCGTTTTCATTAAAATCTGGGTTACCTTGCAAATTTACACAAATTCTTCATTAATCGAGCAGTTGCGGAGGAGGTCTATATGTATAAATCCTTCACTTTCCAATAGGCCGGTCAGATAATCTGCTTCTTCTTGAGCAAGGTGGCAGGCTGATGCGAGTGACTCTTGCGGAATTTCCATTTCTTGGCGGATGGTCTTCAGCAGGAGCAGCAGAGAGTGTAGTTCGTCCGGAGTCAGCACCGTGGCGAAAATGGCTTCCGCTTTGCTGATGAGGTCAGTCGTTTCCGGAGCTGTCTGGCATCCTAAAGTCCATCCCAAATCGTCTGTGAGCTGTTCCAAGTCGGTTAGCGCCACCGCTATGTTTTTGCGTATCAGATAATTGCATCCTTGAGACCGAAGGTCTGTGATTCTGCCGGGAACGGCATAGACATCCCGGTCATAGGAGGACGCCAGTTTGGCAGTAATCAGTCCTCCTCCTTTGATTTTGGATTCGATAAGGATGGTTGCGTTGCTCAGTCCTGCCAGAATCCGGTTCCTTCGGATGAAGTTGAGGGCTTGGGGACGTGTCTGTGGAGGATAGTCTGTCACCAGTCCGCTGCAGGGGCTCTGGACTATCTTCTCTGCCACCCAGCCATGACAGAAAGGATAGATGGAGTCAACGCCGGTGGCCATGACTGCAAGGGTCGGCAGTCCGTTTTCCAAAGCGGCCTTGTGTGCCGTGATATCCACTCCCAGAGCCAGACCGCTGACGATGATTGGTTTGGGACGCATTCGTGACAAGGCACGTACCAGCTGGATACATATCTCTTTTCCGTACGGGGAAATGTCTCTGGTGCCGACAATGGAAATGGCCGGTCTGTCTTTCGTGAAAATTTCTTCTGGATTGCTCCTGCTTTCTAGATAGATTCCAATGGGTGCATCTGCACATTCTTCCAGAAGGGGAGGATAGGTAGTATCCTGAAGAGTGATGAAATGGGACTGGAAGTGTTCCAACTTCTCCAGTTCTTCTTGAGCTTTCCGAAATTTTTGTGGGGTCATCTTCTGGATGATCTTTTCTTCTAGTCCGATTCTTTCCAATTCCTTGCTGTCTAGAAAGAAGAGTGGTCTGATTTGGTCAAACTGTTCCAGTATTTGTCGTCCTTTGCGAGGGATGAAACCGCAGATAGAGTTCAAGGCTAGAATCGCTGCCCTTTCCTCTGGAGAGATGGTCCTTTTTTTCATGTCAGAAAATTTTGCGGTCAAGCTATATCCGTTTTCTCTCATTGCAAAGAAAAAGTGACTCGACATTACGAAATTGTCGAGTCACTTTTTCAAAATAGTATGTTTTTTGCTGAAGTTTATCAGATGATCAGCAGTGCATCTCCGTAGGGGCCGAACTTGTAGTCGCCGTCCAGGGCTACTTTGTAGGCATGCATGACTTTCTCATATCCGCCGAAAGCGGCGACAGACATCAGCATGGTGGAACAAGGGCGATGGAAGTTGGATACAATGGCATCAGGAATGGCAAAACGGTATGGAGGGAAAATGAATTTGTTGCTCCATCCATCAAAAGGTCTTACTTCGTCATTGGTGGTGACATAAGTCTCGAGACCTCTCATGACAGTTACGCCGACGGCCAATACCTTATGTCCGTTCTTCTTGGTGTTGTTGATGATATCGGCTGTCTCAGGAGTTATGATCAGACGTTCTGAATCCATCTTGTGCTTGGAAAGGTCTTCTACGTCCACTTGTCTGAAATGGCCGATGCCCATGTGCATGGTGATGAAGGCTTTGTTGACGTCGTGGAGAATCATTCTGTTGAAGAGTTCCCTGCTGAAGTGCAGACCTGCTGCCGGAGCAGAAACCGCCCCTTCATATTTTGCAAAGATGGTCTGGAAATTTTCTTTGTCTTCAGGTGTAAGGGCAGATTGAGGTTTTACCCAAGTCGGTACTGGAGTCCTCCCTAGGCTGAACAAGGTCTCTTTGAACTCTTCATAACTGCCATCGTAGAGAAATCTTAGTGTCCTGCCTCTGGAGGTAGTGTTGTCAATCACTTCAGCCACCAGACTGTCGTCTTCTCCGAAATACAGCTTGTTGCCAATTCTGATCTTTCTGGCCGGGTCAACGATGACATCCCACAGCCTTTGTTCTTGATTGAGTTCCCTCAAAAGGAAAACTTCAATATCAGCTCCTGTTTTCTCTTTTTTGCCGGACAAGCTTGCCGGAAATACTTTTGTATCGTTGAGGACGAAAGTATCTCCTTTGCCAAAATAATCCAAAATGTCTTTGAAGAGCCTGTGCTCAATTTCACCTGTGTCTCGGTGCATGACCATCATTTTGGCCTCGTCTCTCCATCTCGGAGGCTCTGATGCAATTTTTTCTGCAGGAAGGAGGAAGTTGAACTGTGATAATTTCATATTATTTTCGTATTGTTTTTGCTTCTCTGGACTCTTTTAATTGGAGTGTATATACAATTGTTATACGGAAAATTTTTGAAATTGTTTCACTTTCAAGCTTGTTCTTTATAAAATAATGTCAAATAGGGGGAAAATTCAAATTTTGGCCTCTTTGAATACTTCTGCAATGGACGGATAGGTGTTTTTCAAAAAAGGAGGAAGGCTCGATTTGGCTACCCAGGCGGCATTGGTGATGTCTTCTTCTCTTTGGGGAGTAAGGTCTACCGGATCGGTGTAGAGCATGTCATACCACCAGGTGTGCTTCAGGTGCCAGATCCCGTTCCTCTTGTAGCAGTGGTCGGTAATGCAGATGAGGTCGCGCAGCTGCAGTTTGTCCACTCCTGTTTCTTCCTGCACCTCGCGCATGGCGGTGGCCCGGATGTCTTCATCTGCTTCTCGATGTCCTTTGGGCAGGTCCCAAAGACCATCTCGTTTGATCAGCAGAAAGTCACCTCTCCGGTTGGATACCAGTCCTCCGGCCGCATCCACTTCTTTGAACTCTTTGCATACACGTTGGTAAGTGGTTTCAATGATAGTGGTAGGGATGTAAATCCGACTCAAAGTGGAAGATGCTTCAAACATTCCTACCAGGGCATGTATGTCAATTCTTTCTCCAACATGGAATTCGACAGAATTGGGATCGGTCAGTGCCGTTTCGTCAGGTGTGCAGATGACAATACTTCTTTTTTCAAAATATATCTTATGCATTACTCCTTAAATTATTTATCTTTGCATGACACGATATGTAATTTGATGCAAATTTAATTAAAAATAAAGAAATGGAACAGACAGGAAGACAATTGGCTGCTTCTCTGATGGAAATCGGAGCAGTGCTTCTACGCCCAGATCAGCCTTTCACTTGGGCATCTGGATGGAAATCACCGATTTATTGCGATAACCGCAGAATTCTTTCTCATCCGGAGCTCCGTACTTTTGTGGCTTCAAGCCTGGCAGAGTTGGCTCAGAAACTTTATCCGGAAGCAGAGGTCGTGGCCGGTGTCGCTACAGGCGCGATTGCTCATGGTGCCCTTGCCGCTGACAAGATGGGCAAGCCATTTGTTTATGTGAGACCAAAACCAAAGGATCATGGAACTGGTTCCCAGATTGAGGGGGAACTGAAACCAGGTGCGAAGGTAGTGGTGATTGAAGATCTGATCTCTACCGGCATGAGCAGTCTCGCAGCTGTCAAGGCATTGAAGGTGGCCGGTGCGGAAGTTCTGGGAATGGTTGCCATCTTCACTTACAGCTTCGATCTTTCCAAGGAGAGATTTGAAGAGGCAGGCGTCCGTCTGGATACGGTTTCCAACTACGAGACACTCGTGGATGTGGCAGGTGAATGCGGTTATATTCCAGAAGAGGCGAAAGGCGTTCTTCATCAGTGGAGGGCCAATCCGTCTGAATGGGGAAAATGAATAGATAGTCATGGCAAATTATAATAGCAAGCACGGAATTGTTTCACGTGCACCTTATGAATTGTATATGTCTTTTGTGGACATGAGGAATTTTGTGCAATATCTTCCTGAGGATAAGAAAAGTGAAGTTCAGGCGGATTACGATACCCTCAAGGCTACAGTGCAAGGTTTCGAAATCGGGGTCAAGATCAGTGACCGTGTCCCTTATTCCAAGATTGCCATTTCAGATGACGGCGCCCCTTTCCGGTTCACAGTGGATCTGCATTTTGATTCCTGCAATGGAGAGCAGAACAAGACCGATTTCTATGTGGAAGTGCAGGCTGACCTCAATTTCATGATGAAGATGGTCTTGGGCAACAAGATAAAGGACGGGCTGGACAAGATGGTGGATGGCCTGGTGGCCATGTCAGAGGGAAGAATGCCGGAAGGGATAGACCCTTCCATGTTCCCGGCAGGTTTTGATCCGTTCAAGAAACAGTAATTTGGAACAGCAGTTTGAAAAATATCTGGCTGAGGCGATAGGAGTTGGTTATGCAGAAAAGGCATTGTCGGCCCTTTCGCAGGAGGCTTCTGTCTCTATCCGGTTCAACCCTGCCAAAATTGCAGGACAGAAGCCGGAAGATCTGGTCCCTCATCTGGGAGAGCAGGTGGCCTGGAGTCCGTATGGTCATTTTTTGGAAAGTCGTCCTCTGTTTACGTTGGACCCGCGTTTCCATGGTGGACAGTATTATGTGCAGGACTCCTCTGCCATGTTCGTCGGTCATGCTTTCAGGCAGGCATTGAAGGAATTCTCTCACTTGGATCGGCCGATCAGAGTATTGGATTTGTGTGCTGCGCCGGGAGGGAAAACGACCGACCTCGCCGCTTCTTTGAGAGAAGAAAGGGGGGATGATTTCATCCTGGTGGCCAATGAAGTGATGAAGCAGAGAGCCGGGATTCTGGCAGAAAATGTGGCCCGGTGGGGCGAACCCAATGTCTGTGTCACGTCTTCTGATCCGGCAGCGTTCGCCCGTTTGGGGGGCTTCTTCGATATTGTAGTCGCCGATGTGCCCTGCTCGGGAGAGGGAATGTTCCGGAAAGATGAAGAGGCGCTCCGCCAATGGTCTGTGGAGAATGTGGCCTTGTGCCAGTCCCGTCAGAGGAGAATTGTGGCCGATGTATGGGCATCATTGGCGGAAGGAGGTATCCTGGTCTATTCAACTTGTACATTTAACCGATTGGAGAATGATGGGAATGTCTCTTGGATTAAGGATAATCTTGGGGCAGACTCTGTTCCTATTGAAATCATATCTGGCCAGGACAGACTGGTCCAGACGTTGCAGGGCGTGTCACTGGTGCCCGGTTTGGTCAGGGGAGAAGGACAATATTGCGCGATGATGCGCAAGACGGTGCCAGCAGAGGCGTGTCACTTGAAACCGGTAAAGAACATCAGCTCTCATCCGTTCATAGACAAGACTTTGGATGGATGTTATGGCGTTGTCTTGAAAGGGGACCTGATAACGGCTCTGCCGTCAAATGTCTATGCGGAATTCCAGCTGCTGGACGTGCTTCACCCGATTTTGAGAGGCGTGGCCGTGGGAACACAAAAAGGGAAGGATTTTATTCCTCATCCAGATTTGGCCATGAGTATTTGTCTTGAGAAGGAGGCATTTTGCCGTGTGGATTTAGACTTGACGGACTCGTTGGCTTTTCTCCATAAAGATAATCTGGTCCTCAAGGATTTTCCGAAGGGACTGTTGCTGCTCTCTTATGAGGGAGTGGCGATGGGTTTTGTCAAGAATTTGGGAAACCGCTGCAACAGTCTTCTTCCTCAGAATCGTAGAATTCGGATGGCTATCCAGAAGGGAGAAGGACAGATTTGACAGAAAAATAAAAAAGATAAGATGATGAAAAAGTTTTTTGTTACCATAGTGATGACTCTGGTCTCACTGACCTCTCTCATGGCGCAGGAGACCGAGGAGGAATTTCTTCAGAGATACAATCTGCTGGTCGGCAGAATGGGTTATGCCGGTGTCGGTGTGGAAACCTTGCTGGACAAATGGGAAAGGGCTTATCCGGAAAGCGTGGATATGATGTCAGGAAAATTCATGTTTTATCTGAACAAATCCGCATCGGCAGAAGTAAAAGTGATGTCCGAAAGCAAATATATGGGACAGAAGCCGGTCTTGTCCTTGAAGGACAGTCTCGGCAATCCGGTCAATTATTTTCAGGTGACTACTTATGACGATGAACTTTTTGGAAAGGCTCTCACATATCTGGATAAGGCAATTGTCTCCCGGCCTGATGCTTTGGACTTGCGCCATGTCAAGATCTCTTCCTATATTTCCTATGAAGGGAAAAGTCCAGATTTGGCAACAGCCGAAATCATATCATTGATTGATTATAATGCCAGCCAGAATCCATCTTGGTCATATGCGGGCAGGGAAAAGGTGGATAAGGAATTTTTTGATGCGTCCATCCAGGATTTCTGTTTCAATCTGTTCAAGATCGGAGGAGAGAAATGTATGGAAGCCTTCAAAGTCATTTCTGAAAGGATGCTTGTTTATGATGCCAAGAACGTTCTCTTTCTCGACAATATCGGATCTTATTATCTGGTTGCATTGAATGATAATAAAAAGGCTCTCAAATTCTATAAAAAAGTATTGAAGATTAAGAAGGATGACATGACTGCTTTACAGAATATCATCTTGATGGCGCGTAACTCCAAAGATGTAAAGCTGGAGAAAAAATATTTGAAGGAAATTGTCAAATACAGTCCGGATGAGACTGAAAAGCAATCTGCTTTGATTCGTCTGAAATCTTTGTAGGGAAAATAGTCCGAACGGGGAATCCAAAGCGATGCCAAATGGAAGTAGAAGAGATATCTTTTGTCTGTGTCGTAAAGAGGATCGGCCATTTCAAACAGGAGACATAGATTTGGGAACAATATTTTACATAGCTAAGAAAATCAAGTTCAAGGAAACCGTGGCTTTGGTTGCCATTGCCATTTCATTCGTGGTGATGATTTCCGCCGTGGCCATCTCTTCTGGTTTCCGCCATGAATTGAGAAAAGGCATTTCAGAAATTTCAGGAGACATTCAGTTGTCTTCGGCTAATATGGATCTAATCAATGCTGCTTCTCCCATAAGTCTTCGATCTTCTTTTCTGGATTCTCTCTCTCAGTTCAGGGGAGTTGAAGAAATTCTCCCGGTCATTTACCGGCCTGGCATTATCAAGGCGGGAGAAAATATTCAGGGAGTACTGATTAAAGGTTGTGGGAAAACCGGACTTGACAGTCTTTCTGTATCCGTTCCTTCCCGTTTGGCAAAAATGCTTTCACTTCATCTTGGAGACAAGATATTAACATATTTTGTCGGAGAAAAGACAAAGGTCCGTAATTTCCAAGTTGGTGAAATCTATGAGGGAATCTTGGCGGACGAAGACAATATGGTGGTCTTTGCCAGAAAAGAAGATCTGCAGCGGGTCAATGGCTGGCAAAGACAAGAGTGTTCTGCAATTGAAATGATGGTGCCTTCTGAAAGAGGGAATAGGAGACAACTTCAATATACATCCGATGCTGTTGCCTCTATGCTGGCCAGTTCTGCAGGAGATGAGTCCAATTTGATCGCTTATTCTTCCTGTCAGCGGTTTCCGCAGTTGTTCGCTTGGATGGATTTGATTGACAATAATGTTTTGCTGATTCTCATATTGATGACCATTGTGGCTGGCTTCAATATGATTTCAGGTCTGCTGATCATGCTGTTTCGCAATATTTCGACAATCGGTATACTGAAGGCAATGGGGATGACTGACCGTGCCATTTCCATGGTTTTTCTTAAAGCGGCTTCTGATATGGTCCTGAAAGGGATGCTGATCGGCAATGTTGTGGCTCTTTCCTGCTGCTATCTGCAGGAGTGTTTTCATCTGATTCCTTTGGATCCGAACAATTATTTTCTTTCTTTTGTTCCAATTCATCTGGACCTTCCGGAGATTTTGTTTGCAGAACTCCTGTCGTATCTGGTAATAATGGTGTTGTTGCTGATACCGTGTCTTTTTGTTTCACGAGTCGATCCGGCACGTTCGGTCCGGATGCAATAGAACAGAAATCATAGAACAGGCCGACAACGGTTTCTACATATCGAACAGTTTCATGGCCTTTGAACAAATGACAAGTCTTGTCTTCCGTTACTTCCGGATCTTCTCTCATGGTTCTTATGATGGCGACAATGTCTTCCCAACTGGAATAAGGCAGGTTTTTTTCTTTGCCGTATCGGATACAGTTGATGATTCTGCCTTCCCCTGCATTGTAGGCTCCTAGGACAAATTTGAACAACTCTGTTCCTTTAGCGTATCGGGAGAAAATCTTGTTGAGGCGTAGAAGATAGTCTGTTCCTGCCCGAATATTCATTTCTGGGTCAAGTACATCATCGGCTCCATGTCTTAGGGCTGTGGTGGGCATCATCTGCATAAGCCCTTTTGCCCCTTTGTAGGAACTGGCTTCTATCCTAAAATTAGATTCGTGCCAGATGAGTGCCGCCAACATGCGCCAGTCCCATCCTATTTTTTCGGAATATTTGTGGATTAAATCATCATAGGGGCTGATGGTTTTATATTTTCGTCCGCTGGCAGCTCGCTTGACCGGATGATAGGAAGGAACGAAACGGTTGACAATATTCTCATATTCTGGAGAATATTCGCAGTGGGACAGCCAATTGTTGATGTCTCTGATTAGTCTTTTCTGGTCTTTATGGACTAGCCATACTACGCCATCCTCTAGTACTGTGGAAGCCTTGAATCTTTCATCTGCAGCCAGAGTGTCCGTAGATGGGAGTACCAGAATGTCTACACTGTCCATCAGCAAGGAATCGGCAACCTGATAATTTTGGGGAAGAAGACGGATATCAGCTCCGCTGTGTGCTGCCGAAGCAAACCGACCCAACATTTCATAGTTGAAGCCGATGTCGTAATTCATGTTTTCCGAATGGTAATCCTCCAGAGCGATGATGCATTTGAAGGAATCGTATTGGACCATGTCTTCCTCAGGGGCGATGTATTGCCAAAAAGGGACTGCTACCAACACAATGATGGTCGGTATGAAAAACCTGAGGAATTTTTTTGTGGTCATAGGCGATTCATTTTAGAAGCTGGCGGCTCCTCCTCCCAATCCATTGCCTCTGCCACCGAAGCCATTGAGCATGTTGCCCCTTCCGCCACCGCTTGCTCCGGATTCGCTGCCTCTTCCGCTCCCGGCCTGGCCGCTCATGGATTTGTTCTTCCGAGGCTGCGTATAGAATGGCCAGTAGATGCCGAATTTGACAACTCTTTGAGGACGGATATAACCGGCGGCTGAGAAGTAGTCTGCTTTTTCCATCGGCCATCCTTGTCCTGCATTCTGGAATTTGACAAAGATGCAGGCTCGTTTCCATTGAATGTTGGCGAATATGTCGAAATAAGGGCAGTTGCCGTATTTTTCTTTTCTTTGGTTGACAAATTGACCGGTTGCCGGATTGTACCCTGGAGCATACCAGGCTGTATTGTAGGTGGCATTGACACCCAACTGCATCTGCATGGCCCTGAAATTGGTGCCTGGTTTGTGGATGTCAAACTGGACGTACCATTTGAGGTTGGCAGTTAGTGCCGGCAGCGGTACAACTTCATCGTTGGAACTCCATTGTCCCATGATTCGGTTGTCAAAATGGAAGATGGAAGCCTTGAAATTCTGCATCAGCCCCAATCTCGCTACACTCATTGGAGCGTGGTTCTGTCGTATGATTCCTTTCCCGTCGTAGTAGAGAGGGCTGCCCAATAGGGCATAACCTGCTTCCAGTGAGGTCCCCCAATGAGGAATGGACAGATTGAATTCTGCCCGGGTCTCGGATTCTTTGCTGAAGTCGTTGTTCCATTTGAAGTGGTTGGAATAGTAGTGCTTCTCAAAGTACTCCGGTTCTTTCAAGGAGGTGGACACGTGCGCATTGATGAGGATAGGATCTTTCTTGTGCTTGCGGAACGGGAAGAACTGGAAGTTCAGGTTTCCGCCGACATAGAGGTCGTTGAGTTCGTCGCCAAAGAAAGTATATTGAGCATCGGCATCCCAATTGAAATATTGTTTGTATTGTCCTTCTGCTCCGCCATATAGATAGATGGAATTCCAGACATTCTTTCTTGGTTTGGCAAGAGGAGTCAAGTCGTCATACATGTAGAAATGTTGGAGCTTGTCACCAATACCCACATTGATTCTGGAGATGATGCCGTCACTTGCCCATGGCTGGAGTTTTAGAAAAATCTTGTTGTCCAGTTTGGTCACGCGGATGGAGTCATATGATTCCAAAGGATTGATATAGAACTTGTTGTCATAGAAATCTCTGGCCTGTTTGTCTTGATCTGAGCCAGTAATCCGGTCTTGGTAGATTCTTCTGTAATAGGATAGTTCGCTGCTATGTCCAATGAAGGCCGTCGTGATGTCCATATCTAGTCTGGAACTGTCAATGGCTGCTTTTTCCAATCCTGTGGAGTCTGTCTTCTTTTTCTTCAATTTGTTGAGGAACGAGAAGGGGATACGGAAAGTCTGGTCCACGAACCAAGTGTGCTTCTTGATGAGGCTGGTGGATTTGTTGGCTTCGTTGAGATAGACTGGAATATCTTTGGAACCGACGGTGGTATCTCTGATCCAGTAGGAGTCGATGATGCCTCCGTTTTCATTTCTGTCTGTTTTATTGTATATGTAGCCGAAATGGGCCAGATATTTCCTGCCCATATAGTTGCCGGCCACTACAGCAGTCCTGTTGTCCTGCTTCTCGTTCATCAGCAGGCCGTTGGCTCCGTACCGGTTGTACATCAAAGTGAAGTTGAACTCCGGCAGGATGTTCTGGCTGGTCAGTACATGGATATTGCTCTCCTCCCGTTGGCTGGATGAGAAGAGTGTTCCCCAGTAGGCAAGTTCTGTGTAAGGGGTCTTGGTGTTGTACATCGGCAAGGTCGATGGACTGAAACTGTAGACCTCATACGGTTCGTAGAAGGAGACTCCTTCGTTATGGTCGCGCTTGAAGTAGTCAAACTGCAGGACCGGAGATCCGGACAGACCCAAGTGGACTGCGTTCAGATCCTTCTTCATATAAGGCGCATCGTTGAAATGGTAGTTGTAGTCTGTATCAAGAGGATGCAGCTGGACTTCGCTGAAATATGGATCCCGTGTCCAAGTGACAATACGCTTGTACTGCATGCTGTCAGGAATGGCGAAGGTATTCAGAATACGCGGCGTGGTCTCGATGATGCTGTCGCGTTCTGCCTTCTTCTTGTCTTTGATTCGAAGTGTACTGTCAATCTCCTTCCGCTTCTTTTTCATTTTCTGTTCGAAATTGTACTTCTTTCTTTCTTCCTTGGACAGGCTGTTGTACCATTGTTCGAATTTCATTTTGGCGAGAATGGCAGAATCGGCATAATAGATGGAATCAATCCGGTGCAGGGTGAGGGTGTCATCCGTCTTTCTCAAGGAATCCCTGACCTGGGCATGGGTGAGAGAATCTACCAAGGCAAGATACCACTTGTAGCGGAAAGGGTCTGTTTCTCTCAGCGAGTCAGGTATCTGGATGGTATCCCTTGCCAGAACCTGCTTGGTTCCGAAAAGGGAGGAATCGGAAAGAGCGGAAGATTCCAGGTAGATGTTCCCGTCCTTTCCGCTACGATATTTCTTGAAAATTTTGCTGTTGTTGTATATGACGGTATCCTGAGCCTCCATCTGTCCTTCCCTCTGCAAATGACCGGTACGGACCAGATCCATACCGAAACTCTGGAAGGCTGCGATGGTCACGAGCATCAAAGGAAACCATATTCTTGATAATGTCTTCTTCACCAATAATCTATATTTCTATAACTTGCAAAAATAGCAAACTTTTCTTTATTTTCCGGTCACCTTGACTCCAGAAGCTTTCATTTCTTCAAGAAAAGCTGAATAATCCTCGATTGAAGAATATCCGATGGCATTTTCGATGAGATAAGGACGGATTTCAATTTTGGAAAGCTGAGTGCATAGCTGCTTGATTTCCTTGTTTGCATCCATACCGCAGATATAGGCGTTGTGGATGTCCAGCAGATCCAGTACTTCTCGCAGAGACTGCTCGGCGGAATTGGCTGATTCCAGGATATTCTCATTGAGCTGGAAGCTCATGCCCTCTTGGGCATAAACTTCCAGTTCTTTTCCAAAATTTCCAACCAGCAGGATTGGGAAAGTTCCGAATATGACTTCATCGGTATCTTGTCCGACTGGTTCGATCTGTTCCAGAAATTTAATGCTGTTCTCTATAGCCGTTGCTGCATTCTCACATGAACCATAATCTTCTACCATGTTGACGGCTATCAATGCGACATCTTTCATTGTTTACTTTTTATTTTATTTTTTTGAATTCAGAAGCAAATCCGAACATGTCAGGATCGAATTTGGAGTTATCCCACCACATGATGCTGAAAGGTGGTGCATCATAGTCTCTCAGTTGTACCTGGATGGTGTTCTCGTCGATGAGGCTGATGCAGATAATTGATTTGCCGAGGCTTTCGCTGGCGCTGTCAAAGGCGCGGTTGGCGTTGGACAGTTCATAATACCAGTTCTGGACATGGGTATAGCCGTCTGCTGCCATGAACATCGGCATTTCTTCGGCACTGTATGACCCTAGACTGACTGATTTGGCACAGGTGTTCTTCGGTGTGGTGGAGGTGATGCTGCTCTTTCTGAAGAAATGGGCGAAATCGCCTTTGTCATTAGGAATCAGTTCACAGCCTTTCGCACCTTTGGAGAAGGATATCTGGAAACCTTGGTTGTGGGTTGGCAGGAGGGCAGGGTCGTCTTCCATTTCGGAAAACCACATTTCCAGCTCATCCTGATTGTAGATTTTGACGAACTCCCAGGTTCCTTCCAGTCTGTCTGGAGTGAGTGCTCCCCAAACGGCAATCTCCTGCTCACTGTTCTGGTCTGCAGGAATAAATCTTGGATTGAGTTGGGTGTTGACGCTCAGGACGACTGGCGCTTTCCCTTTGAAGTCCTTCTGGTTGCAGCTGAGACGGATCTGGCCGTGGTTGCTTCCAGCAGGAACGATGATTTCCGGACTCGGGGTAATCGGAGTGTCTTTGGTGACGGCTTCGGCCTGGATCAGTCCGGCGCCTTCTCCGGTCAATCTCAGCGGTACTGAAATGGCTTCAGCCGCTTTGGAATCTTTGCCGGATTTGGTTCCTTTCAGTTCTATTTCTGCGATATAGCTTTCGTGCAGATTGGCTTTCTTCATCTTGAACTGATAGATCAGCGCTTCCTCTTTGTTGAGGCTGAGAACGGCTTTGAAACGGTTGCCCGGTTTGTAGCCTTCCGGAGCGGTGAAGCTGATGGCTACCTGCTTCTCGTCACTCAGGGAAATGTTCGTCACTTTGATGCTGCCGCTGGTCTCGCCCGGCTGGATCTGGACAGATTCAGCGGAAACGGAATAGTCTGTTCCTTTGACCGCTTTGCCGGAGAAGGTAAGCGGAATATTGAGTACGGCCTCCGGAGCGGTGCCGACTTGCAGTTCAATTTCAGTGGTACCATCAACATAGATCTTATAGAGATTGCTGCTGAAGTCAATGCTGATTGGATCTGGACTCTTTTCACATGAAAGAGTGAGAAGGGCAAGGACCATGATGGTCAGATAAGATAATGCGCGTCTCATGATTGAATGGTTTGAATGGATTGATATTTATTCTTTGATGGATTCCTCGTATTCTTTCCGGATGGATTGGAGCTCCTCCCGCTCTTCTGGGCTTGGAACCTCTCCTTCGGGCAGAAGGTATTTCGTGGAAGCATCCTTCGTCTTGGGTGGAAGCTTGTCATAACTGCATGAGCAGAAAATGCCCGTGCTCAAGACAACCATCAAGATAGTGATTATTTTTTTAATGCTCATAGCCTGGATTTTGTTTTATGTCAGGATTCATGTCCACGTCCCCCTTGTAGATAGGTGCGGCGTACAGATATTTCCTGGTTGTATATTTCATGCCGTCGGTGATGATCCACCATTCCGGTCTGCCATTCCGCTTGAGTTCGAACCAGCGGTCTCCTTCCATGTACAGCTCTTTTCTCCTTTCGTCCAAAATCAGCTGGAGGAGTGGGGTGATGGGTTTGCCCTCGGCATCTTCCTTTATCTTTTCTTCATGCAGGGCAGGCAGCTGGTCCGGAGTGAGCGGCATGGCTCCTTCTATCCTGTTGTCTCTCAATTTGTTGATGAGTTGGAGAGCCTGTTCTTCCTCTCCTTTGTGATAGTGGCATTCTGCCTGCATGAGCAGAATCTCGGACAGACGGAGCCGGGCTTCGGCCACCTTGGTGTTGAACCTCTTCTTGTCAAAGGAAATGCGGTACCGGACATCTTTTTCCGGCTCTTCTCCATACAGACGGATCAGGGAACTGCTGGCCGGTCTGGAAGAAATGTAGCCTTTGATGTAGGTGAAGTACCAGTCCAGCTCGCTGGAGTTGTTGATGTGGGATCTCAGCAGCACTTCTCCTTTCCGCTCGTTCGGGGCATTGATGACCGCCTCGTATTCGGCAAGGGGAGTCAGGCGAGTCTTGGAATGTTCCAGGATGTCCTGGCAGAGTGTCTGGCAGGCGCCCCAGTCTTCCATCCAGAAGAGCAGCCGGGCCTTGTAGCCCTTGACAATCTCTTCGGTCAGGATATAGAGCGGATCGGACGGTTCCAGTTCCAGACTCTTGTCGAACAGCTGCAAGGTATATTCTGCCGTCGTCTGGAGGTCGGCTCTGCCCGGACGGGCTTCAATGTCAAAACGGTCCACGATGGGCAGTCCCAGCTGGCTGGAGGCCTGTCCTGCTTCCCATGGTTCGCAGAAAAGGCGGATCAGATTGTAGTAGCAGATCGCCTTGATGGAGTAGGCCGCACTCAGAGTGCTTTTGGCCGTCTTGCTTTCCCTTCCCTTCATATTTTCAATGACAATGTTGCAGTCGCGGATGACCTGCCATGTGTCACGATATTCCCATTGGCGCTGGTTGATGATTTCACCGGCATAGGAAACCAGATTGGTGCCCACCATGATGTTGGCATCCAGGTTGTCCGCGCAGCCTTCCAAGTCGGAGATGGTCTTCATGTTGCCCAGGATGAGTTCGTCGCCGCCGCCCTCCATGTCCCGGAGGTGGGTATGGATCAGTGAGGCAAATTCTTCATCGGTAGAGGGCAGGACCATTCCTTGAGGTTGGACGTCCAGATAATTGCCGCAGGAAGAAATCGCCGCAAGTGACAGTAATATGATGAGGACTTTTTTCATGTTCTTAGAATTCAATTCTCAAACCTGCAGAAATGCTGCGTGTGGTCGGATAAGTCGCTCCGGCAACTTCCGGGTCCATGCCGTCGTAACGGGTGAAGGTCAGGAAGTTGTTCATGGAGAGATTGATGCTGACATCCTGCATCTTCATTTTCCGGGAAATGGATTGAGGCAGGGAATAGGTCAGGATCATGCTCTTGATCCTCAAATAGGATTTGTCTTTCAGGTAGATCGCATCAACGATGTTCCAGTCCATCGGATTGGAGGCGGCAAAGTTGTATTTGGGATCGAAACAGTCGTAGATCCGTGGATATTTCACTCCGGTCGTCCTGTCTGGGGTCCAGCGGTCGGTCCGGTCCCGGTTGACATTCAGATGATTGGAATAGAGGTCGCTGTATTGTGACTGGACTTCTTCCTGGTTGATGCCGGAATGTCTCGCATTGAGGTAGCTGGCCGGCGATTCAATCTTGTCATAGACTTTCGCGCCGAAGGAATAGACTCCTGAAATGCTGAATTTCAGTTGCTTATAGGACAGCGACAGGTTGATGCCTCCCGTATAGGGGGCGATGCTGGTGCCTAGATAGTAGCGGTAGTTGTCCGGACGGTTGAGGTCTGAATCCTGGGCAATGTCCGCATCCTCCCTCAGACGGAATCCGTAAAGTCCGTTCTGCGGATCGATCCCATAGCACTGTCCAGCAATGATGGCACCGATCGGATAGCCTTCGATGTACCTGTCTTTGGCGGTGATGCCGATATTGGAGCTCGGCCGGTAGCGCGTCACCTTGTTGTAGTTGTAGGCAAAATTGAGCGAAGCGTCCAGCTTCCAGTCCCTGGTCTGGACAATCTTTCCGTTGAGGGTGGTCTCCACACCGCTGTTCAGGATATCTGCAGAATTGAAATGGACATAGGTGAAACCGGTGTTGGACTGCACTTGTGAGGAACTGACCACATCAGAACTTTTTCTCAGATACACTTCCGTATTGAGTGTCAGACGGTCTTTCCACAGTCCGAAATCCAGTCCGATCTTGCCGTCTGCCGTCTTTTCCCAGCCCAGATTCGGGTTCGGAGCAGAAGGCAGGTAGCCCAGCATATAGGACTGGTCATTGTAGTAACGGAATTCCTGGCTGTAGTATTTCATCACCAGCTGGTGGGTGGCCAGGGTGCTGATGTCTCCCGTATAGCCGAATGCGGCGCGAAGAGTCGCATGGGAAATTACAGGAACCTGTTTCATCCAAGGTTCTTCTCCAATGTGCCATGCCGCTCCTGCGCTCCAGGTCGGGTTGAACTGCTGCTTGCTGCCGAAATTGGAGCTGCCGTCGCTGCGGATGGAGGTGTTGAAGACAAAGGTGTCGCCCAGATAGTAGTCGGCGGAAGCATAGAAGGAGGCATACCGGTTCTTGGTGAAATATTGTCCGTTCAGCCTTTCGACCTGTTTGAGCCACTGGTCTGCCGGTCCGCTGATTTCCGGCAGGGAACTGGTTCCGGTAACCGGGTCATAGTTGTACCGTTTCGTGAAGATGGTGTTGGAATTGGAGCCTCTCAGCTCGCTTCCCGCCAGTACGTTCAATGTATGTCTGCCGCCAAAGGTCTGATTGTAGGAAAAATGTCCGCGGACCACGTAGGAGTTGCGGTTGGCCCGGTTCTGTGAAATGTTGCCGTAGAGCTTGGTCTGGCTCTTGTCATCATTGCCCAGACGATCCTTGAAGGCGGAATAGGTGTTCTTGCCAATGACTTTGTCCGTCGCATTGTTGGAGAAGGACCAGGAGGCGAGCCCGATGAATTTCAAAGGACGGGCGAGGGTCAGGTCGATCTGGGCGCGGAGCGTGTTGGACGTGTTGACGGTCTTGGTGTAGTTGTTGTCCAGTTCTCTCATGATGTTGAAACCGTCTTTCGGCATCACCAGCTCGTTTTCACGACCGTTGAAATAGCCCAGAGAAAAATAGGTGTTGTCAGCGGCGTAGCTGCCGTCTTCACGGTAGGCCTTTTCATACGGATTGGCAAAATAGGCATAGGTGAACGGATTGACGGAACTCTCTGGATTTTTGGACTCCTGTCTGGCCGTCTCGAAGCCGAAATCAATTCTGACTGCATCGTTCGGCTTCAAATTGACATTGGCATTGAGATTGTATCTCCGGTAGTCATTGTGGATGAGCATGCCCTTGTCGTCGTTGAAACCACCGGATACATAATAGGTGTATTTCTTGGAACCACCGCTGAGTGAAAGGTGGTGGTTGTGGGAGAATGAGTTCCGGAACAGGAGACCGTACCAGTCGGTCGTTGAGGATTTGAGTCCGGCGATGTAGGCATCTTGGGCGGCCGGGTCGTTTTTCATGCCGGCGAACTGGCCGGCGCCACTGCGGATCTGGCCCACGATGCCCACAATCGGACAGATTGTGGCCGGGTCGGTCTGGTGTTGCTCATATCGGCTGGCGCCAAATTCTTTCCACAGCTCGTCTTCCCAGTCCAGCTTTTCGGCGGAGTTCATCAGGTTCAGGCTGCGCTGTGGCTTGAAGGACCAGGTGAAGTTGTTGTTGTAGCTGACTCTCATCCTGCCTTCATTGCCTCTTTTGGTGCTGACGACAATGACTCCGTTGGCTGCACGGGAACCGTAGATGGCCGCTGCCGCCGCATCTTTCAAGATGGTAATGTTGTCGATGTCGTTCGGGTTGATGTTGCCGATGCCGTTTACGAAAATATTGTCAAATCCGCCGGTAGCCAGTTCCTGGTTGCTCATGGTCGGGACATCGTTCTGTACGGGCACTCCGTCAACGACCCAGAGGGGTTCGGAGGAGCCGCTCAGATTGCTGTTGCCTCGAATCCGGATCTTGGCCTGGGTGCCGGGCTGTCCGGAAACGGCCTGAATCTGTACTCCTGCCACTTCTCCTTGCATCAGCGAGCTGACGGAAGAGAGCGGTTTGGATTCGAATTTGTCGGCGTTCATTATGCCGACCGAACCGGTAATCCTTTTGACGGTGGTCTGGGCATATCCTGTGATGACGGCATTTTCCAGCAGGTTCTCTTCATACTGGAGGACAATGTGCAGGTGGGTCTTCGGCCCTTTGGTCAGGTCATACTGCTCTGTCTTCATGCCCATCGAAATGATCTGCAGGGTTTTCACTCGTAATGGGATCTCCATCTCGAACCAGCCGTCCAGATTGGTGGTGGTCCCTTTTCCGTCCAATCCTTCGAACAATATGCCGGCACCGATGATTGGCTGTCCTTCCGGATCGGTGACGGTGCCATTGATTGTGATCTGTTTTTGGGGTTCTGCAGTTTGTACAAAAGATAGGGCTGTCACCTGAGGGACAACAGATAAAAACAGCAGAGCTGTCAATATGAATTTTATGAATATAGGCACTTTTCCCCTATTTTAGGCTAATATAGGCATTTCTCTTTAATAAATATCGCGGCGTTTTATTGAAAATTGGCGCTATGGTTACTTTTGTTCAATTTGATAAGCCTGCATTGGCTATTTTAGGAAAGAATGTTTAAATTTGAAAAATAGACAAGAATGAAAATACAAAGCAGTCATGGATACACTCAAGCAACTTTTTGAAGACTATACTGGCCGTCAGGCTACTGAAATATTCGAACTTAATTCTTCTGGAAGCAACCGCCGTTATTTCAGGATGAGAAATTCTGCCAAGATGACCTTGGTCGGTGTCATTGGAACCAATAAAGACGAGAATCACGCATTCATTGAAATTAGCAGACATTTTGTGGAGAAGGGTATCAGGGTTCCGAAAGTATTGGCCGTATCAGAAGACGGGATGACCTATCTTCAGGAGGATTTGGGCGATGGCCAATTGTATTTGAAGTTGACGGACGGACGTGAGAGTGGAGAATATTCCGATTATGAACGTTCTCTTCTGTGTCGGACGATTGAGAAATTGCCTCAAATTCAGTTCAAGGGTGGTGAGGACCTCGATTTCAATGTCTGTTTCCCGGAGCCTGAGTTCAACGAACGGATGGTGATGTTTGATCTCAATTATTTCAAATATTGTTTTCTCAAGGCGACCGGACTGGATTTCAATGAAGTGAAGCTCCAGATTGATTTCGAGAAACTTCGGGACGACTTGATGAAGAATGTCGGCAAGACATTCATGTATCGTGATTTCCAAGCTAGAAATGTGATGATCAAGGACGGGGAACCGTATTTCATCGATTTCCAGGGAGGACGTCGTGGCCCGATTTATTATGATGTCGCTTCTTTCATCTGGCAGGCACGTGCCCGTTATCCGGAAGACTTGAAAAAAGAGATGCTGGAATGTTATCTGAGAGCATTGAGAAGTTACCAGCCGGATTTGGATGAAGCGGAATTCTATTCTCATCTGCGGATTTTTGTCCTTTTCCGTACACTTCAAGTGCTAGGTGCCTACGGCTTCAGAGGCTATTTTGAAAAGAAGCCTCATTTCCTTCAGAGTGTACCTTATGCTATCGACAATCTGCGACGTTTGTTGAAGACTCCTTTTGAGGAATATCCATATTTGAATGAGGTGCTGCAGACCTTGACTACAATGCATCAGTTCTATGAGATTGCCATGGACAAGCGTCTGGAGGTGAAGATCTACTCTTTCGCTTACAAGAAGGGCATTCCTGCCGACACTTCCGGCAACGGTGGCGGATATGTGTTCGACTGCCGTTCCATCAACAATCCGGGCAAATATGAATTTTACCGCCAGTTCAACGGTATGGACCAGGAAGTCATCAAGTTCCTGGAAGATGATGGGGAAGTCAATGTGTTCCTGGACAGTGTCTATGCGCTGGTTGATGCCCATGTGAAGCGGTTCATGGAACGGAAGTTCACTCATCTCCAGGTTTGCTTCGGTTGTACCGGCGGCCAGCACCGTTCGGTCTATTGCGCTGAACATCTGGCTGAACATCTGTTGAAGAAGTTTGACATTAAGCTGAGCGTTATCCACAGGGAATTGGATATAGAAAAGATGATGTAGGGAGGACGCGCATGAAGGCTATGATTTTTGCGGCGGGGCTGGGAACCCGTCTCCGTCCGATTACCAATACCATCCCGAAAGCGATGCTGCCAGTCTGTGGAGAACCGCTGATTGCCCATGTCATCCGAAACTTGAAGAAGTACGGCTATGACGATTTCGTCGTGAATGTCCATCATTTCCCGGACCAGATCATCCAATATTTGAGGGAGCAGGACAATTTCGGAGTCCGCATCCGGATTTCGGACGAGAGGGATCTGCTACGGGATACGGGAGGTGGACTGGCCTATGCCGAGCCTTTGCTGAAAGATGCGGAGAACGGTCATTTCCTGATCCACAATGTGGACATCCTGTCCGATCTGGATTTCGGTTGGCTGCAGACCGCCGTCCCATCCGATGCGATGGCGACGGTCATCGTGAGCCCTCGCAAGACCAGCCGGTATTTCCTGTTCAATGATGAAATGCGTCTGGTGGGCTGGACCAATCTTTCGACCGGAGAGGTGCGGAGTCCGTATGCATACCTGGATGTGGAGGCCTGCCACAAATATGCCTTTGCCGGTATGCACGTGGATTCGGTCCGCATCTTTGACCTCTTCCATCAGAAGCAGATGCCCCAGAAATTCCCGATTGTGGATTTCTATCTGTCCATCTGCAAAGATTATCCTGTCTATGGCGTGGTCCCTCCGGAGCTGACATTGATCGATGTCGGCAAGCTGGAGACCATTTCCGTCGCTGAAGAATTCCTGAAGAAATAAAAAATGAGGGAGTTCACAGTGAACTGAACCCCCTCTTCTTTGTATGTATTCAGACCTTATCAAGCCTGGATTTCGTCTTCCACTGGAAGAACTTTACAGTTGCCTTGTCTGCTTTCATTCTGGATCTTGCGCAGACTGTTGAAGAACAGCACGATCAGCAGGATGGCTGTCAGTATGGTGACGATGTAGAGTCCTTTCGGCATCAATTCGTAGAAACTTTCCACCTCACCCAATTCGCTTTGTCCCAGGATCAGAGCAAAAGTGTTGTTGGTGAAATGCATCAGCATGGTGAGTTTCAGGGAACCGGTCTTGTAGTAGACATAGCCGAATACCACACCCATCAGAAAAGCCGGAATGGCCTGCCAAGGATTGAGGTGGATGAAGGCGAAGAACAGGGCGGAGATGACAATGGCGGTTGCAGGATGCATGCCTCTTTGCTCTGAACCGATTCTGCTGTAATTGAGGAGTCCTCTGAGGACCATACCACGGCATAGCCATTCCTCAAAGAATGGAGCCATGATGCTTACGCAGATGAAGTTCAGAATAAAGTTGCCCTGGGTCATCTGGTTGAGCGCCTCTTCCAGCCAAGCTGGCATTTCCGGCATGGCGAGACCGATCGGGTCCATGGCCAAAGAACCTGCCAGGGTCACCAATATGCACATGAGTGCCAGCACCCAGCCCTTGAACGGGCTGAAATGACGGCTGTCAATTGCATAGCCGGGTTCTGACATGAACCGGTTGCTGATGCTTTTGTTATGTGCCCAGATCATAGGGGGTATGAACATGAGCGGATAACTGATCAAAGTGGCGTATTCTGTTCCTGCTTCCTGTCCCAGCAGCTTGATCGCCAACATGGTGGCGACATTGCCCAGCAGTGCGCCGGCAATGAGCAGTCCGAGCAAGGCGAAAAGTCCGGTTACTCCCGGTGTGTACCAGGAGTAGGCGGACAACAGATCGTAATTGCTGTTCTCGCTTTTTCTGAGAAAACCCATGATTAGTGGAGAGGTGTAGGGTAGATTCCTTGCTCTACCAGTTCTTTGAATTTGGCAACGACAGCAGGGCGGTCTTCCTTGTAGGTTACTCCGAACCAGTGGGATGGAGTGGAAAGAACTTCACATTTTCCTTCCTGGTGGTTGATGATTTCGTCCACAGCGAATGGAATGTAATATTCTTTCTTCAATTCACCGATGTTGGTGTCCAGGAATGACTTGAAGATATGGTCGCTCTTTTCGAAGTAATCAGGAGTGAAACCCCACATATTCATGGAGCAGAGAGCTTTGCCGGCCAGTTCCAGATGGTTCTCGCCGGTAACAGAATTGTCACCATATACTTTCCCATCTTTTTCCAAAGAAATGTTGAGATGTTCAGCAATGCCTGTCAGCTGTTTGTTTTCATCATAATAGCAGATACCTCTAGAAACTCCGCCGGATTCAGAAAGGGTGTTGTCCAATTCAAATCCGACAATGCAGTAGTTGCCTGTCTGGTTTTCATGAGCCGTCAGCCAGTCGGCCAGGAGAGTGAAGGATTCTTTTCCATAGTAATCATCTCCGTTGATGACTGCAAATGGTTCATGTATCGCATCTTTTGCCATCAGGACAGCATGGGCAGTACCCCAAGGTTTCTGTCTTTCTGGATTGAGTGTATAACCTGCTGGAATTTTGTCCAGTTCCTGTGTGACGAATACGAATTCGAGAGGAGTGCCATCAATACATTTCACATTCTTGTATTTTTCTTTGACAGCAGTTTCCATCTGCTCCTTGAAATATTCTCTTACCACATAGACCACCTTGCCAAACCCTGCATTTACAGCATCGTAGATGGAATAATCAATGATTGTTTCGCCACTAGGACCGACACCGTCCATTTGTTTCAATGAACCATAACGGCTTCCCATACCGGCAGCTAATACGAGTAATGTTGGTTTCATGCTTATAGATTTATAAGATTCGTTATTTTTCTTTTACAAACATACGCTTTTTATCTTGTTCTGCCAATTCTTGACAGGCTCTTCTTTGTCTTTTGCAATTCTCTGTCAATGGAATGTGTTTGGTTAGGAGCAAAGCTTTGGGACGTTCATATTTTTCGAAGCTCTGATTGATCTGTTTCCATATTTCTTCCAGCTCTTTTTCCGGAATTGATTGAGTAGGAGGCTCTTCAATCAGCAGGACGACTTTCTGTCCGAATTTGGCGTCCCTGACAAAAGTGATGGCATAAGGATAAGTAAGATGCCCAGCTAGTTTTTCCTCCAGTTTCTCAATTTGGAGCTTGATGCCGCCGCTGACGATGACATTGTCGGCGCGCCCTTCCACTCGGAAACTGCCGTCGGCCCTGAAGGTGACCAGATCATTGGTCAGAAGGGGAGAGGCGGTCAGCTGCGGAGCGCTGATGACCAGTCTGCCGTCTGAGTCCCCTGAAAGGGAAATGCCTTCGAGGGGGGTGTAGTACTGGCTCCGGTGAGGCCCGTTCAGCTTTCTCAGCGCAATGTGCGAGAGGGTTTCTGTCATGCCGTAGGTGGAATAGATGGCCGTAGGCAGGTCTTGGATCTGTTGTACCAGATCTTCTTCCACGGCGCTTCCTCCAATGAGGAGAATGCGGACCCGGCCCAGTTGTTCCGCATCCTGCTGCAGGGTGTCGTACAATTGGAGAGGGACCATAGCGGCCAGGTCAATGTCCTGTTGCAGCCAATGGAGCGGACGACCGCTCAAAGTGGGGCAGAGAACCAGTTCCAGATTGGCTGTCAAGGCTCTGACCACCATCATCTTGGCTCCGATGTATTTCAGATTCATGCACAGCAGGGCCGTCTGTCCTTCGTGGAGATGGAAGAAACGGCAGGTGGCGACGGCACTGCAGATCATCCGCCGCTTTTCGACCAGCATTTGTTTCGGTGTTCCGGTGGAGCCGGAAGTCTGGACCTTCATGCAGGGAGAAGCGGAAAACCAGTCGCGCAGAAAGGCATCCAGTTCGCTCCATTGGTCCGGCCGCTGGCTGTCCTCCGCCAGACAGCTTTCCAGCTGTCCGTCGAGAATTTCCTCCGGGGTGAAGATTCTTCCCCGGTACCGGAATGTCTGGCGGCAGATTTCTGTACAGTAATCTGAATCGTTGCTCATCATCTTGTAACTTTTTTCCAGAGCTGGTCGTGACGGATTTCCAGGCTTCTGTCGATGTTGTCCGTAAAGAGGAGTCCTGTTCCCAGTCCTTGCGGAAGACGGGTACCGAGGCTGCCGCACCATTGGGCGATCGCATCCAGACCGACGTTGGATTCGAGAGCGGAGGTGATCCACCATCCGATGCCTCTTTCTCCGGCGAGCCGGATCCATTCTTCACAACCGGCAATGCCTCCGTGCAGGGACGGCTTGAGAATGATGTATTGAGGTTTCACCTGGTCCAGCAACTGTTCCTTCTGCTCCGGATAGAGGCAGGGAATCAGTTCTTCGTCCAAGGCGATGGGAAGCGGAGTCTGTGCGCAGAGTTCCGCCAGGGCCGCCCATTGTCCAGCCATGATGGGCTGTTCGATGGAATGCAGGTCCAGTTCTGCCAGCCTGCGGAGTTTCTCGGGAGCATCTTGCGGAGTGAAACCTCCGTTCGCATCCACTCTGAGCGTAATTTCCTCGGCGCAGAAATGTTGGCGGATGAATCGGAGCAGGTCCATCTCTTCTTCGAAATCGATGGCACCGATCTTCAGCTTGATGCAATGGAAACCCAGTTCCAGCTTGCTCTTGATCTGCTCCAGCATGGTGGCATGGTCGCCCATCCAGATGAGTCCGTTGATCGGGATTCCCTTTTCCCCTCTGGAAAAGGCATTATCCCAGAGCCGTCCGTCCTGGGCGGAGAGGGAACGGAAAGCAGTCTCCAGTCCGAAGCGGAGGGAGGGATATTTCCTCCAGTCCATCACCTGTTCCAGCTGCTCCCGTCTGGTGCAGGCTGCTACCTTGGCCAGCATTTCTTCGTAGTCGGGAACGTCGTCCACACTGAGTCGGGGAAGGGGGGCACATTCTCCCAGTCCGATCCGGTTATCTTCCTCTATCTGGACATACCATATTTTCCGGAGGGTATAGACGCCTCTGGAAGTGCCGGCCGGCTTCTTGAAATGAAGGGTCTTGGGAAGAATCGTTATCTTCATCTTGTCGGATGTCCTTATGGCATTTTAGGATATTTCTTGAAATCCGGTTTCCGCTTCTGGAGGAAAGCTTCTTTTCCTTCCTGCGCTTCATCGGTCATGTAATAGAGCATGGTCGCATCGCCTGCCAACTCCTGGATTCCAGCCTGACCGTCCAGTTCGGCATTGAGTCCGGCCTTGATCATCCTGAGTGCGAGCGGACTGAGCTGCATCATTTCTTCTGCCCATTGGACATATTCATCTTCCAATTGTTCGAGAGGTACCACTTTATTGACCAAGCCCATTTCCAAAGCTTCTTGGGCATTGTATTTCCGGCAGAGGAACCAGATTTCTCTGGCTTTTTTCTGTCCTACTACTCTGGCCAAATAGGAAGCACCGAATCCTCCGTCAAAACTGCCGACTCTTGGACCGGTTTGGCCGAAGATGGCGTTTTCTGATGCGATGGTGAGATCACAGACGACGGTCAGGACATTGCCGCCACCGATTGCGAAGCCGTTGACAGCTGCAATCACGGGTTTCGGAATGCTCCGGATCTGTTTCTGGACATCTAGGACACTCAATCTCGGAATTCCGTCTTTTCCGATGTAGCCGCCACGTCCTTTCACGTTCTGGTCTCCGCCAGAGCAGAAGGCAATCTTGCCGGCACCGGTGAGGACAATGACGTCCACTTCCTGCATTTGTCTGCACAGGTTCAGCGCATCGCTCATCTCCGCAGTTGTCGTCGGGGTGAAAGCATTGCGGTAACGTTCTCTGTTGATGGTAATTCGGGCTATGCCATTGTAGTATTCAAAGATGATGTCTTCATATTCTTTGATGGCTTTCCATTCTCGTTGGGTGCTCATATTATTATGTTTTTCAATTTGTTGTGATATTCTTTCAATTTTGTGCTGTCTAGATTGCTGTCAGTATGTACTTCCAGCAAGATTGGTTTTTCTTCTGCCCCGGTGCGGATAAATTCTTTGATGCTTTGGTCTAATTCTGCTTCATTGCAGGCATGAAGATAGTGGAAACCTCTTTCTTCTGCCCATGCTCGGGCAGATGTCTGGTGTTTGCCAAGAATATAGTCACTGGATTCTTTCTCGCTATTCAGACCGGGCAGATTCTTGAAGATTTCTCCACCTTCATTGTTGATCAGCAAGATGTGCAGTTTTTTTGACAGGTGCCGATTCCAGAGAGCATTGGCATCGTAGAAGAAACTCAGGTCACCGATGATGACGAAATTGGGGTGGTGGGAGTCTGCCGCATAGCCTACTGCTGTGGACAGAGACCCTTCAATCCCGCTGGTTCCACGGTTGCAATGGACTTCGATCCGGTCTCCTATTGGGAAGAGTTGTGCATAGCGTATGACGGAACTGTTTCCCAAATGTAGAATGCTGTCTGTTGGTAGCCGGTCGAGCAGTTTGCCGATGGCGCCCATTTCTGAATAGCCACGTTCCGGACAAATGATCTGGTCGGATAGTTGGTGCCACTGCCTGGCGTAGTCTGTGTTTTCCTGGCGGTCCGGCAATGCTTCCATACATTCCATGAAAAGTTCAGGAGAAATCTGGATGTGATGGGTCAGACAGCAGAACAAGTCGGTGAAATGATCATCTTCCTCTATATTCCAATGGACCTGAGGTGTTTTTTCTCGGAGAAAGTTCTTGAGGCGTTTGGAAACGATATGGCCTCCCAGGGTAATGAGCAAATCTGGACGTAGTTGTTCCAACATATTTTCATTTTCCGTAAGGGAGAGAAGGATTGAATCGAAATTGCTGATCCCGTCCGGACAGGGATGATTGCCGATGTGTTCGTGAAGGCAGACGATGGAATCGGGCAGGAAATATGTCTTTCCTGGAGTCCTCTGCCCCACAACCAGTAAAATCTTTCTGTATTTCAGGAACTTATCGAGTTGCTCCATGATGGCTTGCCGTTGTACTGGAAATTTTTTGGTACGGATGATTCTGGCTTCCGGCAGGCTGGGGGTGGAAAATTGGAAAAGCGGTTCTGATAGCGGCAGGTTGATATGGACTGGATGTCTTTTTTCCAATTGAGCCAAGGCTTCGTTAATTTGTCGGTTGCCATACCAGTGATCTTCTTCTGTTCGGAATTCTGGAATATTGACCGAGTGGACTCCTGACTGGCTGAATACACCAGGTTGTACAAGGGTTTGTCCGTCCATCTGGTCAATCCAGGCTTCTGGTCTATCTGCAGAAAGAATCAAAAGTGGAATTCTCTGGTAACGGGCTTCCGCCAAGGCTGGATGGAGGTTCAGCAGAGCAGTACCGGAAGTGCAGCAGACGGCAGTGGGATTTCCACTTTCCAGAGAACGTCCTAATGCGAAGAATCCGGCGCTCCGTTCATCTGTCACTGCATAGCATTTCATTTCCTTCAGGGCACTGAAGGTCTGGACCAGGGGAATGTTCCTGCTCCCAGGGCAGAGTACAATCTCTTTGATTCCGTGTGCCAGCATCAAACTGGCCAGCTCCAGTACATTTGTTTTGTCAGTCAGCATCTTCCATCGTAATTATAGTAGGGTGAGGATAGTCCCCATCTTGTTGGTGGTTTCCGTCCATTCTTGTTCCATTTCAGATTCGGCTACCAGTCCGCCGCCTGCATATAGTTTTAGTTCTTTATCTGTGATTTCCATACATCGGAGATTGACATAGATGTCAATGTCTCCGTTGGAATCCAACATTCCTGTAAAGCCGGAATACCATTTCCGATCATATCCTTCGTTCCGGTTGATGAAGGATATGGCTTTCTGTTTCGGCAAACCGCAGACCGCTGGTGTCGGGTGGAGTTTCCTGAGAAGACCGGACAAACTGGCACCTTGCTTCAATTGGAAACGGAAGGTTGTCTTGAGATGGCAGAGTCTGCCTGCCTGTATGGTGCCAGGGCCTGTCTCTTGTATCTGCCGGGCCTGTTCTTCCAAAATGGTTCGGATATAGGAGGCGACATGCGCCTGTTCTGTCCGGTTCTTCTGGTTCCAATGGGGAAGGACTCCGTTTTCTGACGTGAGGGTTCCTGCCAGTGCGACAGTCTGCCATTCTTCCCCCCTTCGGGAAATGAGAATTTCCGGTGTGCAACCCAGCCAGATTCCGGTCAATGGAGACGAATAGAGGTAGATGAAGGAGTTGGAATATTGGTTGCAGGCCTTCAAAAATGTCTGTAAGGGAGAAAAAGACTCCTTGCACGCTATTTTTGTCATTCTGGACAGGACGATTTTTGGAAATTCCCCTTTGTCAATGGCGGATTTGAAAAGATGGAATTTTTTTTCGTATTCCAATTTTTCTGTTTCCTGTTCAGGCGGTAGAGTTGTTGGAGAGTTGTCACTTGTCTGCACGATGGAAGGTAAAGGAAAGAACTCTTTCTCGCCTTGTATCAGGAGAAGGGGAGATGTGCCCGAGCAGTTGAAGGGAGCAGCAACAAAACCAGTCTTGCCTTCCAACGCTTCAATGGATGGCACTTCTTCATATTTTCCGTTGATGAGAGCACATATCTGGTTTGCCCCCGGCAATCTGAACAAGGCCAGGGGATCATGTTTTCTACATTTCTGGTCAATGAGGTTGCAGTTATTGTCCTCCATTCTTTTTTACGATAAAGTTCACTACTCTGATGGATGAGACGCTTTTCTCGTCTTTGTTGATGACTTCAATGTTCCAAATATGCGTCTTTTTGCCTTGATGGAAGAGGGTTGCTATGGCCTTCACTTTTTCTCCCATCCGTACAGGTCGGATGTGCATGGCGTTCACTTGCTGTCCTACAGCCATTTCATCTTCTGCACACAGGCGCTGGGAACCCAGGCCTGCCAACGTCTCTCCTAGTGCGATGGTCGCTCCTCCATGGAGGTATCCGTGTGGCTGGATAGTTCTTTCATCTACCGGCATTTCTGCTTCTATTCTCAAGTCGGAGGCATAGGTGTATGTTATACCAATATTTCCGATCAATGTCTTTTTGCAGAACTCATTGTACTGTTCTAATTTTTCTGGGCTGGCGATGTTTGTTTCATTGCAGTTTGTCATGTGTAAGAATGTTTTTGATTGGGGAATGGCATTCCCGTATTTTGTTCCTGAATAAAAGGTATGGTTTGACAAATATAACAAATTGTAGCAAGCTGTGGAAGAGATAATTTGCTCTTTTGATGAGGTAGAACTATATTTGCATCAATTGATTGAGTCTTCTATGGGATGGTTTGACAAATATTTCAGGAAATATGACAAAGATCAGAGGACTTCTATCATCCTCTATTTTTCGGTCACACTCATTTTCGTCCTTTATGTAGTGTTCAACCGGGAGATTGGTCTGATCAATTGGGCCAAGAATGGTCTGGAGCTCCGTCAGCAAAAAAAGGAGATTGTCCGTTATGATAAGGAGATAGGAGTGATGGAGAAGAAAATCAATATGCTGTCTACAGATAAAGATACTCTCGAGCAATTTGCCCGAGAGAACTTCTTGTTTGCCAGTCCTGGAGAGGACGTCTATCTGATTTCAGAGGAGGACTAGCCTCCCCCTGAAAGAGTTTTTCTAATAACCTGTATAGGACCACGGTGTAATCTGATGGAGCTCTTTCTTGAGCTGTTCAGAGATTTCCAGCCCTTCAATGAAGTTGTAGATGGTCTGTTCGTCTATGTGTTCTCCTGTTCTGGTCAAATCTTTCAATGTTTCATATGGATTTTTGAAGCCTTCCCTTCTGAGGATGGTCTGGATGGCTTCGGCAACGACTGCCCAGTTGTTTTCCAAGTCTTTTTGGATGACATTCTCATTCAAGATCAGTTTGTCCAATCCTTTTTTCAATGACTTGAAAGCGATGAGACTGTGTGCAACCGGCACTCCCATGTTTCTTAAGACGGTGGAATCGGTCAGGTCTCTCTGCAGCCTGGAGATTGGGAGTTTCATGGACAGGAAGGTAAAGATGGCATTGGCCATTCCCAAGTTTCCTTCTGCATTCTCGAAATCGATAGGATTGACTTTGTGTGGCATGGCAGAAGAGCCGACTTCTCCCTTTTTGACTTTCTGATGGAAGTACTCCATAGAGATATAAGTCCAGATGTCCCTGCTCAAGTCAATCAGAATGGTGTTTATTCTTCTCATGCTGTCAAAGATAGCCGCCAGATTGTCATAATGCTCAATTTGAGTAGTAGGATAGGAACGGTGCATTCCTAGTGATTTGACAAAGTCATTGGCAAATTCCACCCAGTTGATTTCTGGGTAGGCTACCTTGTGTGCATTCATATTGCCTGTTGCACCGCCGAATTTGGCGGGAAATTCAATAGCGCGCAACTGTCTGATCTGCTCTTCGATACGAACCTGAAAAACGTTGAATTCTTTTCCCAGTCTGGTTGGAGAGGCGGGTTGGCCGTGGGTCTTGGCTAGCATGGGAACACATTTCCATTGGATGGAATAGTCGGCAATGGTATTGATTATTTCGTTTAAAGTAGGGAGATAGACCTGCTCTATGGCTTCTTTCAGCATGAGTGGTTGGGCGGTATTGTTGATGTCCTGGGAGGTCAGGCCAAAATGGACGAATTCAGACCATTTCTCCAATTGCATTGCCTTGAATTGTTCTTTGATGTAATATTCGATGGCCTTCACGTCGTGATTGGTCACTTTCTCAATATCTTTGATGCGAACAGCAGCTTCAGGAGTGAGATCTTGATAAATGCTTCTGAGAGCGTTGAATTTCTCATGGTCAAAATCTGCCAATTGAGGAAGAGGAATATTGCAAAGGGCGATGAAATATTCAATCTCCACTCTCAAGCGATTCTGGATGAGGGCATATTCGCTGAAGAATTGTCTGAGCTGTTTGGTTTTGGGTGCATATCTTCCATCTACAGGAGAGATAGCAAATAAGAAGTTTGTATCCATGCTAATCTTACTTAGAAAGTTTTACCTGTACAAATTTACATCTTTAGGGAAAAATAACAATAGAACTTTCCGGACTATCCTGACAAATACTAGTTATGAAATAATTTCCGGTAGAGTTCTGCCACTTGCCTCGCTTCTTTCACATCGTGGACCCTCAGGATGGTCGCACCATTCTGCAAGGCGGCCAGATGAAGGGCTGAAGTGGCTGGCAGGGCTTCTTCTGGGGTGATGCCGAACTGTCGGAAGATCATGCTTTTTCTGGAAATTCCGACCAGAATGTTTGGATTGACGGCCTTGAACTGGGACAATTCCTTCATCAGTTGGTAATTCTGGTCGATGGTCTTGGCGAAACCGAAGCCGGGATCCAGAATCCATCGGCCGATTCCATATGTCCGGGCTTTTTGTTCCCATTCCTGGAAATAGCGGAGGACGGTGTCTGTGACAGCGGAAAGTCCATTTCCTGGATCCGGGCCATAGTCTGTCAGGCTCTGCATGGTCTGCGGATTGCCTCTTTTATGCATGGCGACATACTCCAGTCCCAATTCTCCGACGGTCCTGAGCATGGCAGGGTCATCTTCTCCTGCGGAAATGTCATTGACAATGAAGTCGCCGATTAGGTCATAGGCTCGTCTGACGACAGAGGCCCAGTAGGTGTCGATGGACAGGTGGATATCTGGAAAGTGCCGGCGGACCTCTTTCAGGGCGGGAGCCAATCGGATCCATTCCTCTTTTTCTCCTACCGCCTGGGAACCTGGTCTGGTGGAACAGGCTCCCAGATCAATGATGTCGGCGCCCTCTTCCACGTGACACCGGATTTTATGAATCAGCAGTTCTTTGTTCAAATGACCGGTCCTGTCCAGGCACCGGCTATCAGCAAAATAGGAATTGTCAGTAAGATTGACAATTCCCATTATTGCTATGTGATCTATATTGTTTCCCTTCATTTCCTATCTTGTTAGACGGTCCAGAGACACTTGAATCAATTCGCGGACTTTTGGCTTGTAGTCTGGATTGCTACTCTTCAGATGTCTGTTGGCGATGACACAGCAGACGGTTCCTGCTTCATGTCCCAAGTGTCTGGCAATGCCTGCGATGGCAGAGCTTTCCATTTCAAAGTTGGTGATTCTCCATTCACCGAAACGGAAGGACTCGAAATCCTGTACCATGTCTTTCATGGCAAGTGGAATTCTGAGTACACGGCCTTGCGGTCCGTAAAATCCAGATGCGGATACGGTGACTCCTTTGACTGTGCAGTCAGCGAAACGATCAATGAGTTTCGGGCTGGCCTTGACGAAATAGGGATCGGTCAAGTGGCAGTTCCAATGGACATGCTCTTTGAATGCTTTTTCCATGTCCAGTTCTGATATTTTGTCACGGTCTGCATACCAGTTGAGCAGTCCGTCACATCCGACAGAAATGTGTGAAAAGATGAAGGAACCCAGAGGAATGTCCGGCTGGACGGCACCAGTGGTGCCAATTCGTAAAATTGTCAAGGTCTTGTGCTCTGGTTTTACTTCCCGAGTTTTGAAATCAATATTGGCCAAGGCATCCAGTTCGTTCATGACGATGTCACAGTTGTCTGTTCCGATGCCGGTGGAGAGGACTGTCAGTCTTTTCCCATTATATTTTCCAGTTACAGACACAAACTCTCTGGAGGCATGTCTGAATTCAATGTCCGAGAGAAATTCTGAAATCATGTCCACCCTTCCAGGGTCACCGACAAGAATGACAGTATCGGCCAGCTCTTCCGGTTTCAGATGAAGATGGAATGCGGATCCATCATCATTGATGATCAATTCTGATTCTGGTATTCTCATGATATTTAAATTTAAAGTGTTTCATACTTGTTGGGACGCCCCAGCAGTATCATAGTTTAGTGTAGTTGCTCTCCTGTCCTCAAAAAAGAGAATCGGAAATACCAAATATAGGTTTTTAATCTGTCTTTTCCTATTTTTGCAGAAATGATTGCATGAAATAATTTATCAAATCTATATAGTTATGTGGCAGAGATCTCAAACTTTGTATTTGTCAATTTCAACCATCTTGATAGGGGTCATGTTCTTTTGTGCCAAGGCCGTTACTTTCGCAGGTGATGGTTCTGTGGCTGAAAAGATTCTGTTTACAGATTATTTCCCATATACTATCTTGTTGGTTGTCATTACGTTCCTGAACATTCTCGCACTTACGACTTTTAAGTTCAGGGTATTCCAGCTTAGGACAGCGATGCTGACGGCAATCGTCACATCCGCGTTTCAAGCATGGCTGGGGGTTGATTTTTATTTTACCCATTCTGATGTGGTGTTCCGTCTGGCGGCCCTTTTCCCGGTGGCTGCAATTATTCTGGACATCATGGCCTACAGGGGCATTTTGGCAGATCAGCTGCTGGTCGAAAGCGCCTATAGTCTGAGAAAGGCCAGAAGGGAACGCCGTTCCAGAAAATAAGCCCTGATTTTGTCAGAAAGCAAAAGCCCGGTCAATGCCGGGCTTTTGCCGTTTGAGGTCCGGAAGCGTTTCCGGAAATGAGGCTTCTGCATTTATTTCTTCTGTTCCTTTTCTGCATCGTTTCTCGTCAATCTCCTGATGGCCTTGACATTCGGGAAGAATTTGCTGGCGATCACCCGGATGACAGTATAGGTTGGGATGGCGATGAGCATGCCCAGGATACCTCCCAGATGGCCGGCGATGATCAGGACGATGAAGATTTCCAGCGGACTGGCCTTGATGCTGGTAGAGTAGATGTAAGGCTGCAGCAGGAAGTTGTCAATCAATTGCGTGACTACAAAGACGGCAACCAGGATCAGGGTGACACTGAGGAAGTTCATGCTGCCTCCGGCGGCGGAGACCGCACTGAATTTCAGAACCAGTCCCAGACCGGTGCCGATGGCGGCTCCAATCCATGGACCTACGTATGGAATCACATTGAGCATGCCGGCGAGGAAGGCGATACCGAGTGCCGGACCGACTCCCAGTTTCGCAAACACGAGCAATCCGATGAAATTGAGCAGAGCAACTGCTCCGACTTCGACCAGCAGGCCGACGAAATATCTTGAAAGCAAATTCTGGATGTCGCTGATCGCATCTTTTACTTTTTTCTCAAATGAATCAGGAACCATGGCTGAAATGATGTTTATGAAAAGTTTTTCATCTTTGATGAAGAAGAAGGAAATGAAGGTGACAGAGAAGATGCCGATTCCCATATTCATCAGGAAAGAGGCAACCGAGCCGATTACACTGGAGATGGACGTGAAGTCCAGGGATTTCATCAGGTACTCGAAAGTGTATTTTTCCACTCGGAAACCTTCTCCAAGGCTCGGGAAGGTGGCAATCAGCCAGTCGTTCAAGTCCTTGATCGGGTTGGAGAAGGACCTGAAGGCCGTATCCAGGGTGGAACTGTTCAGGTTGACCGATACCGTTTCGATGATGCTGTAGATGACCGGAATCACTTGTGTGACGACGGCGCTGAACAGCAGGAAGATGAACAGCTGGGTGAGGATTGTGAGCATGGCGGAGGGAGCGGATTTGCCCTTGATCTTCACTTTTTTCAGGAGTTGCATGATCGGATTGCCTACCAGAGAGACGACTGCTGCGATGATGATGTAGATCAGTGCCTCTCTGAAATACCAGCATATGGCACAGATGATGCTCAGCACGATGGCTGTCAATGTGAATTTCGCCAGCTTGTCCACTGGCCTCATATTCAGTTTTTCTTTTTCGTCTGTCATCTTTTTCTCGCTTTTTGATCAAATCTTTTCCAGAATCTGTTCAGGGGTGTCTGCAAGCAGCCAAGGGTGGTAGGCTTCCAGTTCTTCTCTGGAGCGGAAACCCCAAGTTACACCGACGGTCCTGACTTCTGCGTTGATGCCTGTCTGCATGTCGGTGTTGGTGTCGCCACAATATACGACATTTTCTTTCGTGATACCTTCTGCCAGGTCCATTATCTGCTCCACGATGGCAGGATCCGGTTTGATCGGCTGGCCTTCCCTCTGTCCCAGAATCTTCACGAACGGAATCTCCGGGAAGAAGTGGGCGATGAGCTTTTCCGCTCCGTCCTGGTATTTGTTGGAAGCGACTCCCATTTTGATTCCTTTTTCCTTGAGGGTAAAGAGTAGCTCTGTGATTCCTGGATAAGGGCGGGTGAAGTCTGTCTTGTGCGCATCGTAGTAGGGGAGGAACAGATCTTTCATCTTCTGTACATTCTCCTCGTCCACCTCTTCTGGCGGCATGGCTCCTTTGAACATATTGACAATGCCTCTTCCGCAAAGGAAGTTGTATTCGCCGGCTTCCCTTTCAGGGTAGCCACATTGTTTCAGGGCATGGTTGGTTGCCATTCCGAGATCTTTGACGGTGTCCAGCAGGGTACCGTCCAAATCGAATATCATCAATTTAGTCTCCATTTCTATTTCTATAAATTTTTAGCTTGCCTGGCGTTATGGCACAAGCTTGGGTCATATTTGCATCAGAGATTAAAAATATAATGTTATGAGAACTTCAGGATCAGTTAGAGATTCCATCTCTTCAGAACACCCTTCAATCACTTTGTCAGCTATCAGCGCCGTTATGGAAATTGAAGAATATCTACCTTCTGACAACTCTGTTTTTGCATTGGCAGGTCTCATCGCAGATTTGGGATTGGAACTGACCGGCATTACTGAATCTTGATTCGGGTGGACAGTTTGTCAGGTGCCAGACAAAGTTTCAGTAGCTTCGTTTCCGTTTCTCCTGCTTTCTTTGGATGGCGGATGCGGTCATTGATGATGAATTCTGAAACAGGGTCTTCCACATATTTCATCAGGGCTCTCTTGAGCGGTCTGGCACCGAAGGCAGGATCATACCCGGTTTCTGCAAGGAAGTTCTTTGCAGTCGGATTGATCTGTAATCTGTAGCCTGTATTGCTGATCCTTTTCTTGAGGTCTTTCAGTTCAATGTCAATGATTTTTTCCAGGTCGCCCTTTTCCAGGGACTTGAAATAGATTTTGTCATCTATCCTGTTGATGAATTCAGGAGAGAAAATCTTCCGGATTGATTTGTCCACGATATTTTGCCTGTTTTTTTCCAGATTTTCACGTGAAGTCGCAAATCCGATTCCATTTCCATATTCTTCGATTTCCTTGCTTCCGACGTTGGACGTCATGATGACGATCGTATTTTTGAAGTTGATGTGACGTCCTTCGCTGTCAGTCAGTCTCCCTTCATCCAATACCTGCAGGAGAATGTTGAATACATCAGGATGGGCTTTTTCAATTTCATCTAACAGGACAACACAATATGGAGATCTGCGGACTTTTTCGCTGAGTTGTCCTCCTTTGTCATATCCGATGTAGCCCGGAGGAGCTCCAATTAGTCTGGAGACAGAGAATTTCTCCATATATTCACTCATGTCAATCCTTATCAGGTTCTCATCAGAATCGAAAAGATATCGGGCCAAACATTTTGCCAGATGGGTCTTGCCGACACCGGTCGGTCCGAGGAACAGGAAAGAGCCAATGGGCCTTCCTGGATCCTTGATTCCGGCACGGTTTCTCATAATTGCTTTTGTGATGGCCTTGATGGCTTCATTTTGTCCAATCACTTCCTGCTGGAGATATTTTTCCATATTGAGGATTCTTTGTCCTTCCGATTCGGCTACACGGTTGATGGGAATACCTGTAATTTTGGAGACGATGGTTGCGATGTCTTCTTCAGTTACCTGGGCCTTTTCTTCTTCTCCTTGATGTCTCAGACGTACCATAGAGCCGGTTTCGTCTAGGGCATCAATTGCTTTGTCTGGCAAGGAACGGTCAGGAATATAACGGTCAGTCAGGCGGGCACAAGCTTCGATGGCTCCGTCCGAGTAGACAACGGAGTGGAACTCTTCATATCTCGACTTTGATTTCTGGAGGATGGAGATGGTCTCTTGAATGTCGGTGGGATTGACGATGATTTTCTGGAAGCGTCTGTCCAATGCTCCATCTTTTTCGACAATCTTGGAAAATTCGTCTAAAGTAGTGGCGCCGATGCACTGGATGTCCCCACGTGCCAGGGCCGGTTTGAACATGTTGGCCGCATCCAATCCTCCTTGTGAACTGCCGGCACCTACCAGAGTGTGGAATTCGTCGATGAAGAGGATGATGTCCGGGTTCTTGCTGACTTGTTTCAAGATTTTCTTGATTCGTTGTTCAAATTCTCCACGGTATTTGGTTCCGGCGACGACGGAAGCGATGTCCAGAGAGATGATCTTCTTGTTTTTGAGTACAGGAGGAATCTTTTCTTTGGCAATGCGGATGGCAATTCCTTCAATGATGGCAGATTTTCCCACACCTGGTTCTCCTACCAACATTGGATTGTTCTTTTTCCGCCTGCCGAGTATTTCAATGATGCGGTTGATTTCCTGTTCCCTTCCGACCACTGGGTCCAATTTGCCTTCGGTGGCGGCCTGTGTGAGGTCATAGCCGAAATCGGTGAGGGAGATTTCCTGTTCTTGAAAGCTGCCTTCCTGTTCTTGCGGCTGCTCCATACCGTTGTCTTCCAGATTGGAAGGGTCGTTTTCCTTTCGTTTGGGATGCAGGTTGTGTTCTGTGACATATTGCCTGATCCTGATGCTGTCTATGCCGTGTTCTTTCAGAAAGACATTGGCATAACCGGCCACTGCCTTGGACAGCGTGATGAGCAGATGGAGGGAACTGACTTCAGGTGCACTTCGGTGGATGGCTTCAAGCATGGTGATGCTTAGCAGATTCTGTGCACTGCGTGACAGGTTGATGCTCTCGAGTGCGGAATAGGGGATGTTCTCGTTGGTATAGATCCTGTAGTCAATGTATTTCTTCATTTCTGCCAGGTCAATCCCCAATTGTCTCAGTATTTCTGCCGCGATGTTGTCACTGTGCCGGATGATTCCAAGATAGAGATGGTCGTTGCCTATGGCATAACTGCCGGTCCTCATGGCTTCTTCACGTGCATAGGAGACGATAAGGTTCAGTTCATCAGATAATTTTATGTTCATGTAATAACAATGAGTCTTTATCAAAATGTAAATGTAGTAAAAATAGTGGGAATCTTCAGAAAATTTCATAAATTTGCATACTTGTAGAGTGAAGTTTCCAAGGGTTTTTCATTGAAGATCAGGACTCTTGCTGAAGGAGGGGGACAGTTTATGGAAAACATTTTAATTGATAATTCAATAAATAGATATGGATATCGAAGAGAAAATTGGTGAAGAAGGAAAAACCGGTGTGATTGAACAGATCAACATCGATGAGGAGATGAAGAGCGCATACATCGATTATGCGATGTCTGTGATTGTATCCCGTGCTTTGCCGGATGCCAGAGATGGTCTGAAACCTGTGCAGAGAAGGGTTTTGTATGGAATGTCAGAACTGGGTTTGAACTATTCTGGACAGACCAAGAAGAGTGCGAGGATTGTCGGTGAGGTGCTGGGTAAGTTCCATCCTCACGGTGACTCCAGTGTCTACGATGCAATGGCCCGTCTGGCTCAGAACTGGAACCAGAGATACCCGCTTGTCTGGGGACAGGGTAATTTCGGCTCAATGGACGGTGATCCGGTAGCTGCCATGCGTTACACCGAGGCCAAACTGGAAAAGCTCGCTGAAGATGTGATTGCTGATTTGGATAAGGATACGGTAGATTTCCAGTTGAACTTTGATGAATCCCTGGAAGAGCCGAAAGTGTTGCCGACCAAAGCTCCTCTTCTTCTTTTGAACGGTGCTTCCGGTATTGCTGTAGGTATGGCCACCAATATGGCTCCTCACAATCTGGGAGAATGTTGTGATGCGATTTGTGCTTATATCGACAATCCAGATATAGATACAGACGGACTGATGAAATATATCAAAGGTCCTGATTTCCCGACAGGGGGCATTATCCAAGGAGTTCGTGGCATCAGGGAGGCCTATGAGACCGGTAGGGGACGTGTCGTTGTACGTGCCAAGACCGAGATTGAAGTGGCTCCGAATGGCCGTGAAACCATCATTGTGACCGAGATCCCTTACATGGTCAACAAGATGGAGATGATCGAGAAGATTGCCAAAATGGTGGAAGACAAGAAGATTGAGGGGATTTCCTACATTAATGATGAGTCTTCCAGAGAGGGAGTACGTGTCATCTTCAAAGTAAAACAGGGCGCCAATTCCAGCGTTGTTCTGAATACTTTGTTCAAGTATACTCCACTTCAGTCCAGCTTTGCCATCAACAATGTGGCTCTGGACAATGGACATCCGAAGACCTTCTCCCTGAAGGACATGATCAAGGCATTCGTTGATTTCAGACACGAAGTGGTGGTCAGAAGAACTAAGTTCGAATTGGATAAGGCTCAGAAGCGTGCTCATATTTTGGAAGGTTTGCTGAAAGCTTTGGATATCATCGACGAGATCATCGAGATCATCCGTTCTTCCAAGAATGTGGATACCGCCAAGGCCAATCTCATGGAGAAGTTCGATTTTTCTGAAGTCCAGGCTTCTGCAATTGTCGAGATGCGTTTGCGTCAGCTTACCGGACTGGAAAGAGAGAAACTCCAGGCAGAATATGATGAGCTGGAGAAATTTATCCAGCACAGCTTGGACGTGCTTGCCAATGTCTCCATGCAGTTGGACATCATCAAGGAAGAGACTCAGGCTCTGAAAGAGAAATATGGCGATCCGAGACGTTCTGTCATTGAACCGTCAGAGGATGAGTTCAATCCGGAGGACTTCTATCCGGATGATGACGTGGTCATCACCATTTCCCATCTCGGATACATCAAGAGAACCGCCCTTACAGAATATAGAACCCAGAACAGAGGTGGTGTGGGCATGAAGGGCAGCACTACCCGTGATGAAGATTTCATCGAGCATATCTATGTTGCCAACATGCATAGCACCATGCTCTTCTTCACACGTGAAGGACGTTGCTACTGGCTCAAGGTTTACGAGATTCCGGAAGGTTCCCGTGCTTCCAAGGGCCGTGCCATCCAGAATGTGCTGAGCATTCCAGATGACAAGATTCTTGCCTACATCAATGTCAAGACTTTGAAAGACGAGGATTATATCAATAACAACTTCATCTCTCTTGTCACCAAGAAAGGTGTTATCAAGAAGACTTCACTTGAAGCTTATTCAAGACCGAGAATGGGCGGTGTGAATGCAGTCACTATCAGAGAGGGGGATGAATTGCTGGATGCTGTTCTGACCAATGGCAACGACCAGATTCTGATCGCATCCAACAATGGCCGCTGTGTCCGTTTCGATGAGACCGATGTCAGGCCGATGGGTAGGACCGCTTCTGGAGTGAGAGGTATCAATCTTGCAGAGGAGGATGAAGTGATCGGCGCTATTTCTTATAATCCGTCTGCGGAAGAGGCTTCCAGGCATACTGTACTGGTTGTCAGTGAGAATGGTTATGGAAAGAGAACTGATGTTGAGGAATACCGTACGACCAATCGAGGCAGCAAAGGTGTCAAGACTTTGAACATCACAGACAAGACTGGCAAGGTTGTTGCCATGAAGAATGTGACGGATGAGGATGATCTGATGATTATCAACCGTTCAGGATTGACTATCCGCATGGCTGTTTCAGACATCAGTCAGTTGGGGAGAGCCACGCAAGGTGTCAAATTGATCAACATCAAGGAGGGGGATTCAATTGCCGCTGTTTCGGTGGTGTCCAAAGATGAAGAAGAGGAAGAAACTCCAACAGAGAATACAGTATTAGAATAACATTAAATCATCAATTATGAAGAAAATTCTTATATCTTTAGCAATTTTGGCTTCAATGCAATTTGCTGATGCACAGGTTAAATCAGTAGCTGAGGCTACCAAAGGTATTGAAAAGGCTCTGGCTGCTTCAGAGAATCCTAAGAAGGCAACAAAGGGGGCAACCTGGATGAAACTTGGCCAGGCATATGTTGATGCATTCGATGCTCCTTACGGAAACATTTGGGCAGGCATGTCCAAACAGGAACTGCAACTTGTCCTGAACGAGCAGCCACAGTCTGTGGAAGTGGTAGAACTTATGGGACAGGCTTTCAGCAAGGAAACTTATGCTGAAAAAGTGCTTTATTTTGATCAGAGCGGAAAGCTTTCTGCAATTGAGGTAAAGAATACCGTAACAGAGAATCCATTGTCAAAGGCCGCAGATGCTTTCTTGAAAGCATTTGAAGTGCAGCCATCCAAAGAGAAGAATATCAAGAAGAGCCTTGATCTGGTTACCAATAAAATGGTTCAGGAAGGCTACTCACAGTATACCATCGGCAATGCTGATGCCGCTTTGCAGTTGTTCCGCAATGCGGTCAATGTTGAAAAGTCGGCTCCACTCAACAGATTGGATACCGCAATGGTCTACAATGTCGGTTTCATCGCATTCAACACTGGCAAGAATGACATCGCCAAAGAATATTTCCAGATCTGTCTGGACAACCGGTATTATGGTTCTGACGGTGACGTCTATGCAAAGATGGCTGCTGTCGATCAGGAAAATGCGGAGAATTATCTTCAGGAAGGTTTCCGCAAATTCCCAGAGAGCCAGTCAATCCTGTTCGGTCTGATCAACTACTACGTGCAGAAAGGTGACGGCACTGACAAATTGTTCACTCTCCTCGATGAGGCCAAGAAATCAGACCCTAACAACCCAAGCATCTACAATGTTGAGGGAGATGCCTATGCACGTGTAGGTAATCTTGAAAAAGCTCTTGAGGCGTATAAGCAGAGTACGGTTATCGACCCTAACTTCGCTGTGGGATATATCCAGATCGGTTGTCTGTATCTTAATCAGGCAAGAGGTATCTATGAGAAAGCCGCTACTGAAATGGATAATGATAAATACAACAAGATGTGTGAAGAAGCGGATGATCTTCTTAAGAAATCAATCGAACCTCTCGAAAAAGGTTATGAATTGGCAGAAGGAGCCAACAAGATGGTCGCTGCTGAAAATCTGAAGGTTATTTTCTTCTCACTTCGTGAACAGAGCGCAGAATATGAGGCAAACTACAACAAGTACAATGAGATTGTGAAGAACGCTCAGTAATTTTGTTTCGAAATAATGGAAAAGGGACATGCTTGGATTTATGGCATGTCCCTTTTCTTTATATTGTCAATTGATTTATTCTTGTTCTGTCTGGTTCTGGTTTTCTTCTGCAGCTTTCCTGTTGTCGAAGGCTTTGACAATCATACTGACCAAATGATGTCTTACGATGTCCTTATTGGTGAAATGGATGGTTGAAATCCCTTTGATTCCTTGCAGCATCCGGATACCTCGCAATAAGCCGGAATCTTCTTTGTTGGGAAGGTCAATTTGGCTGGCATCTCCTGTTACGATGAATTTGGCATTGGCTCCCATTCTTGTCAAGAACATTTTCAATTGGCCCAAGTTTGTGTTCTGCGCTTCATCTAGAATGACACAGGCCCTGTCTAAGGTTCTTCCTCTCATGTAGGCGAGTGGTGCAATCTGGATAGTGCCGTCGCTCATCAGTTCCTGTAGTTTCTTGGAGGGAATCATATCTCCTAGGGCATCATACAATGGTTGCAGATACGGATCCAATTTGTCTTTCAAATCGCCAGGAAGGAAGCCTAACCGTTCACCTGCTTCAACCGCAGGGCGTGTCAGGATAATTCTTTTAATTTCTCTATTTTTCAAGGCTCTGACAGCTAGTGCAATGGCAATGTAAGTTTTGCCTGTTCCGGCGGGACCGACAGCAAAGACCAGATCATTCTCAAAATAAGCCTTGACCATTTCCTGCTGTGTTGCATTTCTGGCCTTGATGGGTTTCCCGTCCGTTCCATGCACAATGACGGCATCTCCGTTCAATTTGAACTGGAGGGGAGAAGATTCTCCATCGAAGATCTCGTCTACATCATAAGGGGTCAGATTCTTCTTGTGATTCAGAACCTCTAATAATTGATTCATCCTGATTTGAAATTCTTCAATCTGATTTTCTGTGCCTTCCAGTATGATCTCTTTGCCTCTTGCCACCACTTTCAAATTAGGGAAATAATTGCAGAAAGCATCAAGGATTCGGTTATTTGCTCCGTAAATCTCTATCGGCTCTACCTCTTCCAGGCAAATGTAATGTCTCATATTATTGTATTCTATTGTATATTGTCTTCAATTCCGCTGGATTGTTTGACTCTCCAGTAGGTTCTCATCATATTGTCGTGGTCAGAAGGGATTTTCCATTCTTTCCTGCGAATTCTATATTCCAAAACAGGGACGGTGCAATAGCTATCTGTTAGTCTTCCAGGCAAGGTGCACCAGAGAAATTCTGCTTCTGGTTCCAGAAAGGTCTTTACATTATCTCTAGTCCGGGTGAATTTCAGTCGGACCAGAAGTTCCAGTCGGGTGTTTTCTTGGCTCATGTTGGAAACGGCATTCCCTATTGAATAGAATACAGGAACACTTCTGATTCTTCCGTCTTTTCCGGTCACATTAAGGCATTCGTAATCTTGTACCACATGAGGATGGGCACCTATTATCACGTCTGCCCCATTTTGTGCCAGCCAGATGGCAAGCTCTTTTTGGGCCGGGCAATGTTTCAGCTGGTATTCCAATCCCCAATGAGGCAGCACGATAACAAAGTCGGCTTTGGCCTTTTTAGCTCTTTCCAGTGCAGAAAGAATGTCATCCTTTTTTATTCTATTGACTTTTGGCCATTTGCTGGAGGAACCGGAGTTGGTGCCGTATGTGAAGTTGATGAGAGCCAGCCGGATGCCTTTTATATTGAAGAGCAGAGGATAGGAACAAGAGTCCTGGTGAGAATCCTTTGCAATTCCGGTAAATCTGATCTTGCCTTCTTTTTCCATGGAATCATAGATGGAGATGGTCCGGGTCAGGCCAGAAGTTCCTTTGTCGAGAATGTGATTGTTGGCCGTCAAGAATACGTTGATTCCTTGCTGAAAGACATATTCGGCATATTTATCTGGAGCCGAGAAGGAAGGATAGCCGCTATAGGGCTTGCCTCCTAAAGTGAATTCCATATTGGCGACAGCCAAATCTGCTTTTTTGAAGCGAGATGAAAGAGTCTGGAGAAAAGGTCCATAATCTGCATTGATTTGTCTGCTGTGCATCATGACATCTCCAATTATGACAACAGAGACCGTATCCGGAGCCATTAGCCAAGGGAAACGTGTCAGAAGTCGATCTGCCCATTCTCCAGAAACCTGCGAAAACGTTTTTGTGAAAGGGCAGAGAAGAAATGTGAGAAGAACTATGAGTCTGAATCGGTTCAATCCATTTGCTTTATTAAGTTTTTCACGTTGATGACAGTGGCGGAAGGATCATTCAATCGGATCTTGAGCCAGTCAGTCAGGCTGCGAATCTTCTGTTCGGAGATTTCCTCTTCGCTGTCCAGGAAAATGACGACCCCTTTCCGGCTTATGCTGTCTGCCTGAACATGAGCACCCCGTGTGATGTACATGTCTTTGATTTCGGGATATTGTATGTTGATTTCCTGATAGACCTGCAGATAAGGAATCTGTTGCTTTTTCATTTGGTCAATGGTATTCTGCAGTTGTTCTATCTCTCTTTCACGTTTTGAGATTTCGTCGTCACTCCGTTCGTAGATGCCTTTAATGAGTTTTTCAGTTGCTTCATTTTTCTCATCATTGTATTCGTGCTGGACAAAATTCAGGCATTCGCTGTCGATCCCTAATTTTTCGGCAGCGGAGATGAGATGTTCCTTGTCGACGGAGGTGAGGCAGCCGCCAGTAGTGTAGAGGGTGATTTTGCCACCCTTCTTGTGATTGATTTTGTAGTCGTAGATGTAGCCGCTGGTCAGGGTCTTGTTTTCTGTGACAAGAGTCATGACCTGCTTCTGCAGTCGGTTGTCACGAATCATGATGACCGCAGACCAGATACTTGGTATCATGATAAGCACGACGACAAGTGAAATGAGCCGTTTGGTCTTTTTGCTGTTGGCCGGATTCTGGAATTCCACCTCTTTGTAATGCATGTATTTCGTGGAGAAATAGGTGGCCAGAATGATGAACACACCGTTGATGAAGAAGAGGAAGAGGGCGCCTAAAAAGAAGGGCCAGTTCCAATGTGCCAGTCCATAGCCGGCGGTACAGAGAGGAGGCATCAGTGCGGTCGCGATGGCTACTCCCGATAGAGCAGTGCCCTTTTCTTTTCTGGAGATTTCAAAAATGCCGGCGAATCCACCGAACAAGGCTATCAGGACATCATAGATGGTGGGGTTGGTACGGGCTTCCAATTCGGTAGGATTGACCAGCTCCAGTGGGCTGATGAGGAAAAAGATAAGAGAGGCCAGGACACTGATGATGACCATGATAAAAAGGTTCTTGAGACCTACTTTGATCAAGGCTGTGTCATTGGTTCCCATTCCTAGTCCAATGCCGATGATTGGACCCATCAAAGGTGAAATCAACATGGCACCGATGATGACTGCCGCTGAGTTCACGTTCAGACCTACAGAAGCGATGACGATGGAAAAGGCAAGAATCCAGACATTGGGTCCTTTGAAATAGATGTTGCTCCGGATATTGGCTGCCGCTGCATCAGTATCAATTTGATCTGTAATATTGATGATGTTTTTAAGGTCAGTCTTGAATTTTGTGATTATCGACATTATATCATTAATTTAAGTTCACTACATACAAAACTAACTAAATTTTGGTAAATTTGCATAAACTTGCTTAAATTAGAATTTCATATCATATAAAGTTGGATCTTTTCCGTCAAGTCGGAACTAAACAATTGAATGTAAGATGAAAAGGATAGTTGTTCTTATATTGCTCGTGGCTTCATTCTCATTTGTAAGCTGTGACGCGTTCAGGAAATTGGCAGGCAGACCCACTTCTGATGACATTGAAGCCATTATAGAGGCTTCCCGCAAAGAGCAGGAGGAAGCACGCAGACAAATTGCTGAAATTGAAAAGGCGTATGCCGATTCGTTGGCCGTATTGGATTCGCTCAGGCAGTTGGGCGGAACTGTTTTGAGCACTTCCAAGATTGGAGGGCTCTATACGACTAAGTTGGATTACAGATATTATGTGGTGGTAGGTGCCTTCAAGCAGAGGACATTGGCCGAGAGGTTGCTTGTCAAGGTGAATGATTCCGGTTATGTCGGGACCATCATCAGTTTCAGGAACGGTTTCAATGCAGTGGCGATGTGTCCGTCCCAGTCATTGGCCAGAGTTTTTGAATCTTTATCAAAAGTGAAGGGCGAGGATTTCTGTCCGGAAGATGTGTGGATTTTGGTAAACGAATGAGCAGATGATGAGAAAGATTGAATTTGCAGTTGTGGCTTTTCTGTTCGCCTTGCCGATGGTGGCACAGTACCGTACTGATTATGCCGATTTGGATGATAGCGAGACGGTCAGGTCGATGAAGGAGTATGTTTCTTATCTTTCTTCATCGGCGTTGAAAGGAAGAAAAGCGGGTTCAGAAGGAGAAAAAGACGCTGCCAAATATATCTACAGGCAGATGGAAAGCATCGGCCTGGAAATGTTATGCCCGGAAGAGGGCGATGTCTTCGGCATGAAGCGGGAAAATGGCGACACTCTCATTTCACGTAATGTGGCCGGTATCATACAGGGATATGACCGTTCTCTTAACGACCATTACATTGTCATTGGTGCCAGAATGGACAATTTGGGTGTGAATGTCATGGAGGTTGATGGCCGTCGTGTGGACCAGATTTATTATGGTGCCAATGGAAACGCTTCCGGTGTCGCTATGATGCTCGAACTGGCCAAACGGGTCAAGACCAATTCCATCCTGTTCCGCAGGTCGGTCATTTTTGTGGCTTTCGGCGCTTCCCGTCAGGGGTTTGCCGGTTCGTGGTATTTCCTGAACAAGGGTTTCAGAGATATTGGCAATGTGGATGCCATGGTGAATCTGGATATTGTGGGAGGAGCAAGTGATGGCTTCTTGGCATATACTGCTTCCAATCAAGATATCGGAAATTTGGTGGACCGGGTCTCTGGAAGTCTGCATCCTGTCCTTCCAGTGAAGGTGACAGAAGAACCTTATCCGTCAGATTACCGCTCTTTTTATGCAAAAGGCATTCCGTCTGTCTGGTTCACGACTGGAAAATATGTCGAACATGACACTTGTCGGGATGTGCCGGATCTGTTGGAATACGAGGATATGGAAGCGGAACTGGAATATATCTATGACTATACCCGTGCACTCAGCAACATTCCATCAGCTCCGTCTTTCAGCAGCAAGCCACAGCCAAAGCAGGAAGAAGACAGGAAAGTCCATGCCTTCTTTGAATGTGATGTCAGTCCTTCTTTTTTGGGACATCATGATCCGAGATGGTTTTTGCAGAATTGGGTATACAAATATATGAGATATCCTCAGGAAGCTGTTGAAAATGGTATACAAGGCAAGGTGACTGTCTATTTTGAAGTGAACAGGAAAGGACAGGTAAAGAATGTCAAGGTGTTGAAGAGCGTGGATCCGCTTTTGGATGCAGAAGCAGTTCGTGTCGTTGCGGCTTCTCCTGATTGGAAGCCGGCCCGTCTCGGAGGAAAAAAGGTGGATTCTTCGATGGAACTGATTATCGAGTTCCGTCTGGAAGCGGCGAGTGCCAGACATGGTATCAAGTTGAAGAGATAGATTAACATATAAAATAATAAAAGTACGTAAGCAATGGATTACGATTTCAAAAGCATAGAACAGAAATGGCAGGCCTATTGGGCAGGACACAAGACCTTCAAGGCAGTGGAGGATGAGAGCAGACCAAAATATTATGTGTTGGATATGTTTCCTTATCCGTCAGGAGCAGGACTTCATGTTGGTCATCCGCTAGGATATATTGCCAGTGATATTTATACGAGATACAAGAGATTGAAGGGGTTCAATGTCCTTCATCCGATGGGTTACGATTCTTTTGGATTGCCGGCAGAACAATATGCTATCCAGACAGGGCAGCATCCGGAAATAACGACCAACAAGAATATTGCCAGATACCGTCAGCAGTTGGACCGGATAGGTTTTTCCTATGATTGGGACCGAGAGGTGCGGACCTGTGATCCGAAGTTCTACAAATGGACTCAATGGGCTTTCTTGAAGATGTTTGAAAGCTATTATGATCAGAAACTCGACAAAGCTATGCCGATTTCCAATCTGATTGACACTTTTGAGACCAGTGGAACAAACGGTGTTTCTGCTGCTTGTGGCGAGGAATTGTCTTTTACGGCGGAGCAGTGGAAGGCTATGTCGGAACAGGAGAAATCAAAGACATTGATGAACTATAGAATCGCTTACCAGGGAGAGACGTCCGTCAACTGGTGTCCGATGCTAGGAACAGTTCTTGCCAATGACGAGGTGAAGGATGGTCTCTCAGAGAGGGGGGGGTATCCGGTGGAACAGAAGAAGATGACTCAGTGGCAGCTCAGAGTTTCTGCTTATGCAGAACGTCTGCTCAATGATTTGGACCGTCTGGACTGGACTGATTCGCTGAAGGAGATGCAACGTAACTGGATTGGCCGTTCTTTGGGGACAGAAGTTGTCTTCAAGACTCTTTGTGGAGAGAAGGAGCAGGATGTCACCGTCTTCACTACCCGTGTCGATACCATTTTCGGAGTCACGTTCATGGTACTTGCTCCAGAGAGTGACCTCGCCAGAGAATTGACTTTGCCAGAATGCAAGGAAGAAGTGGAAGAGTATATCGCTTATGTGAAGAAAAAGACTGAGAGGGAAAGAATCTCTGAAACCAAGACGGTAACCGGTGTATTTTCAGGTTCTTATGGCATCAATCCATTGACGGGAGAGAAGATTCCTATTTGGATTTCAGAATATGTATTGGCAGGATATGGCACAGGTGCTATCATGGCTGTTCCAGCCCATGACAGCCGTGACTATGCATTCGCCCGCAAGTTCAATCTTCCGATTGTTCCGATTATTGAGGGCTGCGATGTCAGTGAGCATAGCTTTGACGCCAAAGAGGGCAAGATGTGCAATTCCGGTTTCCTTGACGGCCTGGATGTCCAGGAGGCCATTCCTGTTGCCATGGACTATGTTGAGCGGCATCATCTCGGCCATCGAAAAGTAAATTATAGATTGAGAGATGCCATATTTTCTCGTCAGAGATATTGGGGTGAGCCATTCCCAATCTACTATAAAGACGGTATTCCTACACCAGTGCCATATGAAGACCTGCCATTGACTCTTCCGGAAATGACTGAATTCAAGCCGGCTGCTGGGGAACCGCCACTCGCCAATGCAAAAGATTGGACTTATAAGGGGTATCCGCTGGAAACCAGCACCATGCCGGGCTTTGCCGGATCCAGTGCCTACTATTTGAGATATATGGACCCTCATAATGACAATGCGCTTGTGGATAAGAAAGTCAATGACTATTGGCGTGATGTGGATCTGTATATCGGAGGCACCGAGCATGCTACCGGTCACTTGATTTATTCTCGTTTCTGGAACAAGTTCTTGTATGACTATGGTTATATCTGTGAGGATGAGCCGTTCAAGAAACTGATCAATCAGGGAATGATCCAGGGCCGTTCAAACTTTGTCTATCGTATTGTCGGCACGAATAAATTTGTATCTTCGGGGTTGAAAGACCAGTATGAGACAACTGAAATCCATGTGGATATCAATCTTGTCCATAATGACAAGTTGGATTTGGAAGGATTCAAGCAATGGCGTCCAGAATTCAATGCCGCAGAATTTGTACTTGAAAACGGGGAATACATTTGTGGATGGGCTGTTGAGAAGATGAGCAAATCCATGTACAATGTAGTCAATCCGGATGATATCTGTGACAATTATGGAGCAGATACCTTGAGACTTTATGAGATGTTTCTCGGTCCGATTGAACAGTCCAAGCCATGGGATACCAAGGGCATTGACGGGGTCTGCCGTTTCCTGAAGAAATTCTGGAGATTTTTCTATGAAGGGGACACCCTGCTGCTGACAGACGAGAAGGCAACTCCAGAAGAGTTGAAGATTCTTCACAAGCTTATCGGCAAGCAGCAGGCGGATATTGAGAGTTTCTCTTACAATACTTCCATCAGTGCCTTCATGATAGCAGTCAATGATCTGGCTGATTTAGGTTGTCACAAGAGAGAGATTCTGGAACCGATGGTCATTATGTTGTCTCCGCTTGCCCCTCATATTTCAGAAGAACTTTGGAGTGTGTTGGGATATGAGGAAAGCATTGCTTATGCTCATTATCCAGAATACAATGAAGCATATACGATTGAGAATACCTGCACTTATCCTGTCTCATTCAATGGAAAGACCCGTTTCACATTGGATCTTCCAAAGTCAATGAGCAAGGAAGAGGTTGAGGCAGCTGTCCGTTCATTGGAACAGACGAGCCGTCATGTTGGTGAAAAGTCCATTGCGAAAGTGATAGTGGTTCCTGGCCGTATTGTGAATATTGTTCTAAAATAAAAATATGTTAAGTGCAAAGAAAATCAGTTCCGTATTGTGGGACTATTGCGTGCTTTCAATAGGTACTCTTCTATATTGTCTGGCGTGGACGTCATTCCTTATCCCGAATGGGATTGCCAGTGGTGGTCTGACAGGTGCATGTACAATTCTCAATTTTGCTACCGGCATACCTGTTTCCACCTCTTTTATCATTGCCAATGTGTTCTTGCTGCTGATGGGCTTTCTGATTCTGGGCAATGCCTTCGGCTTCAAGACCATCTATGCGATCGGGCTTTCCACTGTCTTGTTGAGGTATCTTCCAGAATGTCATATGTTGCTGGCAACACCGGACAACCCGTTCCTGTATGTCGGAGACAATAACCGTATTCTGATTCCTGTCATCGGAGGTCTGATGGAGGCAATCGGTATCAGCATGATCTTCAAGAAAGGGGGAAGTACTGGAGGTACAGATGTCATTGCATTGATTGTCAACAAATTCTGGCCGGTCTCTCCAGGAAAAGTGTACATGTTTCTGGATTTGATCATAATTGCCACTATCCTTCTGTTGCCAAATATGACAGTCAAGGACCTTCTCTTCGGTTATATCACCATGTTTGTGTTTTCATTCTCTCTGGATGCACTTATTATGGGAACCAAGACCAGTATGCAAGTGCTTATCTTTACCGACAAGGAGCCGGAAATGTCCCATTACATCCTGAACCGGATGAACAGAGGCGTGACCGTCCTGAAGGCAATTGGAGGTTATTCCAGAGAGGAGAAAAATGTTTTGCTGATTATCATCCGTAAAACTCAGCTGCATGATCTGACCAAAGTGATCAAGAAGATTGACAAGGATGCTTTTGTCAGTATTTCTCAAGCAAGTGATGTCTATGGACGTGGATTTGAAGAAATCAAGACCGGTATTGACAAGAAGTCGAAGAAGAAAGATGAGCAGAACGGAGATTCTTAATACTGATGATTGACTGACCTTGAGAATATAGAATTTAAAGATGAAAAACATTGTTTTGAAAAAATCCCTTTCGGGGCACTTGAAAGATTATCTCATTCTGACATTGGGCATTTTGATTTATGTCATTGCTTGGTCTGTTTTCCTGGTTCCAAACAATATGGTCGGAGGTGGTGTGACAGGTTGTAGCTCCATTTTGTATTATGCGTTCAACATTCCTATGGGATATTCATATTTTGCTTTGAATGGAGTCCTGTTGATTGTTGGAGTTATTATGATTGGAGCAGGATTGGGTTTCAAGACCATTTATGCCATCATTCTGGCATCTGTCGGTCTGAACCTTTTCCAACAGATCATGCCAGTTGAAATCATTGATATTCTTGCCATCAAGAATGGTAAATTGATGTGTACTATCATGGGGGGCATGATGGCAGGTGCCGGTATCGGCATGTCTCTTTCTGTTGGTGGAAGTACGGGAGGAACTGATATTATAGCTCTTTGCATCAATAAATATAGGAATGTTTCACCGGGCAGGATCATCATGGTCTCAGATATCATGATCATCCTTTCTTCTCTGTTGTTCCCTTCTTATACTCCTGATGGAGAACTGGTGGAATTTGCAGACAAGATTACAACGGTAGTCTATGGCTTGATTTTCGTGGCTGTGAACAGTTATGTGATTGATTTGTATTTGTCGGGCTCCAAACAATCTGTCCAAGTGTTCATCATGTCCCGGAAATATGCTGAATTGGCGGATGCTATTACAAATATTTTCCATCGTGGTGTGACCGTACTTCCTGCCAAGGGGTGGTATACTAAAAGTGAAAGTCAGATTCTGATGGTCATTACCAGAAAGACGGATCTTAATCTTCTTCTCAAATATGTCAAGACGATAGACAGTGATGCGTTCTTGTCCGTATCATATGTTACCAGTGTCTATGGAAAAGGTTTTGATACCATCAAAGGGGCCAACATTGGTGAAAAGGGAAAGAAAGATGATCTGAAATCTGTTTCTTCTGAGAAAATTCCAGAGGCTCCGTTAAAAGAAAATCGATAAGATTTGACAAAAAACATAAAGAAATAGAAAATTTTAGCATTCCAGCTCGTCCATTTGCATAAAATGAACGAGCTTTTTATATATTTTTGTTCACCTTAAAGCTTAGATGGATTAGAAATTAAATAGGAAATTTGTATGAAGTTTATTTCAGAGGTGAAAAAAAATTGTTGTGACAGTGTCAGAATTTCAGCTGTTTCAGGATTGTTTTTCTGTACCATTTTCAGATTGGTCTTCAATGAATTCAATGTGGTCAATCTTATCTATGATTCAAGTATGGTTTGTGGAATCCTGCTTCTTTTGTCTACATTATTTCATGTGGACAAAAGAAGGGGGCGTTGGATTGTCCCGGCAGGAATTTCTCTGATCTTGGTTCTTCTTTGCATTTGCGAAATGTCGCTTCCTGAGGAGGCGCATGTGATCTGGAAGTCGGTCATTGAGATTCTCCTGCTTTTGTCTCACTGCATTTGGACAACAGCCAGATATTTCCGGCTGTTCGGTTCTGGCAATGGCTTCAACCTGTCTTATGACGGCTATGCGGTTGCTCAGATGATGACTCGAGTGCTTCTCTTCTGCTATTATGTCGTCATTGTCGTATGTTCTCTGCTGTCTTTCTGTAATGTGATCAGGTCCATTTTCCTGAATGTCGCTGTCTTGTGTCTGATTGTTCTTTTTCTGTGTTCTCTTCTCCTGCGAGAACGTTATGTTCCATTGGCAGGCCAAAAGCAGACACAGGAGGAGAAGCCGGTGGAAAAGGTGAAAGTTGCAGAAAAAAGAGTTGAAAAAGAGGAGTTGGCCATTTCGACTTTGTATGATCGTTTCCGTTATCTGATGGAAGAAAAGCGGCCATATTTATCAGAAAGCTGTCTGGTGGAGGACATTGCCCGTGACCTTTTCACCAACAAGACCTATCTTTCTAAAATGGTGAATGATTGTACAGGAATGAGTTTTCCGAAATTGATCAATCAATATCGGGTAGAGTATTCCATGGAGCTGTACAAGAAAGACATGCATTTGAAAGTTTCGGAATTGGCGGAGATGTCAGGTTTCCACAGTACTGTTACGTTCAATATGGCATTCAAATGTTATGCGAACCGGACACCGAGCGAATGGTGTCGGGAATATCGGGCTTCACATTTTTAGGAATGTCTTGGAAAAGCCGTCAATTAGAGCTGTATTCCTTTCCAATCAGGGGGGAGTGGAGCTGTAATGTTCAGTTCTGTTTTCTTTACAGGGTGCATGAAGCTGATCTTGCCGGCATGCAGACAGATTCCACCATTGCTGTTTGATCTGGGAGCCCCATATTTCAAGTCTCCTTTGATGACACATCCGATTCCTGCCAGTTGGCATCTGATCTGATGGTGTCTTCCTGTCAATAGCTGCACTTCCAACAAGTGGTAACGTTCTGTATGGGCAATCAGTTTGTAGATGAGTTTGGCCAGTTTGGCATCTTTTCTTTTGTTGGGGGGTTGACAGATGAAACTTTTATTCATCTTCTCATTCCTTACAAGATAGTCATCTAGTTCCGCTTCAGGAATTTCAGGGGATTTGCATACTAATGCATAATAGGTTTTGTGAACATTGCCTTCTCTAAAGAGGGCCGTCATTCTTTCCAGTGACTTGGAAGTTTTGGCCAGCACGATAATGCCACTGACAGGTCTGTCCAGGCGATGGGGGACTCCAAGGAACACTTTGCCTGGTTTCCCGTCTCTTTGGGCGATGAAAGCCTTGTATGCATCTGCAATGGTCGGGTCGCCGGTTTTGTCTCCTTGGGCTATTTCTCCGACTTTCTTGTTGATGACCAGCAGGTGGTTGTCCTCATATAGGATTCTTGATTCCAAATCTCGGTATGTTTCCGGATTCAGGACCGGATATTCGTGATTGACTCTTTCTTCCATGTCTGTAATTTGTATTCCAGGAAAAGAGGTCCCGGAACATTGATTTGATTTTGAATGTGACAAATATAGTAATAATGATAAGAAATAAATACAATTTGTCATATATGAAACTCATATTTACGCTTGTACTGATTAATTTCGTGACATTTTGACATATCACAGAAAGTGGCACAACATTGGTAAATATGAACAGCGTCGGATGGTCCATCAGGAGTGTGAAGTTCAGATGGAGGTCTTGACAGGAATAAGTTTGAAAATAATGAAATAAAGGAGAAATATTATGGGAAAAATTATTGGTATTGACTTGGGTACAACCAACAGCTGTGTTGCTGTCATGGAAGGAAACCAGCCTACAGTCATCATAAACAATGAAGGTCAGAGAACGACTCCATCTGTGGTCGCATTTACCGAAGGTGGAGAAAGGAAAATCGGCAGCCCTGCAAAACGTCAGGCAATCACCAATCCAATCAATACAGTGTTCTCTATCAAGAGATTCATGGGTGAGAACTTTGATCAGGTTTCAAAAGAAGTTGGTTCAGTCCCTTACAAAGTTGTAAAGGGTGACAACAATACGCCAAGAGTGGATGTCGAAGGTCGTCTTTATACTCCACAGGAGATTTCTGCGATGATTCTTCAGAAGATGAAGAAGACAGCGGAAGAGTATCTTCGTCAGGAAGTGACAGAGGCTGTGATTACAGTTCCAGCCTATTTCTCAGATTCTCAGCGTCAGGCAACTAAGGAGGCAGGCAAGATTGCAGGTCTGGATGTGAAACGTATCATCAATGAGCCGACGGCAGCCGCTTTGGCGTATGGTCTGGACAAGCAGAACAAAAATATGAAGGTGGCTGTCTATGACTTGGGTGGTGGTACTTTTGATATCTCCATCATGGAATTGGGAGACGGCGTATTTGAAGTGAAATCAACCAATGGTGACACTCATCTCGGTGGTGATGACTTTGATCAGAAGATCATTGACTGGTTAGCTCAGGAATTTGCTGCTGAGAACGGTGGCTCTGACTTGAAGAAAGACCCTATGGCTCTTCAAAGATTGAAGGAAGCGGCTGAGAAAGCGAAGATTGAGCTTTCCAACATGAATTCTACAGAAATCAACCTTCCTTACATAATGCCGGTGGACGGTGTTCCAAAGCATCTTGTCAAGACATTGACTCGTGCCAAGTTCGAGCAGCTTTGTGACGACTTGTTTGAAAGAAGTATCGAACCATGCCGCAAGGCATTGCAGGATGCTCGTCTGAATGCATCTGACATTGATGAAATTCTGCTGGTCGGCGGTTCAACCCGTATTCCAAAGGTTCAGGAGATTGTCAAGAACTTCTTCGGCAAAGAGCCTAACAAGAGCGTCAACCCAGACGAGGTAGTAGCAATCGGTGCATCTATCCAGGGTGGTGTCCTTGCCGGTGACGTGAAGGATGTCCTTCTGTTGGATGTCACTCCACTTTCTCTCGGTATTGAGACCCTTGGTGGTGTGATGACCAAACTGATTGAGTCCAATACAACAATTCCGACACGTAAATCAGAGACTTTCTCTACTGCCGCTGATAACCAGCCTTCCGTAGAAATCCGTGTTCTTCAGGGTGAGCGTCCAATGGCCAAAGACAATAAGCAGATTGGTGTCTTCCATTTGGATGGCATTGCTCCTGCTCCAAGAGGAATTCCTCAGATTGAGGTTACTTTCGATATTGATGCCAACGGTATCTTGAATGTTACAGCCAAAGACAAGGCTACTGGCAAAGAGCAGAAGATACGTATCGAAGCTTCTTCAGGTCTTACTGATGACGAAATCCAGAAGATGAGAGATGAAGCAAAAGCAAATGAAGCCGCCGACAAGGCTGAGAAGGAAAGAGTTGACAAAATCAACAGTGCAGATGCAATGTGCTTCCAGTCAGAGAAAAATCTCAAGGAATATGGTGACAAGATTCCTGCAGATAAGAAGGGAGCCATTGAAAGTGCTCTGGCAAGTTTGAAAGAAGCTGTCAAGGCTCAGAATCTGAACGATATTGACACTTGCAACAAGCAGCTTGAAGAAGCATGGCATGCTGCTTCAGAGGATATGGCAAAGGCAGCACAGGCGGGGCAGGCAGGCCCTCAGGGGCCTCAGGCGGGTCCACAAGGTCCTAATGAGCAGGGACCGGATGAGCAGTAGTTCGGCCGATAATGCTTAGACATAAAAAAGGATGACTTGAAAAAGTCATCCTTTTTTATTGTCGCCTGTCCGTCAAAAGGGCATTACCATTCCGTGAAGGGATGTCGGGTCAGCTCTGAATTGTAGTAACGCGGATCTCCAGTCACTTCTTTTCCCAACCACTCAGGAGCGACCAGCTCTTCTTTTTCCGACCCCAACTCTATTTCAGCAACCGTAAGGCCTTCATTTTTGCCAAAAAACTCATCTACCTCGAAAAACCGACCGTTGTGCTGGTCTGTCGAATGGGGACGCTTTGTTTCTGTTTGTCCAGCTCCTGCGGGAAATGTGGTTGTGGCTGGAATGATATATCGGTCTTTGATGATGATACCGCCGGTACAGAGCTGCATGAGATCTTTGGCCTCTTCAACAGGAATTTCTTTTTCCCATTCCAATCGGCTCAGCCCATTGGAAGAAGGTCCTTTGATGGTAAGCCATGCCTTTTCTCCACTGGTTCTCACTCTTACAGTCCGTCCTTCTGAACGGCAAATGTAGCCCTGTTCCATATGCAGGCAGGAAGTGGCCAGCAATTTGTATTTTTCTCCACAAACAAGAAATTTTCTTTCAGTTTCAATATGCATTTTTTTTTACATTAGATATTGTGACATATCTTTTCCTTCTTCCAGTCCTTTCCTTATTTCGGTGGAAGAAATATTAATGACCGGTGCATCAATGGCACGGATATGATAGGTGTTGCGAAGGCGTTCCTCGAGATTGACAACTTCTTCGGAACCTGCTACGTTGGCATCCATGACATATGGTTCTGGATGATTCAGATAGTGTTGGATGAGGTCCATATGAAGTTGCCGCAGGTCAGTTCCTGTTCTTGGATAGACGACGACACCATAATCGGACAAAATGCGGGAATAATGCTTCCATTGTCTGATGCAAGAGAGATTGTCTCCACCAATGACCAAGGTGAAGTCGTTGTACGGTTCCCGTGCTTTGAGTGCATCCAATGTTTTGATGGTGTAGGATGGTCCAGGCATTTTGAGTTCAATGTCATCTACTTTGACTTTCAGGTCAGGATGACGTCGGATGGCTTCCGCAGCGGCTTCATAGCGGGTTATTGCCGAATCGGCACTAATCGTCGTCTTCAACGGGTTCTTGGGTGAAATGACAAGATATACCCAGTCAAACAGGCCTTCTTGAGTGAGATATCTCATGATAGCCTCGTGTCCGATATGGAGAGGATTGAAAGAACCGGAGTATACAGCAATCTTCATATTCTAATTATTGAGAAAATCGTCCACAACCTGTTCTATTTCATGGAAGGCTTTCTGCAGGTCATCGTTGATCAGCACATAGTCAAATTTGTCAGAATAGGTCATCTCCTCTTCTGCTTTGGCAACTCTTTTCTGGATTTCTTCCATGGAATCAGTTGCTCTGCCAATCAGTCTTTCGCGCAAGGCTACTATGGAAGGGGCCTGGATAAAAACGGATAAAGCCTGTTTTCCAAAATATTTTTTCAGATTGACACCTCCCTTGACATCAACATCAAAAACAATGGCGTGGCCTTTGGCCCAGATTCTTTCTACTTCAGATTTGAGTGTTCCATAGAATCTGCCAGAATAGACTTCCTCAAATTCTACAAATTCGTCATTCTGTATTTTTTCCCGGAAATCGTCTGTATCAATGAAATAATATTCCTTTCCATCTATCTCCTGTCCTCTTGGAGATCTGGAGGTCGCTGAAATGGAAAATTCCAGTTCTGGATGAAGTGGCAGAATATGATTGACGATGGTGCTCTTGCCTGATCCTGACGGGGCAGAGAAGATGACAACTTTATTTTGTTTCATGAATGATTTGTTTTTTTTGCAAAATTAGCAAATTATAAAACAAAAAGCACATCTATCTGTTGGAGATAAATGTGCTAGGGAACGTATAGGTTAAAGTTTAATTTTTGAATGAAATTTACTTTTCTAGTAGTTTTCGTTGCTTGTTTCCAAGCCATAGGTTGTTTTGTAAATCTTTCGTGCTTATTCTTTTTCAAAAGTACATATTTTTTTTGAAAATCCAAATGAAAATTGAAACGTTTTACATTGTTATCATACAACTCTTTCTAAGTGTCAGTTCAAACTGGTGTCTGTATTTTTTTACCTTAAAGCCAAATCAAATTGACAATGAATGGGTTAGAAGATTTCTTGCAAATTCTTTTCATAGAGAATAGACGAGTTCGACCTCCAAGGTATGGAAAATTTGTTGTCTCGAATTTGCAAGCGGTCTCGTGTTTGTCGGTCATCAGGAAGAGAATTGTCAGAATGTGCTCATGTTTTTACAAGGATGTAACGTTTTATGATGGGAAGAATGCCATTTGTGTGAATCCGTTGGCTTCTCAAATACCATATATAATAGCATAGGAAGTGGTTGTCCATAGGGTTTGGTCCGATTCTTGGAATAAAAAGTTCTTTGATTTTATATAAAAAAAACGTAAATTCGCAGTATTCAAATGACCTATATTTAAATAATTATAATTATGGTTTCTTATAAAGAAATAGGCTTGGTAAACACCAAAGAGATGTTTGCTAAAGCAGTTAAAGGTGGATATGCTGTTCCAGCATTCAATTTCAATAATATGGAGCAGCTCCAGGCTATCGTACAGGCAGCCGCCGAGCAGAAATCTCCGGTTATCCTTCAGGTTTCCAAAGGTGCCCGCAATTATGCCAACGCTACACTTCTCCGTTATATGGCAGAAGGTGCTGTAGAGTATGCAAAAGAATTGGGTTGGGAGCATCCGCAGATTTGTCTTCACTTGGATCACGGTGATTCATTCGAACTATGCAAGAGCTGCGTTGACATGGGCTTCTCATCTGTGATGATTGACGGTTCCGCTCTTCCTTATGACGAGAATGTCGCTCTTACCAAAAAGGTAGTGGAGTATGCTCATCAGTTTGATGTGACCGTTGAGGCTGAATTGGGTGTGCTTGCAGGTGTTGAGGATGAGGTTTGTGCAGCGGAGTCTCACTACACTCGTCCAGAGGAAGTGATTGACTTCACCAGCAAGACTGGTTGCGATTCACTCGCTATCTCCATCGGTACTTCACACGGTGCTTACAAGTTCACTCCAGAGCAGTGTACAAGAGACCCTAAGACTGGTCGTCTTGTACCACCACCACTTGCATTCGATATCCTTCATGAGATTGAGGAGAAACTTCCTGGATTCCCTATCGTTCTCCACGGTTCTTCATCCGTTCCTCAAGAGTATGTTGACATAATCAACGAGCATGGTGGAAAACTTCCAGATGCAGTAGGTATTCCAGAGGAGCAGCTCCGTGAGGCTTCCAAATCTGCTGTCTGCAAGATCAACATTGACTCTGATTCACGTCTTGCCATGACTGCTGCAGTTCGTAGAGTGTTCGACGAGAAACCTGGTGAGTTCGATCCGCGTAAGTATCTTGGACCAGCTCGTGATGAGATGAAGAAGCTTTATGAGCACAAGATCGTCGAGGTTCTTGGTTCAAACGGAAAGGCTCTATAGTTTTGAGAATTCTTGCAAGAGAATCGAAATGATGAAACTCCGCAAAAGCGGAGTTTTTTTTATCTTTGCATCTGCATGATTTAATGGGAAAGAAATGGTCTCGTGTTGAGACTATAATTTATAACTAATCAATAATAAAAAAATGAAAAAATTTAGAGCACTGCTGGTTTTCAGCTTGGTTGTCTTGCTTGCAGTTTCCTGTGAAAAAGAGAGCGGAAGAAATGAAACCACCTCTACAGATGCAGGTCTGGCGGGTGTCGAAGTCGCAGTAGGTGAAAAAAATGGCTTTGACAAATTATTTTTGTTGAATGAAGGACAGATGGGAAAAAACAATGCGTCCCTGGATTTTCTGGATTTCAAAAGGAAGCGATATGTTCAGGAAGCATTCAAGAAGATGAATCCTGAACTTGTGCAGGGATTGGGGGATGTCGCCAATGATATTCAGATTTCCTCAGCGAAAACAGCTTGGATTGTTGTCAACTGTTCCAATCTGGTGGAGGTGATCAATCCGTACAATGAAATGCATGTGGCAACCATTCCTGTTCCTCAGCCTCGTTATGTCGCTTTTTCTGGAAGCAATGCTTTTGTCACTTCCTGGAGTGGCGAGATGGTCAATGACAAGCAGATGAGTGGAACACTCTATCGTATTGACCGGAATGAAATGAAGGTGACCGGCCAGGTTGGAGTCGGAATCGGTCCGGAGGGGGTAGCCTGCCATGATGGGAAAGTCTATGTCGCCAATGGTGGGGGATATGCCATGAACGGTGACTGCCTGATGATTTTTGACGAGACTACTCTCCAGAAGGAGGGGGAAATCAAAGTGGCGAAGAACATCAAGGATGTGTTCATTGACGGGAAAGGTATCGCATGGGTAAGAAGTCTGGGCAATTATGCCGATATACCTTCTGCACTCTATGCGGTTGATTTGAAGAACAGGAAGGTGTTGGGGCGTTCTCCTGAATTGGAGTCTGTCCGGATTTCCTGTCTGGATATGGACCCGATAAATGGCAAACTCTATGCAATAGGAAGTAATCAGGAGTTTGACTGGAGCGGCGCGATGAAGACGTACCGGCTGTATGTGGTGGATACGGAGACGTCCGGTGTCACTGTCCGGGATTTCGTATTCAAGGGTGACCCTTATTATATGTGCGTCAATTCTTTCAATGGTGACCTTTATGTCTCAAATGCAAAGGATTATACCAATCCGGGCAGCCTGACCTGCTATGGCGGGGACTTGAAAGAAAAATGGTCTGTGACGACGGGAATCAATCCTGGAAAGATGGCCCTGTCTCAGAGATTGCTTACAGAGTAATTTCCATGGTCACCATGACCTGGAAACCCGGCATCGGATAGCCGTCGACGATTTCATATTGGTCGTTCAGGATGTTCCGGAAGGAAAGCATCAGTCTGATGGCTGAATCTTGTCTCCGCATCCGCTTTAGTGGAAAGGTTCTGGACAGGTCGCAATCCAAAGTGTTCCATGCTTTGATTTCATAGGTTGGAAGGTTGGCCGAAGTGCTCCAGCGTCTGCTGCTGGCGAACCAGGTTGTGGATAGTTCCCAGCCTCTGTAGAGAAGATTGCCGGACAGGCTTCCACTATGTCGTGGAATATAGGGAATCTGGTTCTTGTAGGTGATTTCTTCAGGAGAACTGTAATTCAGTGCTTCCTGATAGGTGTATTGGACTGCAGCAAAGGCTTCTATTCCAGAAGGCCGATGCCGGCAGTCCAATTTTATGTCCAGGTCCATTCCTTTGATTCGGACTTTTCCTAAGTTGGACATGGACCAGCGGAACTGGTTGCTGGTCGGAGTCGCGATGATTTTGTCTTGTATTCGGTTGGCATAGAAGTCCAGGGAGGTTTCAAGACGGAAAGAAGGTGAGAGGGAAATGGTGCCGTTTGTTCCCAGATCAATCTGGAGGGTATGCTCCGGTTGCAGGTTGGAATTGCCGATCAGGGTGTAATAGAGATCATTGAAGGTGGGCATTCTGGAAGCCCTCTTGGCAAAGGCATGGATTTCCCATCGTTCCGGAAAGATGCTCCAGGAGGCAAGAAGAAAAGGGGAAAGGCATTGCCGGGTCCTGCTGTGCAGGAGAAATCCGTTGGTCTGTTTCTTCATGTGGTCCCGGAAGATATGGTACAGTAGGCTGGCAGACAGCTTCCAGCGTTCTGAATGATAGGAGGTGGCTGCCACTGCCCATAGACTGAACCTGTGGGGATAGACGAAGTCGGGCAGATTGGCATCCAGATAGTTGTATTGGCCATCTGCAGACAGGTTGAGTCCCCATTTCTCGGAGAGGGCCAGCAATTGGGCATAGGACAGATACAAGGCGGTCTGCTGATAGCGGTTGTCGTAGGGCTGGGCACCCGGGTCGATCGCCGGCTGGGTCCGGTAGCGGATGTAGTCATAGGACAATTTCCCTTTCAAGGAGAGGGACATCGGGAACTTTCCCCAGTGCAGATTGCGCAGGTGCCAGCTTCCTTGGATGAAGGCGCTTGCATCGGTCTGCCGGTCGTGTCCGGTCGGGTTGGATGCCGTGCGCCGGATGACAGGACCGGGCAGTCCTCTTTCTGATGCGTAGGAATAGGTCTGGATTTTCCAGTTGCTGCCGAAGAGACTGGTTTCCAGACGGCCGCTCAGAAGGTCTCCGTTTTGGCGTATCAAGGTGGTGTCGGACTGGATGGTCTGTCCGTCTGGGTAGGTCTGGCGGAGGGTGAGGGTGAAGGGATATTTTCCGCTGGTGCTGGTCATGTCCATATTGGTCCGTAAACGGAGGCCACAGCGACTCTGGTGCTCCCAGTTGGCTGCCAAAATGCCTGTTGAGGAGGCTCCTCCTTTGAGCCGGAACCGGAACCGGTCGTTCTGTCCATTGGTGAAGAGAGGTGCGGAGCTACTTAGGTAGAGGGCGTTGGAGTTGGCATATTCTTTGGCTGATTGGAGGCGCAGGCTTCTCTGTCCGTTGAATACTTCCACTTGGTCGTAGCTGTCTGCAGAGAAGCGTCCCAGATCGACTTGCATATTCTGGGCGTTGTCAATGGAAACCCCATCAATATAGACTCCGGTATGTTCGCTTCCAAGGCTTCTGATGTTGACAGTTTTCAGTCCTCCTGCATTGCCATAATCTTTGAGTTGGAGACCACTGAAATGCCGGATCGCTTCTGCAAGATTCCAGCAGCTCCGGAGCTGTTTCTTGCCGATGCTTTTGCCTGGCAGGATTTCTTGTTCGGCTTCTGCCAAGATTTGAGCTCCTGCGAGATGTTCTGCCCGGCTGCTGTCTGGAAGCTCTTTGCAGGCGTATTTTTCTATTCCTGCCGCTTGGACAAGGGGAAGGAAGAAAAGTGCAATGACTTGAATGGCAGTTATTTTGAAAAAATGGCTCATTGAAGGCAAATTTAGATTATTTTTTTGAAGGCACATCAATTCTCAGTATATTCGCATTTATTCTGCTCTTGACGCGTGTGAAGCGGAACGAGGGTTGGCAACGGAACAAGTTATGAATTTTGGTGGAATTATTGTTGGTCTCGTGACCTTCTTGATTATTGGTGCCTTTCATCCGATTGTGATCAAGGCGGAATATTATATTGGGAAAAAATGCTGGTGGGTGTTCCTTCTCGCCGGTCTCCTGTCTGCTGCAGTTTCTCTTTTTGTGCAGAACTGGGTGGGGGCCACTATCTTGGGAGTGCTTGCCTTTTCTTGTTTTTGGTCCATCTTGGAATTGTTTGAACAGGAGGAACGGGTCAAGAAAGGCTGGTTTCCGTCCAATCCCAAGAAAAAGAAATAGGATTCTCTGTTCAGAAACATATAGAACTCAAATATAGAAAAGAAATGGATAAACTAAGTTATGCATTGGGTATGAGCATCGCCCATAATATGATGCATTCAGGTGTAGATAAAGTAGATTTCAACGATTTCAAGAATGGTCTTGAAGCCGTCATGACCGGAAAGCAGCCTGAACTTCCTGTTGAGGAGGCCGGCAAAGTGCTGGACGAATATTTCCAGAAACTGGAAGCCGAGGCAGCTGCCAAGCAGGCAGAAGTCGCTGAAGTGATGAAGAAGCAGGGCGCTGGGTTTCTTGAAGCGAACAAGCAGAAAGAGGGAGTGGTCACTTTGCCAAGTGGGCTGCAGTACAAGGTGCTCAAGGAAGGCAATGGCAGCAAGATGCCTTCTGCAACAGATCAGGTGAAATGTCATTACGAGGGGCGTCTTACAGATGGTACAGTATTTGACAGTTCCTACAAGAGAGGTGAGCCTGCAGTATTCGGTCTCAATCAGGTGATCAAAGGCTGGACTGAAGGTCTCCAGCTGATGAATGAAGGTGCCAAGTGGGAACTTTATCTTCCATACGATCTGGCATATGGTGAAACAGGCGCCGCAGGTGCTATCCCTCCTTATGCTGCACTGATCTTTACAGTGGAATTGCTGGAGGTCCTTTAATTCAGACAAGATGACGGGAAGGGCGGTCAGGAAACCGCCTTCCTGTTTTCTATATTGATGTCCCTTCCAGAAAGGGAACTTTTTAATTGATGATGTTCATGGATGATTCTGTAAAGATTTGCGTTGTAGGTCTCGGTTATGTCGGTCTTCCTCTTGCACGGTTGTTCTCAACAAAATATCCTACGATTGGTTATGACAGGAATCCTGCTCGGGCGGCTTCTCTGATGGAGGGGCATGATGCCATTCTGGAGGTGAGTGACGAACTGCTGCAGAAGGCGATTGCCGACGGTTTCCGCTGTACCGGTGAGGTGCAGGATATTCGGGATTGCAATTTCTATGTGATTGCCGTACCGACTCCTGTGGATGAGAACAACAATCCGGATCTGGGCCCTTTGCTCAGTGCCAGTGAGATGGTTGGTAAACAGTTGGCGGCAGGGGATATCGTGGTCTATGAATCGACTGTCTATCCGGGAGTGACCGAAGAGGAATGTGTCCCTGTCTTGGAACAGGCGTCCGGCTTTCGTTTCAACCAAGATTTCTTTGTGGGCTATTCTCCAGAGAGAATCAATCCGGGGGACAAGGAACACACGGTGGAGAACATCCGGAAAATCACTTCCGGTTCCACTCCGGAAACGGCCAGAAAGATCAATGAGGTTTATTCTTCTGTCATTGAGGCAGGGACCCATCTGGCTCCGACCATCAAGGTGGCGGAAGCGGCCAAAGTGATAGAAAATTCACAACGCGACATCAACATTGCCTTTGTGAATGAACTTTCCAAGATTTTCAGCCGTATGGATATTGATACCAAGGCTGTCCTGGAAGCAGCCGGAACCAAATGGAACTTCCTGCATTTTTCTCCTGGACTGGTGGGAGGGCATTGTATAGGGGTGGATCCGTATTATTTGGCCCAATGTGCCCAGAGACATGGATACAATCCGGAAATCATCTTGGCCGGTCGGAGAATGAATGACAGTATGGGGGAATATGTCGCCAATCAGGTGGTCCGGCTCATGTTGAAGAAGGGCATTCAAGTGCTGGATGCGAAGGTTCTGATTTTGGGTTTCACTTTCAAGGAAAACTGCCCGGATATCCGGAATACGAAGGTCATAGACATTGTCCATACGCTAGAGGAATACAATATTCAGTTGACAATTTGTGATCCCTGGGCGGATGCCACTTCCGCAGAGAAGGAATATGGGGTGAAGCTGTCGGAGAAGGTTCCGGAAGAGAAATACGATGCGGTCATTTTGGCGGTGGCCCACCGGGAATTTTCCTCATTGCCTTATGCACGGCTTCTGAAAGAGAAACATATCCTTTATGACGTGAAAGGATTTCTCGACAGACCTGTCGATGGCAGGCTGTAGAAATCGGTCAGGGGGGGACGGTCAATTTGATTAGAAAATGATGGCAGATATTATTTTTGCAATTGAGATTTTCGCGACGGTTACAGGAATCCTTTATGTCCTGCTGGAAATCGGACAGAAAAATTTCATGTGGTATGTCGGGATCGCAACTGGCGTGGCAAGTGCCTTCAGTTTCGGCATACAGCATCTGTACGCCTCCATGTCGCTCAATCTCTACTATGTTTTCGTTTCTTTCTGGGGACTTTATCAATGGAAGAAAGATTCGGCATTGCTATCGGGAGGGAGGGAGGATTCCATCCCTTCGGAAAATATTCATTTGAACAGATTGACAGGTCGGACGATTCTGTTCAGCGCGCTCGGTCTTGTCATAGGTGTACCGGTGCTATATTGGATTCTTGACTTTGTCGGAGATTCCATGTCTTGGCTGGATTCTGTTTCAACACTATTGAGTATTGTAGGTACTGTTTGGCTCGCTCGTTCCTATTATCAGCAGTGGTATCTATGGATTCTTGCGGATGTGCTTTCTGCTGTCTTGTGCTTCCATTCTGGAATGTATTGGATGACTTTACTTTACGTGATTTATTCAGTCAGCGCTGTATACGGTTGCTATCATTGGAGGAAGGCAGGAAAGTATGTAGGCTGACAATCAAGAAACGCAAAGGACATTTAAAACTAATATCAATATCATGAAATCTAAATTCTTTTCAATTTTGGCTGCCGGTATGCTGGCATTGTTTTGTTCTGGGCAGATTTTTGCACAGGATATGGTCTATAGCAACGCAGATGCTTTTCCAGTTTTTGGCAAGTCTGTGCCGAATACGACCGCTCGTTATGAACGTCTGACACCTGAAACAGCTGCCGCGACTCGCCCTGCAGTTGCTTCTTTGGGAACCAATTCCGCTGGACTCTATGTCCGTTTCCGTACCGATTCAAGACAGATCAATGCCCGCTGGACCAGTCTGTATGGCAATCATATGAATCATCAGACGCTGACCGGAACCAGGGGACTGGATCTTTATGCTCTGCTGGAAGACGGCACCTGGAGATTTGTCAACAGCGCTCGTCCCGCTCTCAACAACCGGGAGACAGATGCCAAGATCATCAGCGGAATGGATGGGGAAATGAGGGAGTATATGCTTTACCTGTCCCTTTATGACGGGGTCGAAAAACTGGAGATCGGTGTCGAAGATGGGTCTGTGCTGGAAGGTCCGTCCATAGATAGCCCTTGCAGTGGCCGTCCGATTGTCATGTACGGTACCAGCATCTTGCAGGGAGGTTGCGCCAACCGGCCCGGTATGGCGTTCACTTCCATCTTGAGCAGAAGATTTGACCGTGAAGTGGTCAATCTGGGCTTCAGTGGAAATGCCTTGCTGGATCTGGAGATTGCAGAACAGATGGCGCAGATTCCGGATCCTGCTGTCTATGTCTTGGACTATGTGCCCAATGCCAGTGCCCGAATGATTGACGAGAAGGGGGAACATTTCTTCTCTATCTTGAGAGAAGCCCATCCGGAGGTGCCGGTCATTTTTGTGGAAGACCCTGATTTTACTCATCTCTATTTTGATGAGCAGATCCGGGAGGAGGTGAGGAAGAAGAACCTCAGTCAGAAAGCTTTGTTCGAGCGGCTCAAGAAGGCTGGGGTGAAGAAGATTTTTTACGTTGACAATAGCAATCTGATCGGTCAGGATGGTGAGGCTTGTGTGGACGGCATTCATTTCACCGATATGGGAATGGTCCGGATGGCAGACGCGATGATGCCTGCATTGAAGAAGGCTTTGAAGCACTGCAAATAAACAGGAAGAGGAGAACCCCGCCGGATTCTCCTCTTCCTGTCCATATTATGGAGAAAGTTTATTTGACCACTTTCATGAGCATTTTGCCCATCACCTCATATCCGGCTGCGTTCGGATGGACACCGTCGCTGGAATATTTGGAGGCGGTGCATCCTGTCTCGTCGCTGAGGGCGGCTGCATAGTCGACCAATCTGATCTTGTTGGCTTTCGCATATTCTCTGATTTTTTCGTTCAGGAGGAGAATCTGCTCATGAGCATCTTTCACTTCCGGTCTCCAGACAATGTTGGCGGCAGGAGTGGTGGTGCAGAGGATGGGTTTGATCTTGTTCGCTTTGGCCAGTTCGCACATGGAAACAAGATTGTCGAAGTTGTGTTCCATGCTGACGTGGCAATCATTGAGAGCAATGTCATTGACACCGCAGAGAATGGCTACATATTTTGGATGAAGAGCAATGACATCTTTTCTGAAGCGGAGCAGAATCTGGGAAGAGGTCTGTCCGCTGATTCCTCTGCCGATGAGGTTGTTCTCCTTGAAGAAGTCTGGATGTCTGGTCGCCCAGCAGTCTGTGATGGAATCACCGAACAAGACAGCTTGGGGGTGAATGGCTACTTGCTTGTTCTGGGTTTCATATCTTTCGAAATTCACCCAATCATTGTTCTGGGCATGGAGTTGAGGTGCCATGACGAAGGCGACCGTCAAACTGGCAATAAATAATTTCAGTCTCATGATAAATATATTTTGATTTCAGTGGTGCTTTCTGTAAAAGGAAAAGTACCGGTCAAATATATGAAATTTAATTCATAATTAGAGAACGGCTAAACTGCGGGCCGTATGGTTTTTTTATATTATGTTGTTATCTTTGCAAAATATCTAAATACTTAAAATACCATGACAAACATCAATACTACAGAACAGGCATCATTGTATGATCATCTTGATCAGATGTCTACTTTGGAAATCTTGACAGATATCAATGAGGTTGACAAGAGTGTGCCTCTTGCTGTTGAACCGGAAATCCCTCATATTGAGAAACTGGTTGACGGCATAGTCGAGAGAATGAAAAAAGGCGGACGCGTATTTTATCTCGGTGCCGGAACTTCTGGTCGTTTGGGTATCGTGGATGCTTCCGAGATTCCTCCAACTTACGGAGTGGCTGGCAAGTTCATAGGTTTGATTGCCGGTGGTGATACAGCTATCCGCAATGCGGTCGAGTCTGCAGAAGACAAACTTCTTGGCGGATGGGAGGATATGCAGGTCTTCCAGCCGACAGAGAATGATGTGGTTATCGGTATTGCCGCCTCTGGCAAGACTCCTTATGTGATTGGCGCTATCCAAAAGGCAAGAGAAAATGGTATGCTGACGGGTTGTATCGTCTGCAACAAGGGATCCAAAGTGGCAGAAGTGACTGAGATTCCGATTGAAGTGGTTGTCGGTCCTGAATTTGTGACCGGAAGTACCCGTATGAAATCCGGTACTGCACAGAAACTGGTTCTCAACATGATTTCCACAGCGGTCATGATCAGAATGGGGCATGTCAAAGGCAACAAGATGATGGACATGCAGCTGACCAACAAGAAATTGGTGGACCGTGGTACTCGTATGATCATGGAAGAGACAGGAATTGAGGATTATGAAGTAGCCAAAGGCATGTTGCTTGAATATGGCTCTGTCAGGGCTGCTGTCGATAAATACGAAGAAAGCAAATAGTTGGATGTCTCGTTTCGATCAGAAATATCCATCTCAGTTGTTGGGAGAGGCTGTGGATGCAATTGGCTCACTTCCTGGTGTCGGAAAAAAGAGTGCTCTTAGACTTGCACTCTTTCTTTTGCGTCAGCCGGCAGAGAATGTCCATCATTTTACAGATTCCATCAACAAGTTGAGGGATGAAGTGAAGTATTGCAAGCATTGCATGAACATATCGGATGAAGAGGAATGTGCAATATGCAAGGACCGGACACGGGATCATCATCTGATCTGTGTGGTGGAAAATGTGCGGGATGTCATGAGCATCGAGAATACTGGCCAGTATCATGGTGTATACCATGTTTTGGGTGGAATCATTTCTCCGATCAACGGGACGGGACCTTCGGATTTGAATATTGTTGAATTGGTCGAAAGGATCCGGCAGATCGCTGAAGCGGGAGCAGCTCACGAAGTGGAAATTCTGTTGGCTTTGAGTGGAGATGTAGAAGGGGAGACAACTGCTTTCTACATATACCGTCAAGTCGCAGAATATGGGGTGAAGGTCACTTCTCTGGCAAGAGGTCTGGGATTTGGGGATGATCTGGAATATGCAGACGAATTGACTTTGGGTCGTTCCATCGTGAACCGTCAGGTGTTCAAACCGTAGTGGTGACAAGATAGGCTGGCTTCTCATTGCGGAGAAGCCAGTTTTTTATTTTTTTATCAAGAGTCAAGGTTTTCTGACGAAAAATGCCTATTTTTGTCAGATGACTTTTCCGTAATGTCATGGTAACTTATGTAGAACCTTCCGGTGACTGGGCCGGAGCAGCCACCGGCATTTGTCCGGATAGGAGGAGCAGTTATGATAGATATCTTCTACAAATCTAACGGTCGGATATTGGTTTCCCAGTCGGAAACGGACTTCAACGATATGCGTAGGGGGGATGTCATCTGGATTGACCTGTTTGCCCCTACAGGAGAAGAGAAGAGGGCGGCGGAGGCTTTCTTGGGAACAGAGATCCAGAGCCGGGCACATGCCGAAGAGATTGAGAGTTCTTCTCGTTACAAGGAAACGGACAATGCCATTTTTGCCAATACCAACTTTTTGATTCCAGGACCAGAAGAGTATAGCATGGAAGCTGTTTCTTTTATCATTTCCGATAATGTCCTGACAACTTTGAGGGATGTCCCTCTCCGGAGTTTCACTGAATTGCAGAGAAAGATGGTGGCCATTCCTCGGCTTTATCCGAACGGCTACTGGGTTTTTGTCAATATTCTGGACCAGCGTGTCGATTTGGATGCGGATATGATTGAGTTGCTTTCCAAGGACATTGGTCAGTACGGCAAGAGAATCAATCAGCAGGAGGAACATATCAATGAAGACTTCTTGCTGGAAATCAATCAGTTGCAGGAGAATACCATGATTATCCGTGAGAACATCGTCGACAAGCAGAGACTGATTGCCAACTTGCTCAAGAGCAATAAGTATCCTCAGGCGCTCGAACCTCGATTCAATGTACTTCAGCAGGATATATCTTCTCTTATCAACCATATCAACTTCAGTTTCGAGAGATTGGAATATCTTCAGGATACGGTGGTGGGTCTCATTAATTTGGACCAGAACAAGATCATGAAGATTTTCACTTTGGTGTCCCTTCTGTTGATGCCACCTACATTGGTGACCGGTTTTTATGGAATGAACGTGTCTCTTCCGATTTTGGGAACCAAATGGGAATGGACCATCATTATCCTGATCATGATTTTCTCCTTCTTGATTATTCTGTTCATTTTCAAGAGGAAGAAAATGCTTTGATTGCATGATTTTGCTGAAACTTTTTGAAAATCTTTTGTTTACATAATTTTTTTGACTATTTTCGCACGCCGAAATTTCGGATGGAGGTTTCTTTTGTCCGAAATGGTTTAATAAATAATGTTTAACGTACTAGTTTTTTACTGATTTACAATTATGGAAGAAAACAAGAATGCGGCAGTTGAGGCTGCTGCAAAAGAAACAGGAAAAGCTCCGCTCAATGCGTCTGTAGCTCCAGAGAATTTCGACTGGGACGCATTTGAGAGTGATGCGTCTTTCTATGGCGAAGCCAAGAAAGAGGACATTGAAAATGCCTACAGCCAGACTCTGTCAAAAGTGGTGGAGAATGACGTAGTGGAAGGTACCGTTACCGCTATCAACAAGAGAGAGGTTTTCGTGACCATCGGTTACAAGAGCGAAGGGGTCATCCCGGCACCGGAGTTCCGTTACAACCCGGACCTCAAAGTCGGTGACAAGGTAGAAGTTTATGTAGAGTCTGCAGAGGACAAGAAAGGCCAGTTGGTCCTTTCTCACAAGAAAGCACGCCAGCTCCGCTCTTGGGATATGGTCAATGCTGCATTTGACAATGGCGACATCGTCAAAGGTTACATCAAGACTCGTACTAAGGGTGGTATGATCGTTGACGTATTCGGTATCGAGGCATTCCTTCCTGGTTCACAGATCGATATCAAACCAATCCGTGATTACGATGCATACGTTGATCAGAACATGGACTTCAAGATTGTCAAGATCAATCAGGAGTACCGCAACGTTGTCGTATCTCACAAAGCTCTTCTTGAGGCTGAACTCGAGAAACAGAAGAGCGAAATCATCGGCAAACTTGAGAAAGGTCAGGTTCTTGAAGGAACTGTCAAGAACATCACCAACTATGGTGTATTCGTTGACCTCGGTGGTGTTGACGGTCTTATCCACATCACAGACCTCTCTTGGAGCCGTATCTACAATCCAGAAGAGATTGTCAAACTTGACGAGAAGATCAAAGCTGTTGTCCTTGATTTCAACGAGCAGCAGAAGAGAATCGCTCTCGGTCTCAAACAGCTTACTCCACATCCTTGGGATAGCCTTGATCCAAATCTTAAGGAAGGCGACAAAGTCAAGGGCAAAGTTGTCCTTATCGCTGACTACGGTGCATTCATCGAGATTATGCCAGGTGTAGAGGGTCTTATCCACGTTTCAGAAATGTCTTGGTCTCCAAGACTCCGTATCGCTCAGGACTTCCTGAAAGTCGGCGACGAGGTCGAGGCCCAGATCCTTTCTCTCGACAGAGAGGGCAGGAAGATGTCTCTTGGTCTGAAACAGCTCGTTCCTAATCCATGGGAGAACATCCACGAGAAATATCCTGTAGGTTCACAGCACTCAGCTATCGTCCGCAACATCACCAACTTCGGTGTGTTCGCAGAACTTGAGGACGGTATCGAAGGTCTGATCCACATCAGCGACCTCTCTTGGGACAAGATCAAACATCCGTCAGAGATGGTTCAGGTCGGTGACAAGATTGACGTTGTCATCCTTGACTTCGACGAGGCAAACCACAAGCTCAGCCTCGGTCACAAACAGCTCCTTCCTAACCCATGGGATGAACTTGAGGCCAAATTCCCAGTTGGCTCCAACGTCGAGGGTACTGTTGCCGCACTTACTGACAAGGGCGCAACCATCACTCTTGAGGACGGTTCAGAGGCATTCTGCTTCTCCAAGGACCTTGTTCGTGAGGATGGCAAGTCTGCAGTTGCAGGTGAAACTCTTACATTCAGAGTTGTTGAGCTCAGAAGAAGCACCAGAAGAATCCTTGTATCTCACACAAGAACTTACGCTGAGGCGAAAGCTGAGAAAGTGGCAGCAGAGATTGCAACTGCGAAGAGCGCAGTGAAGAAGATCAACTCCAACATTGAGAAGACCACTCTCGGTGACATCTCAGAACTTGCTGCTCTTAAGGACAAACTTGAGAAGGGTGAATAATCTGTAACAGATGAATTTTACACTGAAGGTATTGGGCAGTGCATCGGCAATGCCCGTACCTGATAAATATCCAAGCGCCCACGTACTTGACGTACACGGGCGTTTGTTTTTGATAGACTGCGGTGAAGGTACGCAGATGCAGATGGCCAAGTATGGTGTTTCCATGTTAAAGATTGATTCCATTTATCTTTCCCATATCCATGGAGATCATGTTTTCGGAATTTTCGGCCTGCTGTCCACCATCGGCATGAAGGGCCGGCTCTCTCCGCTGCACATCTACGCACCCAATTCTTTCGGGCCTATCCTGAAGTTCTTCCTGTCCTATTATGGTGAAGGACTGGCTTTCCCGATTGAATTCCATCCAGTCAATGTAAAGGAACTCGCCGTCATCTATGACAACAAGTCGGTCGAAGTTCTTGCTTTTCCGCTGAACCACAAGATTGAAACTTATGGCTACATGATCCGTGAGAAAGAGCCGATGTTCAATGTCCACAAACACAAAATCCTCCAGTATGGGCTGAACCTGACGGAAATCGGTACGCTCAAGAGGGGAGAAGATGTGGTTCGGGACGATCTGGTCATTCCGAATGCTGAAGCGGCTTATCGCCCATATAATCCACGCAGTTATGCCTATTGTAGTGATACGGCTCCAGTATCGCAACTTTCTCAATGGGTGAAAGGCGTAGATGTTCTTTATCATGAAGCGACTTTTTTGGACAGCAACCGTGATCAGGCGGAAAAACGCTATCATTCCACGACTTTGCAGGCAGCACAATGTGCCAAGGATGCCGGAGCCGGTCGTCTGCTTATAGGACATTATTCTTCACGTTGCCGTAATGTCGAGGCGTATCAGAAGGAGTGTCGTTCCATTTTTTCTGAGTCCTATGCGGTGAAGGAGGGAGATGTCTTTGAAATCGAACTGCATAAATGAGATTAAATCCAATTTTTTGTTCTAACTTCATGCGAACTAGTTGAAAAGCGATGAGATATTTTGAAAAGATTTTGCTGCTTCTTTCCTTCTTATATCCCTTTTTTGTGACAGGAAGCTTGCAGGCTGCCAATGACCATAAGACTCCACAGGAAAAATATATTGAACGTTATGCTTCCATTGCCGTGTCAGAAATGTACCGGACAGGAGTTCCAGCCAGTATCACTCTGGCTCAGGGAATATTGGAATCAGGTTCCGGTCTGTCTTCTCTTGCCCGCAAGTCCAATAACCATTTTGGTATCAAGTGTCATGGATGGAAAGGACGCAAGGTATATCATGACGACGATGCTCGAGGAGAGTGTTTCAGGGCTTATGACCATCCGGAGGAATCGTTCCGGGATCATTCCGACTTTTTGCGTTACCGTGATCGTTACAAATTTCTATTTGACTATAAAACAACTGATTACAAAGCTTGGGCAAAGGGATTGAAGAAAGCAGGGTACGCCACGGACCCACATTATGCGGACAAGCTGATCAAATATATTGAGGATTATGACTTGTCAAGATTTGACAAGATGTCTTCCAGGAAGGCAAAGGAAATCAGTGAGGCGGAGAAGAAGGAAGAAATGACAGCTGCAGAAGCGCCGGCTGGCGAGGAGACAGTACATAAACTTACAAGAAAAGAACGCCGTGCATTGCGGAAAGCGGAAAGGGAAGCAAAGAGAGAAGCGAAGAAACTGGCTAAAGAACAGGCCAAACGTAAGGAGAAGGAAGGTGTGGCCGAAGATGTCATTCCGGAGTCTCCGCTCAGTATAGAGAAGCCGAAAATTTACCAGGCGGATGAGACTCTCCATTTCAATATGTACCGTCAGATTTATTCACGGAATGGAGTTCCTTATATCAATGCGATGGAAGGAGAGACTTTGGAGTCAATAGCAGAGGAGTATGACCTGTTCATCAAGGAGATCTGTAAATTCAATGATCTTCAGCCAGGAACTGAAATCCATCCTGGCGACATTGTCTATATTCAGGCCAAGAAGAAGCAGGGAGCTCGTCATCTCAACAAATATATTGTTGACCATGACGGAGAAAGCCTATGGGCGATTTCTCAGCGTTTTGGAGTCCGTCTCAAGGAAATTTTGAAAATGAACGAACTGTCCGCTGATTATCAAACCAGAGAAGGAGATGTCATATTGCTTCGCAAATAGGAAGAACAATCGAACATGGAAAAGAAGAAAAAGATTATGATAGGGTCCCTTATAGGAGGGATTGTCATGTTAGTGGCGCTGGCAGGGGGCATCCTTTGGCAGAAATATTACGACCGCCGGATGCCTAATTTTGATAAGGTTTCAGAGATTTATGTTTATCCAGGTACTCCGGCTGATTCGGTAGAAACGCAGATTCTCCGCAAATCTGCCGTTATCAGTCCGAGAAGTCTTCATCGTGTTTTCAAAAAATTGACGGAAGTGCGGCCTGGACATTATACGATTGCCTCTACAAATTCTAGTATGTATGTGGCGCGTATGCTTGAGCATGGGTGGCAGACTCCTGTTCATCTGGTAATCTCAGGGACGATTCGTAGAGAAAGCACTCTTGCGAGAAAGATAGCCAGGCAGATGTTGTCTGATTCTGCAAAAGTGATGGCCGCTTTACACGATACTCTGCTGTTAGACTCTATTGGCGTAGAACCTTCCCAGATCTTCTCTCTCTTCATACCTGACACGTATGAAGTTCTTTGGACGGAATCCATGCCAGAACTCCTGCGCCGGATGAAGAGGGAATACGATGCCTTCTGGTCTGAGGAAAACAGGAAGAAGGCAGATTGCGTTGGACTGACTCCCAAAGAAGTTTCTATTCTGGCTTCCATCGTCAATGCGGAGACTAATTATGTTCCGGAAATGCCTTCTGTAGCTGGTGTATATGTGAATCGACTCTGTGCGGGAATGAAGTTGCAGGCAGACCCGACGGTTGCATATTGTTTTGACTATCAGTTGAGCAGAATTTTGAAGAAACATACTAAGGTGAATTCTCCTTTCAATACTTATCTCCATTATGGTCTGCCACCTGCCCCTATCTGTGTTCCTTCCAAAGCGGCACTTGAAGCGGTGCTTGATTTTGATAAGAACAATTACCTGTATTTCTGTGCCAGTCCTGAGATGAACGGCCGCCACTTGTTTGCGACCACATATTCAGCTCATCTGAAAAATGCCCGTGCTTTTTCTCGGGCTCTTTCCAAATTGCTCAAGGAAAGGGAGGCTGCTGAAAAGATTGTCAACAAATAGAAAGTCGGCTGGAAACATGCAAAAGCCCGGAAACAGAAAAAGTTTCCGGGCTTTTGTCGGTAGATAGAAGGAATCAGTTGCGATTGACTTTTTCTATAAATTTGTTCTGCCTCAGACAGGAAATGACTTTGTCCAGTTCCATATTGGAAGGAACTGAAATTTTCATGTTTATTTTATATAATCCGTGCACATTGTCTTCATTCATCTGGAAAGAACGGATAGATGCCTTGAAAGTGTTGACAATGTCCATGATGTCATTGATGACGGTCGGCTCCTTGGAAGCGGTCAGACGGAGTCCTACCTGGAAACTTCCTGTACTTGGAGTCTCTGCCCATTTGACCCGGTGAGTCCGGTAAGGATATTTGGTCAGCAGTCTGGCGGCGTTCGGACAGGACAGACGATGGATCTTGATGCCGTTGTCACGAGTTACAAAAGCAAATACATCATCACCATAGACTGGATTGCAACATTTTGACATTTTGTAGTCCAGCCCTTTCAAATCTTCGTTGTTGATGATGATAATGTCATCTCCGGTTCTGGAATTATGAGTTCTCCAATTTTCTTTTGCCGCTTCAATTGCTTCTTGGTCTGCTTGTCTGAGCTTGTCCAAAGCGGCTTGCTCTATCTGGTCATGCTCTAGAATATAGTTCTTGATGAAGTTGATGTCCGTATCGCCGTTTCCGATACTGGCATATAATGCATTGACAGTGTTGAAGTTGTGTCTCTTCATGAATTCATTGGCAATGTCATCCGGAAAAGTGAGCTTCCAGTTCTTCAGACGCCGAGTCAGCAGTTCTTTGCCTTCAGCGGCCGCTTTATATTCTGCTTCATGTAGAATTTGCTTGATCTTGTTTCTCGCTTTGGAAGTGATGACAAAATTGAGCCAGTCCTGTGACGGCTTCTGGTTTTTGCCACTGATGATTTCCACGATGTCTCCGGTCTGCAGCTTGTGACGGATGGTAACGGTCTTGCCGTTGACTTTTGCACCGGTACAGCGGATACCGAGATTGGAGTGGATGTTGAATGCGAAGTCCAGGACGGAAGAACCCGTTTTCAGAATTCTAAGTTCTCCTGAAGGAGTGAAGACAAAGATTTCTTTAGAAGGTGGCTGAGGAATATCTTCTGGATTTATCGCTTGCGGATGCTCCAGGTTGTAACGGACTGTCTTCAGCCAATTGTCAATGGTGGCTTCATAACTGATTCCTTTGTAGGACCAGTGTGACGCATGCCCGCTTTCTGCAATTTCATCCATTCTTTTGGTCCTAATTTGAACTTCAATGGAGGCGCCATCCTTGTTTTTGACTGTAATGTGGAGAGATTCATATCCATTGGCCTTCGGATTGGTCACCCAATCTCTAAGACGAGAGGTATCCGGCTCATATTCATTGGTGACATAGGAATAGACATCCCAGCAGAGACGTTTCTCTTCAGCAGGATCTCCGTCGCAGTCGATGATGAAACGGATTGCATAGACATCGAAAACTCCTTCGAAAGGAACTTTTTGCGCTTGCATTTTCTTGAAGATGGAATAAGCCGTTTTGGTACGGACTTTCAGTTTGTAGCGGATGTTCTTTTCGGAAAGTGTCTTTTTCAGAGGCTCTATAAAATCATTGGTCAAGTTGATCCTGTCCTGCTCTGTTGCCTTCAGCTTGTTGGTGATCAATCGATATTGTTCGGGTTCCGCAAAGCGGAAATAGATATCTTCCATCTCACTCTTTACATTGTACAGGCCGAGCTGGTGGGCCAGAGGAATGTATAGCATCAAGGTCTCCATAATCTTGCGCTCTCTGGTCTGCCGAGGGAACATGTTGAGGTTTCTCATGATTTCCAGACGGTCAGCAATCTTGATGATGGTGACACGGGGATCGGTAGAATACTGTATAATCAGTTTCTTGTAATTTTCTGCTTCCAGACGGGTATCTTTGGGTTTGATGGTGGAAATCTTGTTGAGTCCGTCCACCATGGTGTAGATGTCATTGTTGAAATTGGCGGACCGGATGTTCGTGTCAAACAGATTTCTGGTGGATTCATGAAGGAAAACGGCGGCTACGGATCCGGCATCCAGACCAATCTCATCAGCTACGATCTCTGCTACGTTGAGCGGATGTTCGATGAAAGGATGCCCATTGTCCCGCACCTTGTCTTTCAAAGTCTCTTGGGCAATAGCATAGGCTTTCCGGATAATTTCTTTGTCATTTTCACTAAAATGACTGAATTTTTCTTCGATTATGTCGTTTTTCATGATTCTAGTGTTCTGTCGTTAATCTTTCCATACTTTGAGATATTCCTGCAGCGCCCACATCTCGTCTCTGTAACGGGCTGCCGTCGTGAAATCCAAATCTGCGGCTGCTTTCTGCATCTTCCGTTTGCTCTCTTCCACTGTTTCCAGCACTTGTTCCTTGCTCATTGCGCGGATGACCGGATCCTGCAGGACAGCGGCCAAATCTGCCTGGAGGTATCCGTCTTTGTAGGCGGAGTTGCTTTCTCTCCTTGAATCCGGTCCCAGTCCGACTGAAATTTTTCCTTTTCCCAGAGCGGATGGATTGGGGATGAAGGCTGGATCATCATAGGAATTCGCTGCTCTGAGAACGCCTGGACTTTCATCTGGTTTATAGGAGGTAGTGCTTTCATAAGGATTGAGTTCTCCAAGCAGAGCATTCCTTTTCACATTGACCTGAGTCGGGGTGATGTGGTGCCGCTTATTGTATTCTATCTGTTTGGACCGCCTGCGGTCAGTCTCGTAAATGGTTTCCTGCATAGATTTGGTGATGGTGTCCGCATACATGATCACCAGTCCGTTCACATTTCTGGCTGCTCGTCCCGCAGTTTGTGTCAAAGCCCTTGCCGATCTGAGGAAACCTTCTTTGTCTGCATCCAGAATGGCAACCAAAGAGACGGTCGGGATGTCCAGACCTTCTCGGAGCAAATTTACTCCGACCAGCACGTCAAAGAGCCCATTCTTGAAATCTTCAATGATTTCGACACGTTCCGCCGTATCAATATCGCTGTGGATATATCGGCAACGTACTCCGACATTGTCAAAATACTGGTTCAGCTCTTCTGCCATTCTTTTGGTCAGAGTCGTTACCAATACTCGTTCATCTTTTTCTGCCCGTTTTCTGATTTCTTCCAGCAGGTCATCCACCTGATTCTCTGTCGGACGCACCTCGATAGGGGGATCCAGCAGACCGGTGGGTCTGACTACTTGTTCAACAATCAGGCCATCTGATTTTTCCAATTCATACTCGGAGGGGGTAGCGCTGACATATACGGTCTGTCCAGTGATGGCTTCGAATTCTTCAAATTTCAGCGGCCGGTTGTCGGCTGCGGCCGGCAGGCGGAATCCATATTCTACCAGAATGGATTTACGGCTATGGTCTCCACCATACATCGCGCGAATCTGAGGTAAAGTGACATGGCTTTCATCAATGAAAGTGATGAAGTCATTTGGAAAATAGTCAATCAGGCAGAATGGGCGCTGTCCTTCTTTACGACCGTCCAGATATCTGGAATAGTTCTCAATACCAGGACAGTAGCCCATTTCCTTGATCATTTCCAGGTCATACTCCACACGCTGTCTGATTCTTTTTGCTTCCAGAGGTTTTCCGATGTTTTCGAAATATTGAATCTGTTTGTGAAGATCATCTTGAATTTGGCTGACAGCCCGGGCCGTTTTTTCCTTGGTAGTCACGAAGTTGGTCGCCGGATAGATGGGCACTTCGTCCAGTGTCTCCAGATGGGCGCCCGTCAGGGGGTCAATCATGTAGATGTTGTCCACTTCATCACCGAAGAATTCGATTCTTACCGCTTCGTCCGCGCCTCCCAGGAAAACATCAATAGTGTCGCCTCTTACACGGAAAGTGCCTCGCTTGAAATCTGTTTCTGTACGGTTGTAGGCGGCATCAACCAAATGGTAGAGCAGCCGGGTCATGCTGCGTATCTCTCCCTTCCGGACCATGATGGTCTGCTGATGGAAATCGGTCGGGTTGCCGATGCCATAGAGGCAGGAGACCGATGAGACGACAATCACATCCCTTCGTCCTGCCATCAGTGCGGACGCCGCGCTCAATCTCAATTTGTCGATGATTTCATTGATGCTCAGGTCCTTTTCGATGAAAGTGTCCGTGGTGGGCAGATAGGCTTCCGGCTGGTAATAGTCGTAGTAGGAGACAAAATATTCAACGGCATTGTCAGGAAAGAAGCTTTTGAATTCTCCATAAAGCTGTGCGGCCAGAGTTTTGTTGTGGCTCAAAATCAGTGCCGGCCGCTGCAACTTTTCAATGACATTGGCCATTGTAAAAGTTTTGCCGGAACCAGTTACGCCCAGAAGAGTGACTGCATCAGTGCCTTGCCGGATTGCATCGCAAAGTCCATTTATGGCAGAAGGCTGGTCGCCGGAAGGCTGATAAGGAGCTTGTAGTTTGAATTTCATCTTGACCTTGTTTAGAAAATTCGATACACACTAACCAAAACGAACAAATATAAATATAAAACACTACATTTGTAGGAAAGATAGTTTATCTATATTTTCGTAGAATCTAAATTTAAGGAATAGATTTAATTTAAGGAAAGATTATTCTAATTTTATTGAAGAAAAACATGAAATTACCTGCAGAATGGTCCAATCAAAGTGGAATCCAGATGACCTGGCCCGATGAGACGACTCCATGGGATGATCTGGAGAGGGTTCAGGAATGCTATGTGGACATCATGTCTGCCATCCTTCAGTTTGAACCGGTCCTGCTCGTGACCAGCGACATCAATGCTTGTCGAGACAGGATTCTGGCCATCTTGGAGGAGAAAGGCCATGATTCCAAGACAATTGAAAAGATCCGTATGGCCACTTGTCCGATCAATGACACTTGGGCTCGCGATCACGGTGGCATTTCAGTCATCGGAGACAATGGAGAAAAGTATATCTATGATTTTGTGTTCAACGGTTGGGGGCAGAAATTTGCCTCCAATCTGGACAATTGCGTCACTCAAAACATTTTCTTTGACAATGTTTATGAAGAAGATGTCATGTGTGTAGATATGAGACCGTTTGTTTTGGAAGGAGGCAGCATTGACACGGATGGAGAAGGGACGCTCCTCACGACGAGCGAATGTCTTTTGTCTAGGAACCGCAATGAATACTTGGACCAGGATGAGATAGAAGGGGAATTGAAACAGGCTTTTGGTCTGGACCGTATTCTCTGGCTCGATGACGGCGGTATCGCAGGAGATGATACCGACAGTCATGTGGATATTCTGGCCAGATTCTGTTCTCCAGACACCATAGCTTATTCCCAGTGTCTGGATCCGGAAGATGAGAACTATGAGGGGTTGAGGAAGATGGAGGACCAACTCAGGTCTTTCAAGACCAAGGAGGGAAAACCTTATCAATTAATACCGCTTCCTGTTCCTGAACCAATGTATCTGGACGATTACAGATTGCCGGCATCTTATGCTAATTTCCTCATCGTCAACGGTGGGGTGATTGTTCCAGGATCGGCTTCACCTGCAGATGAAGTGGCGCGCGAACGCTTGCAGAAGGCATTTCCAGATCGTGAAGTAATCGTAGTGGACTGCCGTCCATTGCTTTCAGGACATGGTTCACTTCATTGTGTCACCATGCAATTTCCAGAAGGTTATATCCGACAAGTAAACAAACCATTAAACCAATAAGATGAAAACATTGAAAGTGGGACTTGTCCAGCAGTCTTGCGGACAAGATATCCAGGCGAATATCGTCAAACTTCAGAACCATATAAGAGAGTGCGCTGAACAAGGTGCACAATTGGTTGTTTTGCAGGAACTTCATAATTCCGTATATTTTTGTCAGACAGAGGAAGCGCGAATCTGTGATTGGGCGGAGACTATACCGGGGCCTTCTACAGAATCCTATGGCGCTTTGGCCAAGGAACTCGGAATAGTCATTGTACTTTCTCTTTTTGAACGTAGGACCGCAGGAATTTATCACAATACGGCAGTCGTGCTGGAAAAAGACGGAACGATTGCCGGAACATACCGCAAGATGCATATCCCTGATGATCCATGCTATTATGAAAAATTTTATTTCACTCCAGGAGACCTGGGTTTCAAACCGATCCATACTTCTGTCGGAGAACTGGGAGTCCTTGTATGTTGGGACCAGTGGTATCCGGAGGCGGCCCGTATCATGGCGATGAATGGGGCGGACCTTCTCATTTATCCTACTGCAATTGGCGGTGTCGGTACGGATCCGAAGGAGGAGCAGGAGATGCAACGTCAAGCATGGCAGTTGGTGCAGCGTGGACATGCTGTGGCCAATGGCCTTCCTGTGGTTACGGTCAACAGAACTGGGCATGAAGAGGACCCTTCAGGCAATACCATCGGTCTGGATTTCTGGGGCTATTCTTTTGTGGCTGGACAACAGGGGGAAATCTTGGCCCAGTTCACAACGGAAGAAGAGGGCGTCAAGGTCGTTGAAATTGATATGGACCGTACCGAATATGTCCGCAGGGGATGGCCTTTCTTCCGCGACAGGAGGATTGACGCTTATGGAGAGATTCTCCAGCGCTTTGGAAAATAGGACGAATCAATTAATAATGAATGACAGATATGGTCAATATTGGTACACTGAAAACTAAGGTAGGTAAGAAAGCGATTCTTTGCGGTTCAGGGGAACTGGGCAAGGAAGTGGCCATCGAACTGGCACGCTATGGCGTGGAGGTGGTGGCTCTTGACAAATACGAAGATGCTCCAGCTATGCATGTGGCAGGCTCTTCTCATGTGCTCTCCATGTTGGATGGTGATGCGCTCGAGTCCGTCATCAGGACAGAGAAACCGGATTTCATCATCCCTGAAATAGAAGCCATCGCCACAGACAGGCTTGTCAAATTGGAAAAGGACGGTTTCCACGTGGTGCCGACTGCCAGAGCGACCCAGTTGACCATGAATCGTGAAGGAATTCGGCGGCTTGCAGCTGAAACTCTGGGATTGCCGACTTCTCCTTATCGTTTCGCTTCAGATGTGGAGGAATTCTGTCAAGCGGTTGCTGAGGTGGGCATTCCGTGTGTCGTCAAGCCGGTCATGAGCTCTTCCGGTCATGGACAGAGCGTGATCCGCAAAGAAGAAGACATTGATAAGGCATGGAAGATTTCCCAGGAAGGCGGACGTGCCGGCGGTGGAAAGGTGATTGTGGAAGGTTTCGTCGATTTTGACTATGAAATCACTTTGCTGACAGTTCGTCATGCAGGGGGAACCACTTTTCTGAAACCAGTAGGCCATCATCAGGTAGATGGAGATTATCGTGAATCTTGGCAGCCTCAGGTCATGCCGGAGAAGGCGATAGCCCAGGCTGAGGAAATTGCCGGAAAAGTGACGGAAGCATTGGGCGGTTACGGTGTCTTTGGCGTTGAATTGTTCGTGAAAGGGGACCAGGTCATCTTCAGTGAAGTTTCACCTCGTCCACACGATACCGGTATGGTTACCATGATTTCCCAGGATTTGTCTGAATTTGCGCTCCATGCCAGAGCGGTGCTGGGACTGCCTGTTCCGGAAGTGAAGTTCTATGGACCTTCCGTTTCCAAAGCCATCGTCATCGAAGGGAATACCCGTGAATATGAATTGGGCGCATTGGATGAGGTACTGTCCGAACCGGGTGTGCAGATCCGTATTTTCGGAAAACCCGAAATTGAAGGCCAACGCCGCGTGGGAGTTCTGCTGGCAACGGATGAGACTGTCGAAAAAGCCCTCGCAAAAGTGGAAAGGGCCTATGCGAAACTTCAGGTGAAGGTCTGTTAGTCGAGACTTATCTTGCTGAGATATTTGATTTGATCGTCTGCTTTTATCTTGTCAATGATGGAGCAGACGATTTCATATATGATGCTGTCTTTGGTGTAGATGGCTGGCGCCATGAAATTGACGCGGCCTTGACGGCGGAGTTTTCTGGCTTTGGCCTTCTTTTTCATGTTTTCAGGATTGTACACTGCAATGGAATTGCCTCCAAACATGGTGGCCAACTTCATGCAGGGTATATCGGTGTCTCCGTCTCCAATGTAGATCATGTTGGTGAAAGGAATCCTCTTCTTGTCTTCCGCGATGCTTTCATTGACTTTTTCGGTATCTCGGGAGCTGAAGATGCCTTTGTTTATCTTGAACATGAACTGGGTCTTGGCAGTGTAGTCGATGGCAATGCCTGGCCACTCTGCTTCTCCCTCTTCATTGTAGAGATAAGTGCAGCCGAAGATATGTTTGAACTCATGTGCGATGGGGCAACCTTCGATGATTTCCTTCAAGCCGGAAGAATTGATGTAATGTTCAATCTTTACTCCTTTCTGTTTGCCATAGTTGTTGATGAGTCTGAACCATTCCTTGACCCCGTTGAAAAGTTGGATGTCTTTTCCGAATTTTTTGAAGTTTTCACGTCTGAGCTTGATGTGATGCTTTTTCGCTTCATCAAACATCAGTTTCATGTAAGCCAGGATGTTGCTGGCATCCTGTCCTTTGGCAATCTGGTCGCTCATGCTCCAAAATTCTTCTGGAGTTGAGCCTACGGCCTGGATGAAGCCAAATTCCTGCATGTTTCCAGGAGAAAGGGTTCCATCGAAGTCATAGATAAGGGCAACAATAGGTCTGGTTCTCATGACATTCATCATTTAAAGATACGTTTCACATCAAATATAACAATAAAAAGTTGTATCTTCATGCCAATATTAGTACTTTAGATTGATCAAGAGCCTTTGGAAACGGAGGAGATCAATATCATATACGAATACGAAAACTGGAATAATTATGGTAGATCATTATTTGGCGCGACTTGAGAGCGCAATCAAGAAGTATTGGGACAAGAAGGCGCTGAATACTTTTCATGGAGAAAGCTTCAGCTATGGAGAAATGGCGGCTTCCATCGAGAAATTACATATATTGTTTGAACTGGCAGGTATCAAGAAAGGAGACCGTATAGTACTTTGTGCCAAGAATGGGGCGAGGTGGGGGGCAATTTATCTTGCCTCCAATACTTATGAGGCCGTGACTGTACCTATTTTGCCTGATTTTCCTGCAGAAAGTGTCATGAATCTGACACACCATTCTGAAAGCAGGGTGCTTTTTGTCAACAAGCCGATGTGGGAGAAAATGGACATCAGAAAGATGCCACTCATTGAGATGGTCTTTGATGTGGAATCATGGGAATTGCTTTATGGTACTGAACCGATGCAGGAAGCTTATTCAAGTTTTATAGGTGAATTCGAGAAGAGATATCCTGACGGCTTCGGAAAGGAAGACGTCCATTATCCGACAGACAATTGGGATAACTTGAGTACTATCAACTATACTTCAGGCTCTACTGGAGTGCCAAAGGGAGTCATGCTGACTTATCGTAATTTCAGTATGATCGTGGATTACAGTCAGCGTTATATGGCCGCTTCTGACAAAGATTCTATGGTTTCCATGCTTCCGATGGCCCATATGTACGGTCTGGTGATTGAATTCATCTATCCGTTGTGCAATGGCACTGCCATCTATTGGTTAGGGAAAGCTCCTACTCCTACTTTGTTGCTGAAGGCATTCGGTGAAGTGAAACCATATCTGATGATTACGGTTCCACTTGTAATGGAGAAGATTTTCAAGTCCAAGATCAAGCCGGTGGTGGAGAAACCGTTGGTCAAGTTCTTGTGCCATATTCCTGGTGTTGACCAGATTATTTATAGTAAGATACGTAAAGGTCTGGAAGGAGCTTTCGGAGGAAATGTCAGAGAATTTGTTCTGGGGGGAGCTGCCGTCAATCCGGAAGTGGAAAAATGGTTCAAGAAGATCAAGTTCCCATATGTGGTGGGTTATGGTATGACAGAGGCTTGTCCGCTGATAGCTTATGAATGCCATCAGAAGTATGTCGCCGGTTCATGCGGAAAGGCTATAGATTGCAATGTCGTCCGTATCGATTCACCTGATCCGCAGCATGTGGTCGGTGAGATTCAAGTAAAGGGAGACAATATATGTATCGGTTATTACAAGAATGAAGAAGCAACGAAAGCGGCTTTCACGGAAGATGGCTATTTCCGTACCGGAGACCTGGGGATCATTGATGCTGAAGGCAACATCTTTATCCGCGGACGTTCCAAGAATATGATTTTGGGGGCCAGCGGCCAGAACATCTATCCGGAAGAGATTGAAGCGGTCGTGAACAACGCCGATTACGTGGTCGAGTCCGTAGTGGTGGACAGAAACGGAAAACTGGTCGCTTTGGTCTATCTGGACGAGAACGCAGTGGCAGGTCTTTCCGCAGAGGAAGTGGCCGCCATTCCATCTGAAATCATCGCTTTCTCCAACAAGAAGTTGCCGGTTTACAGCAAATTGTCTCAGGTGGAGATTGTCAAGGCGCCGTTTGAAAAGACTCCGAAGCTCAGTATCAAGAGATTCTTGTACAGCTAGAATAGGACATTTTTTCTGGAGCAGTGACATTTTGTCAGTTTTTTCCTGTTGGAACGTATTTTGACTACAGGAAGTGCAGTTGGTGACAATTGCACTTCCTGTGTTTTTGCCTGACCAAACCATGAAATTAAAATTAGGAGAATAAATATTATGGCAAAGAAAAATTTGACTGGAAAGATTGGTGTGACGACGGAAAATATTTTCCCCGTCATCAAACAGTTCCTTTATTCTGATCATGAAATCTTCTTGAGAGAGCTGGTGGCCAATGCTGTGGATGCTACCCAGAAGATGAAGGCTCTGGCAACCAGTGGAGAGTTCAAAGGTGAATTGGGCAATCTGGATGTAAGAGTGGATCTGGATGAAAGCAAGAAAGTCCTGACTATCACCGATAGGGGTATCGGTATGACGGAAGAGGAGGTTGACAAGTACATCAACCAGATTGCATTCTCCTCTGCCGGTGAATTCCTCGAGAAATACAAAGACCAGCTTTCCAGCATCATCGGTCATTTCGGCCTCGGTTTCTATTCCGCCTTCATGGTTTCCAAACAGGTGACCATTGATACTCTGTCCTGGAAAGAGAATGCCAAGGCTGTCCACTGGAGCTGCGACGGCAGTCCTGAATATACCATGGAAGAATCCCAGAAGAGCGATCGTGGTACCACCATCACCCTGTATCTGGACGACGACTCCGAAGAGTATGCAGCCAAGGGACGGATCGACGGCCTGCTGTCCAAATATTGCAAATTCATGCCTGTACCGGTCATCTTCGGCAAAGAGCAGGAATGGAAGGACGGCAAATATGTCGATACCGACAAAGACAAGGTCATCAACAACGTGGAGCCTCTCTGGACCCGTCAGCCTGCTGATCTGAAGGACGAAGATTACATGAAATTCTATAGGGCGCTCTATCCGATGAAGGAAGACCCTATGTTCTATATCCATCTGAATGTGGATTATCCGTTCAACCTGACCGGTATCCTCTATTTCCCTAAGATCAAGGAAAGGATGGCCATCGAGAAGAACAACATCCAGCTCTACTGCAACCAGATGTTCGTGACCGACCATGTGGAAAACATCGTTCCGGACTTCATGACATTGTTGCATGGTGTAATTGATTCTCCAGACATTCCTTTGAACGTTTCCAGAAGTTATCTTCAGAGCGACTCCAATGTAAAGAAGATTTCCGGTTATATTACCAAGAAAGTTGCAGACCGTCTGGAAGATATCTTCAAATCTGAGAGAACTACCTATGAAAGCAAATGGAATGATCTCAAACTCTTTATTGAATATGGTATGTTGAGTGATGAGAAATTCTGCGACAGGGCGCTCAAGTTTGCTTTGGTTCAGAATACAGAAGGGAAGTTCTTCAGTCTGGACGAATACAAGAAGGCAATTGAAGGGGAACAGACTGACAAGGAAAAGAAAGTTGTTTGCTTGTATGCCACCAACATGGAAAGTCAGTACTCTTTCATTGAAGCCGCCAAGAACAAGGGGTATGATGTCCTGCTTTTGGATTGTGAATTGGATTCTCATTTTGTCAACATGCTGGAGACCAAGTTTCCGGATATGCGTTTCGCAAGAGTTGATTCCAACAGTGCGGATAATCTGATTGTCAAGGAAGAGAAGGTGAAACCTCAGATGTCCGAGGATGACACCAGAGATTTGTCTGATCTGTTCAAATCTGTTCTCCCGAAGGATAACGATTATTTTGTGGAAGCGGATAATTTGGGTGAGGATGCCGCGCCGATCGTCATTACTCAAAATGAGTTCATGCGTCGTTACAAGGAGATGTCTGCGTTTGGTGGGGGAATGAATTTCTATGGAAATATGCCGGATTCCTATAATATTATAGTGAATATGCAGAATCCATTGGTCGCCAAGATTTTCAATGACAGCAAGTCTCAGATCAAACCGATGGAAGCTCTTCCTGAAATGCCGGGCGAAAAAGCTGCAGAAGCAGAGAAATCTAAAGTGCAGGATGAACGTAATGCCATTTTGGATTCTCATAGAAAAGAGGTAGAGGCCTTTGCTCATGAAAATGAGATTCTCAAGCAGATTACTGACCTGGCACTTCTTTCCAATGGTATGCTGAAAGGAAAAGCATTGAGTGAATTCATCGAGCGTAGCCGCAAAGTGGTAGAAGATGCTTATGGAGATAAGAAATAGGGAATATAGAGCCTTTATTGGCTATTGGTTATAATTTGAAGGGTTGGATCGTCTGCTGAAACTTGGCAATCGGTCCGACCTTGATAGTTTCATTGAATTTGAAATTTATACCTATATATTTGGTAATGCAATAAAAATAAAATACATTTGTCGCTTAATTAGTAGTTTATTGTGTTATTATAAGAACTTTTTTTCTAATAGTTATAAATTATGAAAACAATCAAAATTTTTCTAATTACCTTGTGTCTTGCTGCTGGTGCGCAGGTCGCTTTCGCTCAGGAGAATGGTAATCGTGATGAAAACAACAAGATTGTCAGAGGCCCTTACTTGACCAATGGAGCAGGTGGCAACTGGTGGATTAATCTTGGTGGCGGTATCACTGTATTTGGAGACGGTGGCGCTACTTCACGTGTGACTCCAGCTCTCGATGTAGCGGTTGGTAAATGGTTCACTCCAAGTATTGGAGTGCGCGCGGCATACCAGGGACTTACTGGTAGTTTGTGGACACCATATCCTGCATTTGACGGTAGCTTGAATGCAGACAAGAACAAGTATAAGGCAAACTTCGGTTATGCTTATGCTCATGGTGATTTCATGTGGAATATCTCCAACGCATTCTCTGGTTACAAGGAGACTCGTTTCTGGGATGTCATTCCTTATGTCCATGCCGGTTTCCTTGCTATTTACAAGGATGGTGTCGACAGAGAATTTGCTGCCGGTGCCGGTCTTTACAACACTTTGCGTCTTTGCAATAGAGTTGACTTGACTTTGGATGTAAGAGGTTTCTTCTTCAATGGAAGAGCAATCCAGGCTGTTGGTGGTGTCGCAGCTGAGATTTCAGCAACTTTGGGTGTTGCCATCAATCTTGGCAAGACAAATTGGGTACGTCACAGCAGTGTCCCTGTTGTTGACAACGAGGCTTTGGCAAGAATTTCTGAACTTGAACTTGCCAATTCCGAACTTGCTGATGAAAAAGATCAGTTGGCAAAGGCCAACGACGAATTGGAGCAGGCAAACAGCGAACTCGAGAAGAGCGCACAGGAACTTGCAGCAATGAAAGAGCAGGCTGAGCGTGACAGCAGAATCCCTCATTCTCAGGCATTCTACTTTGTAATTGGCCAGACTCATTTCTCTAAGATTGAGCTTGCACGTCTGGACTACTACATGAACAATAGCTGTGCTGATTTGGATGAGGATCTTACAATGGTTCTTACCATTCGCAATGACAGCAAGACAGGTAGTGCAAAACGTAACAAATTCTTGAGCAACGAGCGTATGAAATACATCAAGAATATTCTTGAAAACAAGTACGCTGTCAACTCTGAGAACATCCGTTTCGAAATCGTTGATTCTGAAAATCCTGAATTGGACAGATGTGTAGAGATCAGTTTCGAGTAATCATTCTGATGAAATAAATTGAAGAAGGGTCTGAACAGATCCTTCTTTTTTTGTCTTGTCCTGCTGGGCTGGGGACGATGTCGGTCGTCTCTTGCCCAGCAGGGCGTTCTGTTTCTTTCGATGCCAGTCTCCGCTGCTCGGCCAGAGGCACCCTGCTCCGTTTCCCCCTTCGGGAAATGCTCAGGTCCAAGGGGCAATCCGAACGAGCGGTCGTATCTCTTTTGGGGCCTTTTGGAATTCTTTCTCCCTTCGGGAAAACCATGTCCGGAATAAATCCCAATGGACTGCAAGCCCTTCTTCAAGGGCACATAATCATTTCCCGAAGGGAGGGTTCATCAGGGAAGGTTCCGGACACGGGGAAGTTATTTCGGGGCGGTGCCGACAGAAGGGGAAAAGCGGTTCCCGTCTAGTCGAAGCTGAAGCGGAAACCGAGATTCAGATTGAATGCAAAGCGGTTGTCGGTGTAGTAGGAGACGATGTCTGAATGATTCTTGAAATAATAGGCGATACCCGGCTCCACAAACAGGCTCAGACCGCTGAAAAGGTCGAGTCCGATACCGATACTGGCATTGGCAGAGAACTGCCAAGGATGCTCCTTGAAATGCTTTTTGTGGTTTTCTCCATTTTCCAGGAGACGGATCTTCTGGAAGCCGCTCGCCTGAATCTCCGCCATGGCACCCACACTGGAGTAGGCATAGAACGGGCCGAGATGGACGAAGCGGTAGTTCAGATTGACTGGCAGACCAGTGTACCACAGAGTCTGTGAAATTTCGTTGCCGTTCCGTTCGTTGTAGCTGAAACCGGATTCTGATTTCAGGACACTGACATAGAAGCCGGTTCCGATGCTCAATTTCTCTGTCAGAAGGAAGTTCACTGCCACACCGTACCGAATAGGCTGGTAATGCTTCTCGAAGGTCTTCATCGAAGTGGCATTGCTCAGGAAAGGACGGGTGAGGGCCGCTTCCTTGAAGTTGGAATTTTCAGAATTGTACAATGGGGCTTTTCTCAGGACAGGCTCGCTGTGGACAATGCTGTTGCCGCTGTTCCATGGATTGCCTGCAAAGATGGAAGCGCTGATCCGGTTCTCCTTTTCCCTTTCTTCTGTCAAGGCCCGGAAATCGGAAGGAAGATTTTCCGGGTAGTCCCGCTCTGGACGAACTGTGTCGCTTTCCTTTGCAGAGACCGATTCCGGTGTTTCCGTTGTCGTGCGTTCCTGGGAAACCGTCGGCAGCGTTTCTGTCTCTTCTGGAACGGTCACCAGCCCTGCTTCTGAGGAAGACTGTTTTACGGGAACGATCGGGCGGATGTCCGCTCTTGCTGGCAGGTTCTCTTCCGCTACGGTCGCTTTCCTGCTGTTCGGGGAAGAAGTGGAGACTGTCTGGACGGATTCGCATAGGTCTTGGGCGACCAGACTGGACGGTACCGTCTGGACTTTTTCAATCTTCTGGTTGGAGGTGAGCAGCTTCTCTTCCAACTGTCCCTGACTTGGAACATTAAATACTGACACGAAGAAAATTGCCAGGACGGCAGCTGTAGAAACTGCTCCCAACCAGTAGAATATTGTTGTTTTCCTCTGTTCTTTCTTGACTCCAGCCTCAATTTGGTTCCATGACAGATCCAGTCCAGGCTGTTCGTAGTCTGAAAGCGCGTCTTGGAAGTTTTTCTTCCATTGATTTTCTGGATTATTCATGGGTTTTCAAATATTTCTGGATCATTTCACAAAGGAGCTTCTTGGCCCGGTGGAGATTGGAGGCGGAACTGTTTTCCTTGATGTCCAATATTTTTGCAATCTCTTTGTGGGATTTGTCTTCAAAGACGTAGAGGTTGAAGACGGTTCTGTATCGGACTGGAAGTTTCCGGATCATGTCCATGATGACCTTCTGCGGTACATGGCGGATGTCCGGATCCGGGCTTTCTCCAATGTCCTCTTCAATCGGGACGGTCGCTGCCTTTTTCTGGTTCTTCAAGAAAGACACGGCTTCGTTGACGGCAATTTTCGTACTCCAGGCCTGCAGTGAGCCGGCACCTGTCCATTGGAATTTCTTCAGATGGGTCAGGATCTTGACCATCGCATTTTGGAGCACGTCCTTTGCATCGTCATCGTTGTCAATGTATCTGGAGCAGATACCGTATAGATATTTTCCAAGATGCTCATATACCATTCTCATTGCCGCGTCATCTCCACGGCTGATTCTGGTAACGATTTCTTTTTCAATATCTATAGGTATGACTCCCATTTATTTGATGGTCTTGTATTTGAAAGTTGTTGTTTTAGGACCGGTGAAAGACTGCCAAGCCAAGGTCAGAGCCACATTCTTTCCTTCTGTATCAGGAAGTGATGACAAATCAAATGCCACAATGCCATCTCCGACCATATTATTGTAGTCATTCTGACTGTTCTGGTAGAGAGTCACCTTGTATGGATTGGTGGAATCCTGTACCAGATTGAAGATATGTTTCTGCATGCCCCAATAGGTTCTGAAACGGATGGTAAGATAGCCATCTTCTACGACAGTCTCAAATGAACGGATGATTTCCAGCGGATCGTTGCCATATTTCTCGATATTCTGTTCTCCCAGGTTCGGAGCCAGCGCTTTGGTCGTGATGCTGTCAATGTAGTTGATCTTGACATCGTACTGTTTGGTCTCTGAAGTGCGGTCTTTGTCATTGATGATGGCCTTGAGGTCTTCTTCCTCAATGCAGACAAGAGCCCTCACCTTCTTCTCCTTGAAAGGAGAGGTGGTGATGTTGGTCGCTTTCAAAGTTGTGGAATCGTCCAGCTGCATGATGAAAGTCTGGTCGTTGAACGGTTTTACGGTCACTACAGCATTGGGAAAAATGTAATTTACGTTATCATCTTTCATGCAGCTTTGTGTGAAGAGAGCCGTCGCCAGAACGGCGGTTGCCAAAAGAATGTTTTTAAGTTTCATAATAAATTGTGTTTTTTAATTTCAAATTTCGTTTCCGTCAGAGAGGCAGCAGGACCGTCTGCTCTCTGACGGGAGCCTTCCTCGGGAAGACTCTATAGATATAAATGCGTTTTCTGGGAAATCTTGCGTCGCAGATTCAATTTTTTTGCATTTTTTCTCTAAAAATGCCGAAAGGCGGGGGAAAACGGAGCCCGGTTGGAGAAGCTTGTACAGAAAAAAGGTGAGACTGTACTGACAGCCTCACCTCTTCGTATTTATGTCGGACCAGTCTATTTGCAGACCATGATTTTCAGAATCATCTCGTCCGTTTTCTGCATGCCGACGGATCCGATGTTTGCCAGATTCCGGATGGTTTTCTCCACATCTTTCTCAATGATACCGTCGTTTTCTGAAATGCATTTTCCATCCATGGCTAAAACGGCTGCTTGAATGGCGCCAGTGACACCTGAAGCCACTTTCAGGGCGCAACCTACTTTTGCACCGTCGCATACCATACCGGTAATGTTGCCAATCATGTTCTTGATGGCGGCACAGATTTGCTCGTAGGTTCCGTCTTGGAGATAGACAATGCCGCAAGAAGAACCTGTGGAGGCAACTACGCAGCCGCAAATGGCAGATAGACGGCCCAAGTAACCTTTGATATGAATGGCAATCAGGTTGCTCATAGCCAAGGCTCTCGCCAATTTCTCGTCATCAATATGGTATTTCTGGGCATAGGCAATGACTGGGACACTGGTAATGATTCCTTGATTGCCACTTCCTGTATTGCTCATGGCGGGCAGGGTACAACCTGCCATTCTGGCATCGGAGGCCGCCGCTGTCAACTCTGTCGCATAATTGACGAAATCTTCTCCATAGATGCCGTTTTTGTTTTTCTTGAGTGTCTTGCCGACTCCTAGTCCATAATCACCTCTGAGGCCTTCTTCTGCCAATTTCATGTTGATGGCTCGTTCTTCCAGAAGGAACTTGATTTCTTCAATGTCAACAGTATGGGTGAAGTCATATATTTCTTTCACTGTCAATCCATATTCACAAATTGGCTTGAGGCAAGGATTTTCAGTTTCTGTATTGGTTTCTTCGCTCATTACCTGTTCATCAAAGCAAGTTTTGATGATGTGGTCATGCAAGTCGGCAATCACAGCACTGGCGCAATGACAGTCTCCAGTCCTGACTTTCGCTTCGACATATAGTTTCTTATCGGTTTCTGCTAGACCGATACTCACTTTTTTTGCTTCAACAATTTCTTTGGCCCGGGCAATGGCGCGGTCTTCCAGATCGTGCAAAACCTCCAGGCCGTAGGTTGATTTTCCGCATACCGCACCCAGAGCGGCAGCGATATACAGCCCAATCATTCCGGTGCCAGGAATGCCGACTCCCATTCCATTTTTCAAGATGTTTCCACTTACGGCCACCTCAATTTGGAGATCTGCGGTCATTCTCCAATCGGAGCCCATATGATCTTTGGGACAATTGCTTTCAAGCACTTCAACAGCTTTGGTGACAGCGAGCGCAACGGCAATAGGTTCAGTACAGCCCAAAGCCGGCTTGACCTCTCTATGGAGCAGGTCCACCAATTCAGCTACTCTTGTACTCATAATGTATCTATCATTAATTTATTATGAAATATGTCTATTCTGCACATTCTTCTTTTGGGGGCAGATTGAAGTAGCCCAGAGCCGTCTGGATGATGTGCCGGATATCTTTTTCTTTTTCAAGTGTCTCAATAGGGAATCCCAGACTCACTACTTTGTATCCTTCACCGTCAAAGCATACTGCGGCGCTGATTTCCGTGTCGGTGTAGCGCATGAAGCTATAAGCTCTTTTCCCCGCAGGTATGATGCCGTCTGGAGTTTCCACATTGTAGATATGTTCATTAGGTTCACTGGTATAGGAAATCGGACTGTTCAGGACGGAGAGCCCGATAGCCGGACAATCTATGGGCTTGACTTGGGCTGTTTTGCTTGCATAGTTGGTTCTCCAGGAATAACCGAGCACTTTCTGGATGAAATGTTGTGTATCAGCGCGATAGGAACTGTCCACTTCCATCGGGTAGATGGTCTGCCATGCATCTGTTCCAATGTTGGCACCGGAGATGAGGATATTTCCACCCTGACGGGTGTATTCTTTAATTGAATTCTGCAGGCTGGTTGGGAAGACCTGATATTTTGCAGGTACTTTTCCACATCCTACCATGGTCGTAATTTGTTTCCCACAGATCAAGTCTACTGTCCAGAATCCTTCACCGACAGAAGGCTCTTCTGCAAATGCCTTTGAACTGGCGGAGCAGAAAGGATAGCCTGCGTCCATGATGGCCTTTCCGTGAATATATGGATAGTCGAATGTATTGCCGACATATTGGGTGCCCTCTTCGTTGATATAGGAGGCTCCATATCCCGGGTTGTCATCATCAATCCAAGGGAGGTCACGGCGGAACTGGTACATTTTCCCGATATAGAGGATTTCATTACCTGCTGAGACACCTCTGTCCAGATCAGGTAGAAGACCGGCATATTGCGGCGTGTCAAACCAAGCAGGAGAAGACAATCTGGTAAAGTTGTTTACTACCAGGACTTGCTGGTCTGAAACAGGATTGTCAGGAATACCTGCACATAATATTTCGGAAGGGAAACTTTTTCCACCTTCGTTGAAGGCAACAATCTTAAAACTGCTGATGTCTCCTCGGCTCAATGTCACTCTAGTGGATAGGAAGTCCCCATTTTGTTCTGGATGAGCGATGATGCGGCCCTGGTCGAAACATCCGTCATTTTTTCTGGTATAGAGGATGTACCCGGTCGGATTCGCAGTCGTTTCAAGTGTATCTGGAGTCGCTTTCCAACTTAGAATGGCATTATTGCCTTCCATCTTGACGGCAAACGAATTGACAGGAAGTGGTTGAACTGTATAGTCGCAACCATATCGGCCGCTCAGATATTTGAGCATTCCTTTATAGATAGCGCGGCTGACTGTAAAGCGGAAGGTCGGATCCAGACCGAATTTCATGTCTGCAAAATTCTGGTGAGAAAGCAATTCCAGTAACATGGCAGGTACACTTGGAGTACGACTTTCACTATAGGACCTGTCCCATAGGAATCTTCTGGACCAGTCAGGGTTGAACTGTTGGCGAACATCCGATACGATTTGGGATTGCACGATGCTGGCATAATCTCTACAGGTCAAGCGGTCTTCACCATCAGGAAAGGTCCGTTGCCCATCGCGCAGCATGGTGTAGATGGAAAGGGTTCCAATGATGGAGTCATTGGGTGTTGTACCGGCATCCGTATGGAATGCAAAGGAAAGGTCGAAAGGAATACCTTTTCCTGGAAGGGATTCAAAATCTTTTTTCCCCTTTTCCTTCTTTTTGTCTTCGATGACAGGATTGACATCAGAACCACGACTCATGAAATCCACCCATGAGCCTCTTGTTCCATAGTCGTTTGTGTAGTCATTTTCTCCAAATTTCCGGATAATACAGCTGTCTATGCCTGCCCATTGCATAGAATACAGGGCTCCTTCCAAATAACTTGGAAGACCTGAAATCTGATGGGTTTCCACTGGATCCTCCATATTTCCTCTGGCAATCTTGCCCATTCCGCCACCAATCTTGATGCCATCGCAGGTGACTACGCTGCCCCGAACATATTTTCTTCCTTCTGGTGTGCCGTTGTCTAGAGTGACACAGGCCTCTTTCCCTTTGTTGAAGTCGAAGGTCCCCAGATAAATCCAGGTGCCTCCTCCCATTCTTTGGTTGACAATGAATTCAGTCTCTCCGGCAGCATGTCTGACAGTGTAGTGGGCAGAACGAGTGCTGTTCTTGAGAGTCTTGTAGGAAATGTAGACAGCATATTTGCCATCTGCTGGAATATCAGGTGTCCAGGTAGCAGAGGCCGTTCCTTCGTTTTTGGAACATTTTGCCATGCGTGCAGTACCCATTTTGAATGGATTGTCCACGCCTGTATATATTTTTTTTGCATCTGCAAAACCTTCTCCTGCACTTTCCCATTTTCCGTTTTCGGAATATTTTCCGGTTTTTCTGAGTAGGCCGTCCCGTTTTCCGGCAAACGTGGGATCATTATCTACAATGACCTCATGGCGTTGAGTATCTCTTTCCCTTGGAGTCATGACATAGGCACCGGCGTTTTCGAGCATGGGAATCAAGAAAGGCAGAACATAACTTTGGGTGTAGGTGTCTTCTACTGTTGTAAAGTTTGGAGCGCGTTGCCATTCCCAACGTTTGCAACTGGGTTCATAATATTTCCCATGGCTCTGCCAAATGGCGATGTACCGTCCGCTCAATCCTTCATTATAATATGGGACACTGAGATTTTCCACCAAAGGTTCGTGCTGACCTCTCGGATCATTGGTCTGCCATCTGGTAGATTGTGGTTTTCCGTCATTTTTCAGGATAGGAACCAACAAGTCATAGAGATTTATGTTCTTGCTGTAAATGTTTCCAATCTGGCAGCAGGCATGGTCTGCGGGAAGTAGTTCCCTCAAAGTATGACGAAGCCACTGGTAGCTTTCCTTATCCCATGGAATATCAATCAGGTTGTCATTGAAATAGAAGTCAATGCGGTCGTCCACTGCTTTTACCTTTTTCACGTTGATGGCAGAATAGACGGTTGTCTTCTCTTTGATGAGCGTTTGGAGCGTATCTTTCTTCTCTAAATATGCTTTTGTCAGTTTGTCTTGTGCCTGGCTGGGAATGGTCATCATTGTCATCAAGGCAAGGGAGGATAAGATATTCTTGATCATGTTTTTATTTCAGTATTAATTCTCCGAAGAATTCAGGTCTGTGGAAATCTGGTTTTTCTGTATGGATGGGATTCCAGCTCAGGAAATGAGGATGGGCAGTTTTGTCTCCGCATTTGTAAAAGTTGGCATGGAGTTTTTCCGGTAAATTCTGTTCGTGTATTCCAATCATGGAGAATGGGATGATGATGGCAGTCTGCCAACTGAAGAGCTGGTCACTTTCTTCCCACCTTCTATGTTCGAGAGAAGAGAATCTTTTGATTTCTTTCATTTCATCAAGAGGTCTGCGCGGCCTGTCGTTTCGGTCAGGTCCGCAGGCATTGAGGACAGTGCCAATACAGTTCATTTCGAAATTATAATATTTTTTTCCTGAAGGGGAGGCAACGAAGAATTCACAGCAACTGTCTTCCCATACAGATCCGTTGTCTTCCAATGCCGCGGCACGTAGGTCCAATCCTCTGACATGGTACAAGATGGCAATCGCTTTCTCTGAATGGGCGATGCTGAAGACACAACTTGGCTGATAGCCAAATGCTTCCGGCCAGTTGACCTCTCCGATGATGTCTTTCTTGCCTTCTCGCTCTAATTTCTTTTCAAGTTCTTGGAAATCCATATTTTCCAGACCTGATACAAATGGTACGTTCAGTGTTTTCATTATATTTTATATTAGTGTTCTCTATTTTTTATAGACTCTGCATATCGTTGAGTTTCTTGTAATATCCGTTCATCTGAATTAACTCCTCGTGTTTGCCGCGTTCAACAATTTCTCCATCACTCATTACAAGAATCTCATCCGAGTTCTTGATGGTTGAAAGTCTGTGTGCGATGGCGATGGTAGTTCTGGTGGACATCAGTCTGAACAAGGCTTCCTGTACGAGTCGTTCAGATTCTGTATCCAAAGAGGCGGTCGCTTCGTCCAGAATGAGGATAGGTGGATTTTTCAGGATGGCACGGGCAATACTGATACGTTGTCTCTGGCCGCCGGAAAGTTTGGTCCCCCGGTCGCCGATATTTTCCATATAACCATTTTCCTTCTCCATGATGAAATCGTGTGCATTGGCAATTTTTGCCGCTTCCACAACCTGTTCCATCGTGGCTCCCTCCACGCCGAATGCAATGTTGTTGAAGATAGTGTCGTTGAAGAGGATCGGTTCCTGATTGACATAACCCATCAGTTGTCTGAGATCTTTCATCTTGAGATTCCGGATGTCGATGCCGTCAATCTTGATGTCCCCTTCAGTAACATCATAAAACCGTGGTATCAGATCGACAAGAGTGGATTTTCCAGCACCGGATTCGCCGACAATTGCAACGGTATTTCCTTTATGTATGGAGACATTGATATCTTTCAAGATGGTCTTTCCATCTTCGTAGCAGAAGCGGACATGGCTGATTTCAATCTTGTCCTTGAAATCCTGTATGTGTGTCGGGTTCTTGATTTCTGTGATTTCATTCGGCGCATTCAGAATCTTGTCCACTCTTTCCATGGAGGCCAATCCTTTTGGAACATTGTAGGTTGCCTTGGTGAAATCCTTCAACGGATTGATGATGCTATACAGCATTACCATATAGAAGATAAAAGTAGGGGCATCAATGAGGGAGCTGGAACCTGTCTCGGATTTGAGGATCAGGGAACCGCCGAACCAAAGTACGATCATGATGAGGATGGTGCCGAGAAATTCGCTCATCGGATGGGCCAGAGCCTGTCGGGTGGATACTCGTGAAGTCTTGTCCCGGAGATCAGCGGTGACTTTGCTGAAACGGCCTTCCATATTCTTTTCGGCATTGAAGGCTTTGATCACTCTCAGTCCGCCCAAGGTCTCTTCGACTTGTGACATGGTGTCGCTCCAAAGCTCCTGCGCCTGGAGAGATTTTCTTTTCAACTGTTTGCCGATGACTCCCATGATCCATCCTAAAGCCGGTACGACAACAAGGGTGAAGACGGTCAGTTTCCAACTGACCACCATCATGGTGGTAAAATAGAAGAAGATGAGAATCGGGTTCTTGATGAGCATGTCCAATGAACTCATGATGGAACTTTCAATTTCTCCGACATCTCCCGTCATTCTCGCAATGATGTCTCCTTTTCTTTCTTGAGAGAAAAATCCCAATGGAAGGGACATGATCTTGTTGTACAACTGCATGCGGATGTCCCTGAGGACTCCGGTTCGAATCGGAATCATCACGGCAGAGGAACCGAAATAGCAGGAGGTCTTGAGTAAGGTCATGATGCCCAGGAATGCACAGAGCAGAAGCAGAGTCATCGAAGGGCCGATATCGTCAATGACCTGAATTACCCACCAGTTGGCATTGTTTGCCAGGACATTTCCTATTTCCTTGATGCTTAAACCAGATGTAAGGGGTATGTATTCATAGACCGTATCAGACATTTTGAAGAGAATCCTCAAAATGGGGATAATCATGGTAAATGAAAAGATATTGAATATTGCTGAAAGGACATTCATCAGAATGGACCAGCCCAGATATTTCTTATATGGGGCTACATATCGTTTGATTACTTTTAAAAATTCTTTCATGCTTATTTTATTTTCTTTGGTTCGTCTGGATAATGGTTTCCATCCATTTGAAAATCAGAAGAATTCTTTTTCTGAGTACTGGAAGGTCCAGTGAATCCAGATTGTCATATATTTTATTGTTGTTCATTGTGATGCCGGAAGTGAACATGACAGCAGGAATCTTGTCCTTCAGGAAGAATTTCTGCTCTCCTACTTTTCTATAGAAAGTTTCTGTGAAGCTGTTGCTCCCATAATAGCTGAATCCGAGGTCCAGATTCAGTCCATATTTCAAGTTGCATCGTTTTAGCAGACCTCTATATTCTTCTTTGAGAGAGTCGTTCCCCAGCATTAGCAGGTATTCCGGCTTGTTCTTGGAGAGGGGGCTGAGGGTGCTTCCCATTTGGTCGAGATTGATTACCAGGGAAATCTGGTCCATAGTAATCCGTTTGTTCGTGAAAGGATCTCTGAGGTATTGGTTTTGGATGGCCCGATGAAGAAATTCCGCCCCGGACATCCGGTAATCTTTCGCATCAGTCGCAACAAAAAGGAGGTTGCCCTCATAGTAGGTTCCCGTGGTTCTCATTTTGTCAAACATTTCCGCCAGGGCAAGCAGCGCGGCTACTCCAGAGGCATTGCTGTCCGCACCAGGGAAATAACGGTCTCCGATTTTTCCCAGTCCATCGTAATGAGCCAGGACAACGGTGTAGGTCTCACTGTAGGATTTGGTGTAAGGGAGCATGCCTATCACATTTCTGCCGATGGGGCCGCCTTGAATGAGGAAGGACTGAACAAAGGAATCTCCTAATGGAGTTAGTCCGATATCTTTGAATCTCCGGTTCAGCCACATGGTCACCTTGCTCATGTATTTCGTTCCAGTTCCCCTTCCGCCACAGGTCGTATCTGTCAGAAATTCGATATGTGACTGAAGTCTGCTGGTGTCGGCCGCATCGTACACATATCCTTTGAAATCTTTGTTTCGTGCTTGCAGGAACGTTTCTCCCAGCAGACTGGCAACACATGCTGCGAACAGGTATATTATGATTTTTTTGCTCATTTTGTCTATAAGGGGCACAATTATTTGTTATATTTGCCTACAAACACGTAAAATATCTTCCAAAAATAGGAAATATCGCGCTAAAAATGAAAAAAATAGCTAAATACATACTCTTTTCAATAATCTTTCTACTGATATGTCAGCAGACATATGCCCAATATGACAAGGACGTCTTTTTCTTCAGGGGGCGGCAAGCATTGGCAGAAGGAAGGTATGCGACAGCTCTGGAGAATTTCAATATATTGGAAAGGCTGGACACATCAGACCATCTGACACCGTTCTATAGAGGAATCGCCAAATTTAACTTGGGGGACATTCGGGGGGCACAAAAAGATTTCAACCGAGCCGTTGCCTTGAATCCAATTTTTACGTCCGGCTATCATTATAGAGGTATTACAGAAAGTCGCTTCGGAGAATATGACAAGGCTTTGGAAGACATTCAGAAAGCCATTTCATTACGTCCAGGTTTTGAAGGTTTGTATTTCAGCAGGGGGGTGACCTATTTCCTTTCCAGGCAGTTTGACAAGGCCATCGAAGATTTCGACAAGTATATTCGACGTCAGCCGAAGGATCCTTCTGCTTATATCAACCGTGGCACGAGCCGCATGTTTCTGGGCGACACCTTGAAGGCTCTGCAGGATTATGATACGGCCATCCGGCTGGACCGTTTTGAGCCGGAAAGCTATATCCGCCGGGGGAGGCTTTATGCGGAACAGGAAAAATATGATCAGGCCATTGCCGATATGGATCAGGCCATCCGTTTGGATACCACCAACACGTTTGCCTATTTCAATCGGGCTATCATGTATTATGATACCAGAGATTTCAATTCCGCCATGGCAGACTTGAACCGAGTCTTGAGGGATGAGCCGGGCAATGCCCTTACGCTCTATAATCGGAGCCTTATCAATGCTCAGATTGGCAACTTTAATGAGGCTCTTCAAGATATGGACCGGGTGATCGACATCAATCCCAACAATGTTCTGGCTTATTTCAACCGTGCTTCCTTCTTTGTCCAGATGGAGAGGTGGCAGGATGCTTTGGAAGATTACGATAGAGCCATCGAACTTTATCCTGATTTTGCCAAGGCGTACATGAACCGGGCTTATGTTGAGAGTATGTTGGGGGAAATGAAGCGATCCAAAAAGGATTATGATACTGCCCAAAGGAAGATTCGCGAGTATCATGCGAAGAATCATGCCAATGCTTCTTCTTTCGCAGATACGACCAAGAAATATAGCTCTCTCCTTAGTTTGGATGCCGAATTTGCCAAGAAGGATTTCAACAACGAACTGCTGCAGCATCGTGATGTGGATATCCGGCTGAAACCGTTCTATCGTCTGGCTCTTTCCAAGGAGAAAGACCTTGCTGTCAACAACCTGAGTAACCGGTATGAGAATTCCCTCATTTCCCGTATGATAAGCAAGGCTCCTGTTGCCATGAAGATGGTGGCAGTCGATACCCTCTCTGTTTCTGATTTGAATGAGATGAAGGATATTATATGGTCTTCAGAGACGTTGTTGTCAGAGAGCCAGCGCAATTTCTTGAAAGCTTTGTATGATGTGGCGGATCGTCAGTTCAATTCTGCTCTGAACCACTATACGCAGGCGATCGAAGGGGCCGGCGCTGAATCCGATAAATATGGAAAGCTCTATCGTGCTTTCTATTATATGAATAGGGGGGTGCTGAGAGCGGATATGATTGAATTTATTTCTTCCATTGAAAATAATGTACAGATTCTGACTATGGATGAAAAGGGCACATCACGCGCTCGTGTCCGTGATCAAGTACAGCGTCAGTATGACTATAGTGATGCTATTGGGGACCTGAAGGCGGCTGTGGAAATTTTGGACGATATCCCATATATTTATTTTAATTTGGGCAATCTGTACTGTTTGTCATCCGAATTGGTAGAATCTATTGACAATTACACCAAGGCCATCAACCTGTATCCATATATGGGAGATGCCTTTTTTAATCGGGGACTGGTCCTCATCTTCCTCAAAGATAAGGAGAAAGGCTGCATTGACTTGTCCCGTGCCGGAGAGTTGGGGATTGACGAGGCGTATAGTGTCATCAAAAAATATTGTAAGGAGGAAGTGGAATAAATGTCTGAACTCAAGTTTGTCAGTTTTTCCAGCGGAAGTAGCGGCAACTGTTATTTTATAGGAAATGAAGAAGATGGAATACTGATTGATGCAGGTGTAAGTTTGCGCAGGCTCAAGCAATATCTCATTGAGAATCATCTTTCGTTTGATTCTTTCTCAGCAATCTTGGTCACACACGATCATATGGACCATATCCGCAGTCTGGGATCTTATTGCAAGAAATTGGTAAAACCTATTTATGCTACTTCTGTGCTCCATGACGCTCTGGTAAGAAGGAATTTTGCAGTACCTTACATGGACGCCTGTCGCAAGGTGTTGGCAGATGGTGAATGGAACGCGATAGGGCCTTTTCTGGTGAAATATTTCATTGTCCCTCATGATGCTACTCAAACAGTTGGTTATGCCATCCGTTATCAGGACAGAAAGTTTGTCTTGATGACAGATATGGGACGTATGACCGAAGAGGCGATGGCTTTTGCCATGGAATCTGATACGGTTGTCATCGAGTCAAATTATGATGTGGACATGTTGCTGGCAGGTCCCTATACTCATGAACTGAAGATGAGAATCTGTCAAGGGCATGGCCATCTGAGTAATGATGAATGTGGAATGGCCATCCGGAAATTCTATCATCCTGGGCTGAAGAATCTGTTCCTCTGCCATCTGAGTGATCACAACAATACTCCTGAGATTGCCTATAAGAATGCTCAGTCTGTCCTGGATGCCTTAGGAGTGGAACGGGGGACTGTTCATCTTCGTGCACTTCCTCGAACTTCTCCAACGCCGCTTATCAATCTGTAACCCGATGGAACAGTTCCGCAGGGAGACTGCGAAGTGAACCGTATGCAAATAAAGCTGGTCAATTGACCAGCTTTATTAATTTGGATCAGCAAGTGACTAGAGCTGAGGACCAGCTGCAACCAACTTCTTGCCTTCTTCGTTGTTCTCGTATTTGTGGAAGTTGTTGATGAATCTGTTGGCCAGATCTTTTGCTTTCTCTTCCCACTCAGCAGCGTTTGCATAAGTGTCACGAGGATCGAGGATCTCAGTTGCAACGCCTTCCAGTTTGGTAGGAACGGTGAAGTTGAACATAGGGATCACCTTGGTAGGAGCCTCGTCGATGCTGTGGTTGAGGATAGCGTCGATAATTCCACGAGTGTCACGGATAGAGATACGTTTGCCTGTACCGTTCCAACCAGTGTTCACCAAATATGCTTTGGCACCGCTCTGTTTCATTCTCTTGACAAGCTCTTCAGCATATTTTGTTGGGTGGAGCTCAAGGAATGCCTGGCCGAAGCAAGCAGAGAAGGTTGGAGTAGGCTCAGTGATACCACGCTCTGTACCAGCGAGTTTTGCTGTGAAGCCAGAGAGGAAGTAGTATTTGGTCTGCTCTGCATCCAAGATAGATACTGGAGGAAGAACACCGAATGCATCAGCTGAAAGGAAGATAACCTGTTTTGCAGCTGGACCCTGTGAATCTGGACGAACAATGTTCTTGATGTGGTAGATTGGGTAAGATACACGGGTGTTTTCAGTAACGCTCTTGTCGTTGAAGTCGATCACACCGTTCTCATCTACGGTCACGTTCTCAAGGAGAGCGTCGCGACGGATAGCGTTGTAGATATCTGGCTCAGACTCTTTGTCGAGTTTGATTACTTTAGCGTAGCAGCCACCTTCGAAGTTGAAGACACCTTCGTCATCCCAACCGTGCTCATCGTCACCGATAAGAAGTCTCTTAGGGTCTGTTGAAAGGGTAGTCTTGCCAGTTCCGGAAAGACCGAAGAAGATTGCAGTGTTCTCACCGTTGAGGTCAGTGTTGGCAGAGCAATGCATTGCGGCGATGCCCTTGAGTGGAAGGAAGTAGTTCATCATGGAGAACATACCTTTCTTCATCTCACCACCGTACCAAGTGTTCAGGATAACCTGCTCTTTGGAAGTGACGTTGAACATTACGACAGTCTCAGAGTGGAGGCCGAGTTCCTGGTAGTTCTCACATTTTGCTTTGGAAGCGTTGTAAACTACGAAATCTGGCTCCTGGTCAAATTCTGCCTGGTTCTTCGGACGGATGAACATGTTGGCGATGAAGTGAGCCTGCCATGCAACTTCCATGATGAAGCGAACCTTCATACGGGTATCTTTGTGAGTGCCGCAGAAACCATCCACCACGAACAGTCTCTTGCCAGAAAGTTCATCGATTGCGGCCTTCTTGCAGGAATCCCAAGCTTCGATAGTTGCTTTTTTGTTGTCATTTGGATATTCTGGAGTTGTCCACCATACAGTGTCCTTTGAAGTCTCATCGTAAACGATGTATTTGTCTTTAGGGGAACGGCCGGTGTAGATACCAGTCATCACGTTGACAGCGCCAAGCTCAGTTACCTGACCTTTGTCGAAACCTGTCAATTCAGGCTTTGTTTCTTCGTTGTAAAGAACTTCGTAAGATGGATTGTAAAGGACTTCTTTCACGTCCTTTATTCCATATTTGCTTAAATCCATTTGAGGCATAAAAATATGTATTTTAAATAGTTATACTTTATCTGTTGATTATGTCTTACAGATTGGAACAGGACCAGAATGGCTGTTCTGGAAACCCGGTCCTTATCATGGGACAAAGTTACATTTTTTTTGTCATTACTCAAACCATTAAGCAATAAATTGTTAATTTTGCAAGAGAAGATAGGAGTTGAAAATTTATTGCTTTCTAAGTGATTGATTTCTATGTTCTTGGAGGTGTATCTGGCAGGTCGGGAAAAAGTGTCTTTCAGGGAACTTCCAGAGGTTGGTACAATTAAAACGATATTAAAATCATTCCGATAGTAGCTGGAGGGTTATGGAAATAAGACCGATAGATATTTTGCAGAAATTTTGGGGGTATGATGAATTCCGGCAGGTACAGGAGGAGATCATCAATGCCGCTGTCGGCGGAAAAGATGTGCTGGCTTTGATGCCGACAGGAGGAGGCAAGTCCATCTGTTTCCAGGTGCCCGCCATGATGAAGGAAGGATTGGCTTTGGTCATCACTCCGCTGATCGCTCTGATGAAGGACCAGGTCCGCAATCTGGAGAAGAGGGGAATCCGTGCTTTGGCAATTTATTCTGGGATGAGTCGCAGGGAAGTGGATTTGGCCTTGAACAATGCCGCTTTTGGAAATTACAAGTTTCTTTATGTGTCTCCGGAACGGCTCAACACTTCTTTGTTCAAGTCCTATCTGGATGTGCTGGACATCAACTGCATCGTGGTAGATGAAGCGCATTGCATCTCCCAGTGGGGATATGATTTCCGGCCGGATTACCTGAAGATCGGGGAACTCCGCACCAAGATAGAGGCGCCGGTCATCGCTTTGACTGCCACGGCCACTCCTGCGGTGGCAGAAGATATTGTGGAGAAACTCTCTTTCCGTGAAAAGCTGATCATTAAAGGCGACTACAGTCGCCCAAATCTCTATTATATTGTCCGGAACGTGGAGGACAAATATGGACAGTTGCTTTCTGTCTGTCATGGCGTAGCGGGAACAGGAATCGTTTATGTCCGCAGCAGGAAGAGGACAGAGGAATTGTCAGAATTTCTGCTGCAGAATGGAATTGAGGCGGCCGCTTATCATGCCGGTTTGGGCGCGATGACAAGAATGCGGCGGCAGGAAGACTGGAAAGAAGGAAGGATAAGGGTTATGGTGTGTACCAATGCCTTCGGTATGGGAATCGACAAGCCCGATGTCCGTTTCGTCGTCCATTTCAGTCTGCCGGAGTCACCGGAGGCCTATTTCCAGGAGGCTGGACGAGGTGGCCGCGATGGAAAAGTGTCCTATGCGGTCTTGCTGTGGAACAAGAATGATGTCCGGAGGCTGGAACAGGTGGCGGAAGTGTCTTTCCCTGATTTTGGATACATAGAGGATATTTACCAGAAACTGCATGTCTATGCAGAAATCATCTATGACAAAGGAGAAGGCCGGCAAGTCCGTTTTGACTTGTTCGAGTTCTGCAAGCGCTTCCATTTGGAACGGTCCAAGACCTATTATGCCATTAAAGCATTGGAACGCGATGGACACTTGACTTATGCGGAATCAGTTGATATCCCGACCCGTGTGAAGATATTGCCGGACAGGACGGTTCTGTACAGCATTGATCTGCCGGATCCGAAAATGGTGGCCTTCCTGGACTTGCTGATGCGGAAATGTCCTGGAATTTTCACTTATGCCTTGCCTGTGGATGAAGAATATTATGCTTCTCAACTTGGGATGGCGGTTCCTGCTTTGCGTCAGATGATGTATCAGCTGGCGTTGTTGCATGTCTTGGCTTATATTCCGCAAGATCATGCAGATGTGATTGTTTTCCATCATGATCGGCTCATTCCTGGAAACCTCAATTTTGACTTGGAACAATATGGACTGTTGAAAAAGAACTTTATGCGCAGGAAAGATGCTATGATTGCCTATGTTTCTGAAACGGACACTTGCCGGGCAAAATTCCTGATGGCCTATTTCGGACAGCAGTATGCGGAGGATTGCGGAAAATGTGATCTCTGTCGCATGAAACAGAATGGAAAGGACCGGATGGAACAGTTGCGGGAGCGAATCGACGATGGTGATTTGCCTTCTTATGAAATTTAGTGTGTCAGTTTATGTGGTTGATATTGGCTTTCTGCTCAGCGGCACTGCTGGGCTTTTATGATGTTTTCAAGAAAAAATCATTGTCGGACAATGCTGTTTTGCCAGTATTGGGATTGAATACGCTGTTCTCAAGTGTGATATTCCTTCCCTTCATTCTCATTTCCATCTGGCGGCCGGAAGCGCTTCAAGGTAGTCTGTTTTTTGTCCCGGCCGCAGGCTGGGAAGTGCATCGCTGGATCATCCTCAAGGCGTTCATCGTGCTGTCCTCTTGGATTTTCGGCTATTTCGGAATGAAACATCTGCCGATCACTATCGTGGGACCGATCAACGCCACCCGTCCGGTCATGACCCTCATCGGAGCCATGCTGGTCTTCGGAGAACGGCTGAACGTCTGGCAATGGGCCGGCGTGCTGACCGCCATCTGTTCCTTTTTCCTGCTTGGCCGCTCCAGCAAGAAAGAAGGCGTCAATTTCCGGGACAACCGTTGGATCTGGTCTCTGATCGCCGCGGCAGTGCTCGGATCCGTCAGCGGACTGTATGACAAGTTCCTGATGAAACAGTTTGACCACATGCTGGTGCAGTCCTGGTTCAACCTCTACCAGCTTGTTCTGATGGGCGGCCTGCTCTTTTTCCTGTGGTGGCCTCGTCGGAAGAAGACCACCCCTTTCCGTTGGAAATGCTCTATCCCATTCATCTCTCTCTTCCTGTGTGCTGCAGATTTCGTCTATTACCTTGCGTTGAGTGAACCGGATTCCATGATTTCCATTGTTTCCATGGTCCGTCGCAGCAGTGTTCTGGTGTCGTTCCTGGTCGGTGCCATCGTCTTCAAGGAGAAGAATCTCCGGAGCAAGGCGGTGGATCTGGTCCTGGTGCTGGCCAGCATGGTCTTCCTGTATCTGGGCAATGTGCTCTGACGGCTTTCTTCCGGATAGACCGGCAGAATAGAATGTCCGGATTGGCATGAAACGAGTGATTATGCCATTCAAAACCAAATTAGGAAATTCTAATTTTTCGTATCTTTGTCAAATTATGAACTGTCCGGACGAAAAAATATGGGACCCGCTTAGAAAGAAGTGGCTGGTGCGCACTCCCGAGGAGGAAGTGAGGCAGTGGTTTATACAGTTGCTCCATCGACAACTTCAAATCCCGCTACACATGATGATGAGCGAGGTGCATATGCAGTTTGGAGAAGGATATATGAAGAAAGATTATCGGGCGGATATTCTGGTTTATGACCGGAATCTCCATCCATTGATGGTGGTGGAGTGCAAGAGGCCGGATGTGCATCTGGCACAGGAAGTGGTGGAGCAGGTTTTGCGTTACAACATGGTAATGCATGCTCCCTATCTGGCTGTGACGAACGGGCAGTCCAGTTATGTCTGTCATTTGGAAGACGGAAAATATGTTTTCCAGAAAAAGGTGCCGACCTATCTGGAGATGATAGGGAATGAATGATTTTTGCAGGATTAAACAAGGAGGATGAAGGGATGGTTACAACAACTTCACAATTTCTTGACAACAAGATTTTTAATATAGTTTCTGAGGTCGCCCGGGAGACGGGTGTCCGGGCGTTCGTGATAGGAGGCTTTGTACGTGACTGCTTTTTGGGTCGCAAGACCAATGATATTGACATTGTTGTGGAAGGGGGGGGCATTGCCTTGGCGGAAGCTGTCGCCCACAAGATTTCGATTATGGAAAAGCATCATTGCAATGTGTCCGTCTTCAAGAATTTTGGAACAGCGATGCTTCGTTATCAGGGTACTGAAATTGAATTTGTTGGAGCTCGTAAAGAGTCCTATCATCGTGATTCCCGCAAGCCGATTGTGGAAGACGGGACCTTGGAGGACGATCAGAAGCGGCGGGATTTCACTATCAATGCAATGGCTTTCAGCTTGCAGAAAGAGGATTTTGGCACGCTGGTAGATCCGTTTGGAGGGATCCGGGATTTGGACGCTGGAATTATCCGAACCCCGTTAGAGCCGGAAACCACATATAGTGATGATCCGTTGAGGATGCTCCGGGCCATTCGTTTTGCGACCAAACTGTCCACTCCCGAGAAGAGATTCGTGATTGTTCCTGAATCCTTGGCCGCCATGAAGAAGATGAAGGACAGGATGTCTATCCTGTCTAAAGAGAGGATTGTCGAGGAATTGAACAAGATTTTGGTCACCACCAAGCCGTCCATCGGTTTCCGTCTGATGGAAGAGACCGGTTTGCTGTCCTATGTCCTGCCGGAACTGGAACACCTCAAGGGGGTGGAGACGGTGGAAGGGAAAGGGCATAAGGATAATTTCTCCCATACCCTGCAAGTAGTGGACAACGTGTCCTTGCTGGAAGATGAAGCCATTTCAGCAGGCCGTCTGCATGACTATGTCGTTACAGAAAACGGAGACGGCTTTGTCGAATCTGTCCGGACATCTCCGTGTGTGTGGTTGAGATGGGCGGCGTTGTTGCACGATATCGGCAAGCCGAAGAGCAAGAAGTTTGATCCGGCTGCAGGCTGGACCTTCCATGGCCATGAAGTCATCGGATATCGGATGGTGCCCAAGATTTTCCAGCGTCTGAAGTTACCGCTCAATGAAAAGATGAAATATGTGCAGAAATTGGTAGGCCTGCATCATCGCCCGGTCGCTCTGGTTGATGAGGAGGTGACCGATTCTGCTGTCCGCAGACTACTTTTTGATGCTGGAAATGAAATTGAAGACCTGATGCTTCTGTGCAGCGCGGACATTACATCCAAGAATGCGGCAAAAGTGGCTCGTGTCAAACACAATTTCGAACTGGTCAAGGAGAAATTGGTGGAAGTGGAAGCCAAGGATGCGATCCGCAATTGGAAGAATCCGATCAGCGGTGAGTACATCATGGATGTTTTCGGCATTTCACCATGCCGGGTCATCGGAGACCTGAAGGAACTGGTCAAGAATGCAATCTTGGACGGCGAAATCGAGAACACTTTCGAGGCCGCAGACAAATTGATGCGGGAAAAAGCGGTCGGAATGGGACTGACTGCCGTCAAATGATGAGGTGATTTCTGTCATGTTGGTCAATGACTACATATTGTATATCCGGACGGTCCGCAGATATTCAGAAAATACGGTCCGTATCTATTCAGATGCACTGACCGGTTTTTTTTCTTGTTCTTTGGGCAAAAACATCCGAGAGACAACGGTCCATGATGGAGAACTGTTGGAGGCTTTGACGGTCCAGCCGGTTCGTAATTATGAGATTTTTCTGTTGGACAAGAAAAAGGAGAGTCCTCGGACGGTCAATCTTCACTTGTCTGTCCTCAGTGGCTTCTGCCGCTGGCTGATCCGGCAAGGAAAACTTGCATCCAATCCAGTACGTCTGGTGGCACGTCCAAAAATGAAAAAGCGTTTGCCTGATTTTTTGCGCGTAGAAACCATGAATGATTACTTTCAGGCAACAGAAGCAGTTGTGGCGGAAGAGAATTTGGAATTGATTCGTGGCAATGACAAAGTCTCAGAGAAAGTATATCATGACCGGCTTGCCCGCATGATTCTTTCTCTTCTTTACCAGACAGGTATGAGAAGATCTGAACTGATCTCACTGAACATTTCTTCGGTGGATCTGGCAAGAAGGGTAATACGTGTCCTGGGAAAAGGAGAAAAAACACGAGAAATTCCATTGGGAAATTCACTTTGTATTGAAATTTCCTTATATTTACAATCAACAGTTGCTTTGATTGGGCACGATAGGGCTGGTGATGCGCCATTGTTGATGACCTCAAAAGGTAACCGGCTTTATCCGGGTTTTGTAGAACGGATTGTCAAGTCCGAATTGGAGTCCGTACCTGGAACGACAGGAAGAAAATCCCCGCACGTGTTGCGGCATACTTTGGCTACAGAACTGCTGGATAACGGTGCCGATTTGAATTCCATCAAGGAATTATTGGGACATTCTTCGCTGGCTGCGACACAGGTTTATACTCACAACTCAATCGAGAAACTGAAATCAGTTTATACAAACGCCCATCCAAGGGCAAAAATAGGAGGTGAAAATGGAGATCAGAGTTCAAACCTTGAAATTCAACGCAGATCAGAAACTGTTGGATTTCATTCAGAAGAAGGTTTCAAAGATTGAACGGTTCGATGAGAAAGTCTCAGATGTAACAGTTACCTTATCTCTACTTGAAAAACCTGAGAACAAGAGCGTCAAGCTGCATGTTCAGGTGATTGGTGGCAGCCTTCTTGTAGAGAGGACCGGCAGGTCATTCGAGGAAGCGGTCAACGAATGTGTTGATGCCATGAAGGAGAAGATTGTACGTAACAAAGAAAAACGAAATGAGGCTTGATAGCATCTTCGAAAAAACAGAAATGCAATAATACTTTCTCTGGCGGTCATGTTTATGGCCGCCTTTTTCGTGTCACATTTTGTGGTGGCCGGATTCGACAGGATGTTTAATTTATTAATATCGGTAGATTTCTGTCGGAGAATTATATATATTTGTCAATACGAACAAACAGAAAATTTTTGAAATATGGCCGGTACCAAGACAGACATTGATGCACTTAGTCGGAAAATCATGAAAGATGCGGAAAAGGGTATCTTTTCTCCGGTATATCTATTGATGGGAACGGAACCGTATTATCCGGATCTGGTATGTGATACGATTGTCCGGACAGCATTGGCCGATCATGAGCGAGATTTCAACCAGGACATCTGGTACGGGATGGACGTGGATGCCTCGACGGTCAGCGCTCAGGCGCATAGTTATCCGGTCATGGCAGAACGGAGATTGCTGGTAGTCCGTGATGCGCAGCAGATGCGTGATTTGGAGCAACTTTCCCGATATTGTGAAGATCCGATGGACACTACTGTTCTTGTCCTGTTGCTGCATGGCACTTCGGCAGACAAGAGGAAGAATCTTTACAAACAAGTTTCCAAACATGGAATTGTCCTTCAATCCGATGCTCTTAGAGATTATCAGATGGACAGTTGGGTTTCTTCTTTCTATCGGGAGAGAGGCCTGGCAATAGATCCCGAAGCGGTCACTTTGTTGGTGGAGGCGGTAGGCACTTCCATGAAAACCATTGCGGCAGAAACAGACAAGATGTTGAAGAATTTGCCGGAAGGAGTGAACCGCATCACAGCGGAAGACGTGGAGAAGAATGTGGGCATCAGCCGGAAATACAATATTTTTGAACTGACGAAGGCATTGTCTTTTAGGGATTCTGCAAAAGCGTTGAAAATTGCATCCCATATTGGCGCGGAACCTGGATTTGTCCTGTTGATAGCAACAGCTGCTCTGTATACTCATTTCAACCGTATTCTGAAATATGAAGCCTTCTTGATGAAGCATCCTGCCGCCAATGTGGGGGAAAGGGCTAAGGTATTGGGGGTATCCCCATTCTTTATGGGGGAGTATGATACCGCTATCCAGAATTATCCGGTACGAAAATGTTTGCAGGTCATGGGACTGCTGGAAGAATATGATTTCAAGGGGAAAGGAGGAATGACAGGAGAAGCTGGCCAGGGTGAACTCCTGATAGAATTGATCATTAAAATATTAAATTAAATACTATGGCACTAATTCAATGCGAGGAAATTACAAAGAGATTTGGTAACCATACGGCACTGAACAATGTTTCTTTGACATTTCCTGAGGGAAAAATCTTTGGAATGTTGGGGCCGAACGGTGCCGGCAAGACTACATTGATCCGAATCATCAATCGAATCACGATACCGAACAGTGGAAGAGTATTGTTCGATGGGCATGTGATTACACAGCGGGATGTGGAGCGGATCGGTTATCTTCCGGAAGAGCGAGGATTGTATCGAAAGATGGAAGTCGGCGAACAGGCTCTTTATCTGGCCCAGTTGAAGGGGATGTCTGCTAAAGAAGCTCGTGTGGAACTGAAGAAATGGTTCAAGCGTTTCGGAATTGAAGGGTGGTGGAAGAAGAAGGTGGAAGAATTGTCAAAGGGTATGGCTCAGAAGGTACAATTTATTACCACTGTCGTGCACAAACCGGCCCTGATGATTCTGGATGAGCCGTTTTCCGGTTTCGATCCAGTCAATAGCGACCTTATCCGTCAGGAAATCCTGCGTCTGAAAGACGAAGGGGCGACCATCATCCTGTCCACGCACAACATGGAATCTGTTGAGGAACTTTGCGACAATATCGCGCTCATCAACAAGTCCAATCTGGTTATTGCCGGAGGGGTGGACGAGGTGCGCCGAAAATATGGCAACAACAACATCGAACTGATCTATACTGCCAATCAGCCGTTGGAGAGTGATAATCTGTTATTTGATATTATTTCAGATGACAACAATATGGGAAGACATACGGCAGTCCTGTCCTTGAAGGATGGGGTGAACCAGAACGATGTCCTTTCGGCCCTCATTTCCCGTCAGGTGGTCATCAATTCGTTCAAGGAACTGATTCCGAGGATGAATGACGTTTTCATCAAACTGGTCGCTGAGTCCGGAGGCTTGAGCTATTCAGAAAAATAGGTCTGTGTATTTTTAGATTGGAACAATTATGAATTTCAGAATAATAAATGTCATCATCGGGCGTGAATACATGACCCGTGTCAAGAAGAAGAGTTTCTTGTTGGTAACTTTTCTGGGCCCGCTTTTCTTCGCTTTGATTTCCGTCGCACCCGCTTTGCTCATGACGTTCAGCAAGGAAGAGGCGAAAAAGATTGCAGTCGTGGATGAATCCGGTATCGTGTTGCCTTACCTGGAGTCCAACCAGCAGGTCAAATATGCCGATTTCAGCGGTTACAATGTGGACAGTCTCAAATTGAAACTGAAAACCAAAGAAATGGAAGAGGATGTGCTGCTGTACATCTCTGCCCTGAACCCGGAGACCAAGACAGTCAATGTGGTTTCCTATTCCCAGAAACCTCTTGGTCCGGAACTGAAGACTTCCATCCAGAACCGGATTGACAAGAGTGTTGAGGAATACCGCATCAAGAGTTATCAGATTGCGGATCTGGACAAGATCATGGAGGATGTCAAGTCCAATGTCGCCATCACCACTTATACGATGGATGAGACAGGCAACGAGAGCATCACTTCTTCGGGCGTCTATATGGCCATTTCCATGATTCTGGGAATGATCATCTATTTGTTCATCACCATGTTCAGCAGTATGGTCATGTCCAGTGTCATCGAAGAGAAGAGCAACCGTATCGTGGAGGTGCTGGTTTCTTCTGTGAAATCCACTGAACTGATGTTCGGAAAGATCATCGGTATCGCTCTGGTCGCCTTGACCCAGTTCCTGCTGTGGATTGTCCTGACCGGCGTGCTGGTCGGAATCGGCAGCCAGTTCATTGACATGTCCGACATGACTGAGGCGGCTGTGCAGACTTCCTCCATGACCGGTGGAATGGACGCTACTTCCATGGCAGGCCTGAGCCCTGAGACCATGGCCCAGCTGGCTGATTCTACGGCTACTGAGACAACTGGCGGTGCGGCTGTGTTCAACACTCTCGCCAGACTGGATTATCCGACCATCATCTTGAGTTTCCTGGTGTACTTTATATTGGGTTATCTCCTCTATGCATCCATGTTTGCGGCCGTCGGTTCCGCCATGGAGAGCGAGACGGATGCCAATGCCGGCCAGCTCCAGATTCCGGTGACGATTCCGCTTCTGATCGGTTTCTTCATCTCCTTGATTGCCTTCAAGTCACCTGACAGTCCGTTGGCAGTATGGGGATCCATGATTCCGTTCACATCTCCAATTGTCATGACCGCACGTATTCCGTTCGGAGTACCGGGATGGCAGATCGCTGTGTCAATCCTCCTGCTGATCGCTACCTTTGCCCTCTTCGCCTGGTTGTCCGCCAAGATCTACCGTATCGGTATCCTGATCTTCGGCAAGAGCGCTTCCTGGAAAGATCTGTGGCGTTGGTTGAAACAGAAATAATCCGGCAACGGATAGCAATGAAAAAGGGATGGAACCGTTTGGATTCCATCCCTTTTTCTATATCAGATTTCAGAATCTTATTCGGTGATGACTGAAAATTCACCGATGCCGATATGCTGGACATCTTCAGCTGTCCTGAGACATCTGAATGTCAATTTTCTGCCATGGACAGGAAGGAAGCGGATTTCCTGTTCAATCGGATTGTGCTTGATGTTGGAGAACTCTCCAGCGGAAACGAGGCGTCCGTCAATCAGGAATTCGTAGTGGGAAATGTGTCCCGTCGCATCCCGTCCCTGGTCAGGAGTGTAGCGGAAACCGCAGATGGTCTGAGGTTCGGACAATTTGATGACGACTTCCTTTTCGCCGGATGGCAGAATGAAAGTCGTATAGCCATTTCCGTCAAACATCTGTTCCGGATGGTTCTTCTTCGGGCGCTGGACCTGATAATGGTCAGAGGAGATGTCCAGTTCCTTGATAGAGACAGGACCGAACCTCTTGTCGTGTGCATCGTAGGTGACGGCCTTGACGGTCGCTTTCCGGTCCAGGAGGAACGGTCCTTCATATTTGGCAGAGGCGGCCGTCGGTTCTGAACCGTCCAGAGTATAGTGGATTTCGGCATTCTTGTCCAGCACGCGGAGACTGACCAGATTGCTGGCGTTTCTGCGGATGGCAGGCTGTTCCAGCAGTTCCTGTGCGTGAAATGCTTCCACGTTGTTGATGCAGAGAGGACCTCTGGCATCCAGGAAGACAAGTCGTAGTGAATCTGCCGGTGTGGTCTTGAAGCGGACAATCCGCTTGTAGCCGATAGTGGTCAGGCTGTCCGCCGTTTCGACGGAATACCAGTGGCCTTCACGGGACACTTCAATGTCAAACTTTCTGACACGCTGTCCCAGTGGAATGTATTCCTGGATGAGCACCCGGTTCAGCAGAGTGCCGGCTGGCAGGGCGTAGGTAAGGGTGCCGGTGGTCGTGTCATCGGTCGTCGCCCAATAGCTGTCCCAGTTGCCGTCGCTGACATTCTTGGCCAGGTAGCCTCTTCCGCGTTCGTTGCTGGCGGCAGGGATTCTGCCGGCGAGCAGATTGTCCTTGAGGTCAGCAATGATGGCTTTGTGCCATTCGATAGCGCGGGCAGAGTCGGTCGGATGAATCTTTCCCGTCAGTGCGATCGGGAAGTTCAGCAGGAAATTGGCGTTGTGTCCGACGCTTTTGTAGTACAGGTCCACAAGCGCAGGGACGGATTTGACCTGATGGTCTTCACGATGGTGGTAAAACCAGCCCGGACGGATGGAGACATCACATTCTCCAGGAAGCCATTTGCCGGCTTCTTCCATGCCCCATTGGGCCTGTCTGTAGTGTGTGGCTTTGCTCTCGTCATACATGGCCCAGCAGGTTGCGCCGGCCCAGCCGGATTCGTTGCCGATCCAGCGGATATCTGGAACGGTGCCGCCGAAGATCATGGCAGACGGATGTTTTCTTTTGATCATTTCACGGGCCTTCTCATAGCCATAATAGGTAGCCGGGTCGATGGATCGGATTTCATTGGTTCCACCGTACCAGCCGTTTCCACCATTCGCTCCGTCAAACCAGAATTCGAACAGCGGTCCGTAGTTGGAGATGAGTTCATTGATCTGCTCGTGGTAGACTTTTTGATAGCCTTCCCGGCCGTATTCGGCATTATGTCTGTCCCAAGGAGATAGATAGAGACCGAATTTGAGTCCATGTTTCCGGCAAGCGTCGGACAGTTCACGGACCATGTCGCCTTTTCCGTTCTTGTATGAGGATTGGGAAATGTTGTAGTCCACGGTTTGGGTGGGCCACAGGCAGAAGCCGTCATGATGTTTTGCTGTCAGGATGATTCCTTTCAGACCAGCTGCCTGGATGATGCGGACCCATTGTTCGCAATCCAGCTCTGAAGGACGGAATGTTTCTGCAGGAGTGTCGCCATATCCCCATTCCAGGTCATTGAAGGTGTTGAGGCCGAAATGGACAAAGGCATAGTTTTCCATCTTCTGCCATTCAATCTGTTCTTGTGTCGGAATCGGCAAGACAGGAACTGGTGGCTTCACTTGACAGCAAGCCACCAATATCCAGACGGAAGTCAGCAAGATACTTGCTTTCTTCATTCCCCTATAGGGATTCGATGTATTGTTGCATTTCATCAAGATGACTCATTGCAGAGTGGAACAATTTCATCTGGGCGCGTGTACGTACCAGATTGTGCTCCGGATATTTGATCTTGTAATAAGTGTCACCGTTGAGGTAGTCGGCAAAGAACCGGACAGCCTGCATGAATGGGAAAAGACAAGCCGCATAAGGCAGATTGTTTTTTTCAATAGGGGTCAGGAAACAGTTGGCTGATTCGAGATAGCCCTTGGTGAAGGCTTTGAATATTTCCATGTCGAAATTGACGTTGTCCAGATTCGGGTCGTCTTCCTCTCCTGTATTGGCACCGGTACGTAGAAAGTCTCCAAAGTCAGAAAAGACATAGCTTGGCATGACAGTGTCCAAATCAATAACGCATAGAACATCTCCGTTTTTGTCAAACATCATGTTGTTGACTTTTGTGTCGCAGTGACAGATTCTTTTGGGCAGTTTCCCTTCTCTATGCAGTTTTTCAGCTTTGCACATATCTTCCCCATAGAAGTCGATGTCTGAAAGAATTTCGTCCAATTCGACATTGCCTTTTCCTAGGCGACCTGCCTTATTGTTGTGTACTGCCTCCAGCAACTGGTTGAGTCTGAGTTCCATGTTATGGAAATCAGGGATAGTTTCTCCGAGTGTGTCAGGAATATCTGACAGCATTGCTTCAAAGTTGCCGAAAGCTTTTCCCGCATAGTAGGAATATTCTGGATTGACCGTTTCGAAAGTCTGGGCCTCAGGAATGAATACGGACACCCTCCAATATTTTCCTTCATGAAGGAAGTAGGTTTTTCCTGTATTTTTTTCTGGGATGAATGTCAGGACTTTTCGGTCAATGTCATTTTCTCCTTTTGCTTCTAACTTCTTTCGGATATGGGCGGTCACACAGTCAATGTTATGTTGCAGCATATCTACATCTGTAAAGATTGCGTTGTTGATTCTTTGCAGCACATAGTCGGGTGCGTCACCTTCTGTTTCTACTTTGTATGTGTCATTGATCAGACCGTTTCCCAGTGGGGTGATGGAGGTGATTTTACCCTTGACAGTAAAGTTTGAGAGAATACAGTTTAAATTTTCCATTTTACCTAATGTTATTTTATTATGTTTAAATACTATTGTTATCTTGTTTGTCTTCCAGTTCTGCACTGGTCTGGAGCAACCATCTCAATGCTTTTTCGATGCGGATGGGACCATCATCGAAATGACCTCCCGGATTGATTTCCAATTCGGCTTCAATTCCTTTCCGCTTCAGAATTTCTACGGTTTTCCGGTTGCAGTCTTCTGTAGTTGCGATAATCGGGTTACGGGTGTTTTTCTCTTGAGCTCCTACCGAGAGGTAGGCCAGCTTGATTTCTGGCTTGTGTCCTTCCAGCCAGGGGATGAAATCTTTGAACCAGAGAGAGCCTGACACAGAGGCGATACCCTCAAACAGTTTGGTGTGGCAACTCGTGTGCAAGGCAAACAGACCTGCCAGTGAAATGCCCGCAAGATAGCGTTTTGGGGAAGTCAGACAGAGACTTTTCTCGATGGAAGGAATCAGTTCATAAAGTAATTCTATCCTGAAATCATCTGCATGGCCTCCAAAATCTCTTCCTTTCTTGAAAATTTTCTTTTCATGCCATGGAGAAAGGTCATTGTCCCAGTCCATGCCGAAAATGGAAACCATTCCAGTATTTTTTTTCCTTTTTATGAATTCTCCCAGATTATAAAGGACTTTGGCTGGCTCCAGGACATAAATCATATTTTCGATCCGGTCATCTGGAACAATTCCTCTGATTTCAAAATGCTTGATGTTCAATGACAATTCTTTCATGTTCTTATCGTGACTTGATCTGTTTCTTGATTTCTTTCAATTGGATGAATTCTTTGGTTCCGATTATATCAGCCAGACCGTTATTTTACTTCTTTTCTCCTGACAAGTAGTATAGAATTCCTTCAACTGCCTTGTTGGCGGAAGCAACGGCCTCGACTACCGTTTTGGGACCGAGCAGATAGTCACCAGCAAGAAAGACATCTGGCAGGGAAGTCTGCTGCCGCTCGTTTGTGACAGGTCTGCCGTTTCCGGCAAATGCAATTGTCTGTTGGCCGAAGAGGGTATAGTCCATTTTTTCGCTGATGGCGACAATCATGTGGTCAAATACCACTTGCTCGTCAAATCCTTCAATCATCCGGGTGGTCACTTTGCCTGTCTCATTCACGATGTTCTCACAAAGTCTCATGACGGCAACATTTCCTTCTTTGATGGCTACCGGCACCCTGAACAATACAAATTTTACACCGTCCTCTTGCGCTTCTTTCACTTCAGAAGAATTGGCAGGCATGTCTTCAAAAGATTTCCTGTAATAGACATAGGTGTCGCAGCCTTTCCGGATGGCAGTCCGGCAGGCATCCATAGTTACATTTCCACCTCCGATAACAATCACTTTCCCTTTCAATGCATAAGCGTCCGGATCTTTCAAGTAATCGATGGCATAGATGATTCTCGGATTGTCTTTTTCACCAGGAATCTCCAGTTCCCTGTGCAAAGATGCGCCGGCCGCAATCAAGGTTGCATCATATTGCTCCCTTAGATTTTTCAGATGCAGATTGCTTCCCAATCTCATTCTGGGCTGGAAAATAATGCCGTATTCTTTCAGAATGCGGTCAAACTCGAGGATAAATCTGCGCTGCAGCCTGAATTCTGGGATTCCGTAGCGCAAGACACCTCCGAGAGCTTGATTGGCGTCAAAAAGGGTAATGTGATAACCTTTTTCTCTCAGTTTGATGGCTGCGGTCATGCCGGCAGGACCTGCACCTACAATTGCAATTTTTTTGTCTTTTTCTTTTTTAATCTGCTCCGGATGATAGTTCATCAGATATTGTTCAGAAACAAACTGTTCCACTTCATACCAGTGGATGGGCATTTGCTTATGATTCAAGATGCAATGTCCGAAACAGAATCGAGACCAGTCACATACTTTGCTGGAGATGACACTGAATGGATTGTTTCTGAACAGAAGAGCACCCGCCTCTTCATATTGTCCTTCCTTGAACAGACGGATGCAGTCGGGAACGGCTGTATTGGCAGGGCAGGCAGACGAACATCTGGCTTTTTTGCATAGCAGACATCGGTTGGTCTCGTTGGTTAAAAAATTGTTCATCGCAGATTAGGAAATTCTAGATTCATTGCATTTGAAATAATTTTTAAATTTAGTAAAATTATTTCAAATGCAGAGGGAAAGCAGTTCGCGAAGATTGGAAATGTGGATCAGATTCTCGTGTTCGTATTCTTCTGTCTGTTCCAGTTGCCATAAAGATTCTGCTGGGATATGGACTCCAATACCTCCAATTTCAAGCACAGGGGCGATATCAGATTTGAAAGAGTTGCCGACCATCATTATTTCCTTGGGCGAGAGACCATATTTCTGGCATATTTTCAGATATTCTTCCCGATTTTTGTCAGAAACGATATCAACTGCATCAAAATAGTGAGCGAGCCCCGACCGTTGGATTTTATTTTCTTGTGTCAATAATTCCCCTTTGGTGAGCAGCAGCAGGCGGTAGCGTCCATCTGAATGAAGTGCTTCCAATGTTTCGGTTACACCATCAAGAGGTTTTGCCGGATTGTGGAGCAGTTCTCTTCCAATCTTAAGAATTTGTTCTGTCTGACTGGCATTCAACTGATGGTGGCTGATCTTGATGGCTGTCTCCAGAAGAGAAAGGGTGAAAGCCATGGCACCAAAGCCATAATCTGCCATATTTTGGACTTCAATCTGGTAAAGTTCGGAGGCAATGAAGTCATGGGTGCCATATTGTGAAAGAAGGGACGACATCTTCTTTTCGGCAGTCCTGAACAGCGGTTCATTGGACCAGAGGGTGTCGTCCGCATCAAAAGCGATCAGCTTTATTTGTTTTTGAATTTTATCTTTCAGCATTTTCTGGAGCCGGCTGGTCTTTTCTGATCAGGAAACAAAGGCCGATAAAAGTGAAGAGCGCATTGAAAATCAGCAATTCATAACTGAACTGATAGCCGTTGAACCATTTCTCGGAGTTGGTCTGAAGAATGAAGCAGAGAACAGGCGCTATGACAGCGGCAATGGGTACATATTTGTCATGAACCTTTTGTTTCATGAGAATGCCGAAGGTAAACATGCCAAGAATTGGACCATAGGTGTAGCTGGCCAGTTTATAGACCGCATCAATGGTGCTGGTGTTGTTGAGCAAGTTGAAAACAATGATGCTCAAGAACATCAAGGCTGCCATTCCAAGATGTACTTTTTTACGGATAGAGGTGACCTGCTTCTCGCTTTTTCCCTTGGTGCCGATGATGTCCAAAGTGAAAGAGGTGGTCAGAGCTGTCAGAGCAGAACCGCCTGCGGAATAGGCACATGATACCAGGCCGATGATGAAGAGCACGCCGACGATGCCAGGAAGCTTGCCGCTGGTGGCGACGGCAGGGAACAATTCATCTCCTGTCTGGCTGATTCCATTGTTTTGTGCGAACAGATAGAGGAGCACGCCCAGGCAGAGGAACATGAAAATGACGACGGTCTGCATCAATGTGCTGGTGATCAGGTTCTTCTGTGAGTCCTTGTAATTCTTGCAACTAAGCGTGCGCTGCATCATGTCCTGGTCCAGTCCCGTCATGGCTATGACTGTGAACATACCTCCCAAGAACTGTTTCCAGAAATATTGTGGGCTGTTGACATCGTCAAATACAAATACGCGGGACATGTCACTTTCCTTGATGGCACTGAACAGACCGCTGAAGGAAAGATCCAAGTTCTTGGAAATGAATACGATGCAAAGGATGACAGAGGTGATCATGGCAAAGGTTTTCAGTGTGTCGGTCCAAATGACAGATTTCACACCTCCCTGATATGTATAGAGAAGGACAATGCCTACAGAAATGAGCACGTTCAGCGCAAATGGCAGATGAAGTGGGGTGAAGACAAGCAGCTGAAGGCTCAGACAGACAAGAAACAATCTGACAGAGGCACCCAACATTTTGGAGATGAAGAAGAACCAGGCTCCTGTCTTGTAGGAGGCTCCACCGAATCTGTTTTCCAAATATTCATAGATGGAGACCACATTCATCTTGAAGAAGATAGGGGTGAGGACATAGGCGATGATGAGATAGCCGGCGATGAAACCGAGGCACATCTGCATATAGCCGAAGGCGGATACGCCAACCATGCCCGGAACAGAAACATACGTCACGCCGGACATGCTTGCGCCAATCATGGCGAAGGCGACTACTAGCCAATTGGATTTTCGGCTTCCGTTGAAGAAACCGGCATTGTCATTGTTCCTGGAAGAAAACCAGGATACGGTAAACATTACTGCAAAATAGGCGAGCACAGTAACGATAATTGCTGTTGGTGTCATTATTCAATATTAAGTTTTAATGTTCTTCTGGTTGTCGGGGACCGGGAGGGGTCAGCGTTTGAAACGGTAGATGAAGCCGATGGTGGCATAGATCGGGTACAAGGTCTGGTCCAAGGTCTTGAAGTTCCCCTTGTGGATACCGGTCAGACCCCAGCAGAGGTTGCCATAGCAGCCCCAGTGCTTGTTGAAGTACCAGTCCGCACCGGCTATCAGACCAAACTGGGAATATCTCATCTGGCCAGAGAAGTCGTAGGTGCCTTTGGTCGTATCGTCTTCTCCGATGTCCATTCTCGCTCCGGTCGGCGTGTCCACACGCAGATAGCCGCCATGGGCATAGCCGCTGAACTCTTTTTCAATGAGGATGGACATGTAGGAACCGAACTGGAGACTCAGGTCGCGGCTGAACTTGTAGGCCATCATGACCGGCAAGGTGATCATCTTCTGACGGACCAGCGTCTTCACATTTCCAGTGTAGTAGCCTTCCACCACCTTGCCACCTTGTTCAATCTGCATGTGGTAGGTCTTGACCCTTGCATCCATGGTCATATCCTTGTTCTCGGCACGGAGTCCGACCATCAGATCCCATTTGTCATTCATGGGTTTGATGGCATCTACTCCCAGGGAGAGGTTCGGACGGACTTTCATGGAATTCAATCCTCTGATGGTTGCAGGAAGGCCGATAGGGGCGGTTCCTCCGATGTTGCCACCGGTCCGGAGGGTGTAGTTGAAATCTTTCAGCCATTTTTGGCCGAAGGCCATCTGGGAAATCAGAGCGGTCAGTGCAATGAGCAATATTTTTCTTTTCATGATTCTTCGAGTTTATTTTTCACAGGTCACTTCAACGGAATCGACCATCAGCTGGCTGCCGACGGCGCCATAGAAAATGTCTCCTTCCTTGCTGGAATTGAACATGATGGAAAGGCTGTAGCCTTGTTTGACAAGCAGTTCCGGATCAATCGGCTTGAGGTATTTGAATTCCGCCTTGAATTCCAGCCAGGTGTCACATTCTTGCATGTTCTGCACCTGGGCGATCGCTACCAGCTGAGGACTGGTCTTGACATTGTCGGAATACAGGCAGATCGGATTGCCGTCTTTGTCGTGGTTGATGAAGAGGACGGCGAAGATGTCCGGTTCGTCCTTGACCTCCGGATGCTTTTTCATGTTCTTGTCGGTCACGACAGGACCTGCCTTGAATTTGTAGTAGCCGGTGATTTCGAGCGGCTTCTTGTTGAAGGCGACACCGAAATTGATGCTCTTCATGGATTCGGTCAGGGATTTGCTGAAATCAAATTCTCCCAACCAGCAGCTGCCTCCTGCGATCGGTTTCTCGAACATCGCACCCATCGCTCCGGTACTCATGGTGGTGAGCTTCAGGCAGCAGCCGTTCACACCGTCCTTGGAGTAGGAAGTCGGATATTTTTCCGGGGTGGTGCCTTCCGGCGCACCCAAGGTGTAGCCCTGGTTGCCGCTGGCCCAGTTGTTCACATAGCTGCCGTCTTCCAGTTGGCTGTACCACTGGTAGTAGTTGCCTTTCGGCTCCAGTCTGAACTCTTCAAAGTCGAATTTAGGGACCAGGATGCTGGCAGAGAAACCGACCAGGTATTCCCTTTGCCAGTTCCCGTCTTCTGAGGTGACGGTATATTTGACTTTCCCTTTGGAAAAATCCTGGATGGAACCGCTTTCCGGACTGATGGTCGCTCCTTCCGTGAGGACGAAATGTGGAGCCATCAGCTGGACGTTGGTTCCGGCCTTGATGGAAAAGTTGATTTCGTGGTTGGAGTAATCTACATTGACAAGAGTATCGGATGGGTTATAGAGATACTCGGTGATTTCTTTCTGATCCAGATGCAGGACAGCCTGTAAAATGTCGCACTCCGCATTGGGAGCCTCCTCTTTGAAGCAGGATGGCAGGCTGAGCGCTGCGATGAACATTAAAGCATTGAAGACTTTAAGATGTCGTTTCATAATAAGTTTTCCAATTTGAAACGCTAAAGATAGGATATTTTTGTGATAATCTGCAAATTTGCTTACTTTTAAAGGTTCTATCCAGTTTTTGGATTCATGTAGTTCGAGAGATTTAACAGATTAATTGAAGATGAAGAAGATATTGCCTTTTCTAGTGTTTGCTTCCTTTGTTGTCTTGCTCTGTCTGCCGTCGTGTCAGTTCGGGAAAAAATCTGCAATGGTCGCAGGAAATGTTGAAAAACAGGATACCGTTTATCCTTTGGGGTTTTGTACAGATTCCTTTCGCATCGTGAAAGGAATTGTCCGAAGCGGGGAACCTTTTTCTGCTGTTTTGAGCAAAGTCGGGCTCTCTAATCAGGATGCCTATGATCTGGTTGTGGCGACGGATTCTCTCTTTGACCCTAAGAGACTGAGGGCCGGAAACAGTTATGAAGCCTATTATGACACGACTTCCACTTCCGGCGGACTGAAGTATCTGGTCTATCATCAGGACAAGATCAATATGCTGGTTTTTCATTGTCGTCCTCCTTTTCAGGCACGGCCTGTGCGGAAGAAGGTAGACATCATCCGGCAGTATGCGGATGTGACCATTTCTTCTTCTTTGTGGAACGATATGCTTGATGCGGAGGTTTCGCCTCTGATGATTGGGGAATTGTCGGATATCTACGCATGGACGATTGACTTTTTTTCTCTTCAGGACGGAGACCGCTTTCGGGTGCTGTACGGTCAGAAGGAATGTGAAGGGGAGATTGTTGGCATTGACAGTATTTATTATGCTGTCTTCAATCACAATCAGTCAGAATTCCCTGCTATTATGTACGATGCCGGAGAGGGGGGGAATCTGTATTGGAACGAAAAAGGAGAAAGTCTGAAGAAGGCTTTTCTCAAGGCACCTCTCAAATTCAAACGGATCAGTTCCGGCTTCTCCTATCATCGCAAGCATCCGGTGACCGGCAAGGTGAGAGCGCATACCGGCGTGGATTATGCGGCGCCGACCGGTACTCCGGTCATGTCAATCGGGGACGGGACCGTTATCAGCAAGGGCTGGGGCGGCGGTGGCGGAAATACGGTCAAGATCCGTCACAACAGTGTCTATACGACTGCCTATCTGCATCTCTCCAGATATGCGAATGGCCTCAAGGTCGGGGACCGTGTCCGTCAAGGAGATGTTATTGGTTATGTGGGGATGACTGGTACAGCGACAGGCCCTCATCTGGATTTCCGTGTATGGAAGAACGGTACTCCAATCAATCCTCTTACGATGGAATCTCCATCTGTGGAACCGATCAGGAAGGAATTGCTCCCAAATCTGGATTCCGTCGCGGCCCATTATCGTTCTATTGTGGATTCTGTGGCTGCCGCACATCCCAGGTCTGCAGACGAGCAGAAAAACTATAGTGTCCGTCTTCAGGAAAGGGAGGAGAAAACAAAAGGCCGCAGGATTTGAGTCCCTGCAGCCTTTCTTTTCCGATGGAAGCCGCTTAGTTCAAGTTGCGTCTTTCATTGTAGAATTTGCCGATTCCATAGACAATGAATCCTTGTGCCATGGTATAGGTGAGCATAATCAGTTCGTGGCGGAAGGGAAAAGAAACATCAAGAAACTGGTTCAATCCTAACAGCGAATCTGAAAGGACAAAAAGGATCGTTCCGATAAATGCGAATTTGCCGCCTTCTAGCTTGAGAGCTGCGCAGCGTCCTGCCAGATAGGTCATGGAAAGCAGAATCCAAGCATAAATGCCGACATAGATGGAAAGAGCCGTGCTGAGTTTGGAAAGGCAAGTGCCCACCAAGACAGGAAGCAGGATGCAGCAAGTCAAATAGATGGTGATACGGAGAGCGGAAATTGGATTTTCCTTCATGGTATTTTCCCGGATGTTGGAACCGAAGATGGCAATATAGAAGATATGTCCCACCAGAAACGCGAGAAGTCCGTAGATGAATATCCGATTGCCGTCATAGAGAAGGAAGATGTCTCCGGCAGTATGGCAGGCAAGAGCTGCCATCAGAAAGCCGATGATGGCAGAAGGTGCTGACTTTGATTTGAATAAGATCAAGGCGGTGGCTGCCAGAACCGGCATCAGCATAGGTTTGACGACAAAATGAAGATCGGCCAGACCGGCTGATATGGCAACGATGTCCAGGACTGCCAGGCAGATATAGAGGATTCCTGGAAATATCCATGCCTGTTTCTCGATAGTGTGATTGTTCATATTCTTTGAAATTATCTTTTGGTAAGCCTCAAATCTTATGCCTGGAGTTTTCAGACATAAATTCCATACAAAATTAATAAAAATATACTTTTTATGATATATTGCATTTGAAAACCTCTGATGCTTCAGCAAAGTGGCAGTTTTCGATTATTTGCTATATTTGTTTGATAAATTGAAATAATTGAGAAAGACATTATATATATCATATAGGATAATTGCAGTACTTGGAATTCTTCTGGTAGCCTCATTTGTGGCATCTGCCCAAACTACAAAAGTCAAGGGAAGAGTCACAGACAAGGATACGGGAGAAGGTCTTCCTTTTGTCGGCATCTACTTTAAGGGAACTCAAACGGGAGTGACGACTGACCTGGAAGGAAATTACATGCTGGAGGCCCGAGATCTTGGATCTGATGTTGTCGTCGCATTCCTGTTGGGCTACGAGTCTCAGGAAGAGAAAATTCATTTGGATGCTTACAACCATATAGATTTCGCACTCAAGGTCAGCTCTGATTTGCTGGAAGCTTCGGTTGTCAAACCTGACGACAGCTATGTGAAATGGATTTTGTCACAGGTGAGTCGCCACCGGAAACGGAATGATCCGGAGGAACAAGAAAAATACCGTTGCCATGTCTATAACAAGATGGAGATGGATCTGAGCAATCCGGAAAAGAATCTGAATTGGAAGGCTTTCAGCAAACGTTTTGGCTTTGTCATGGACTATGTGGACACATCTGTTATTTCAGGAACGTCCTATCTTCCGGTCATGTTGTCAGAAGCGGTCACGAAAAGATATCATGACAAACCGGCAGGAGTGGACAAGGAGGTCATAGAAGCCAGCCAGATATCTGGACTCAATCCTGAAAATGCCCTCTTGCGTATGACAGGAAGCCTTCACATGAAAATTGATTTCTACAAGAATTTTATCCAGGCTGGCAATTTGAATATTCCTTCCCCCTTATCTTCCAATGGAAGTCTCTACTACAATTATTATTTGATTGACAGCCTCCAGATTGACCGGCGGAAGACATACAAGATTCGTTTTCATCCGAAGAAGTTCATATCTTCACCTTCTCTGGATGGGGAGATGTCCATTGATGCCATGGATTTTGCCCTGCGAGACTTGCATGCACGGCTTCAAAAAAGAGGAAACGTCAATTGGATCAGAGATCTGGTGATTGGGGTGGAACATGAAAAACTGGGCGATTCTGTCTGGTTCTACAAGAATGAGAAACTCTATGCCGACTTCTCCCTGTTTTTGTCCGATTCTTCTGAACTGGCTTCTGTGATCGGGCGCAGAGAACTGCTTTTCTATGATGTGGCGCTTGGAAAGGAAACATCCCGGAGAGTAGAAGACCAGAAATATGCAGAAGAACTGGAAGAGAATGCAAACCGGAGAAGCCCTGAATATTGGAGCCGGATCCGGCCGTATGAACTGAGCCAGAAAGAACAGAATATCTACAAGATGGTGGAGAGTGTCAAGCAGGTGCCGGCCTACAAGAATATCTATAAGTTGGTCAATACTTTTGCTGTAGGCTATTGGGATATCGGGCCTATTGGTCTGGGAACTTATGATCAGCTTACCAGCTACAACCAGCTGGAGGGGCGTCGCTTTCAGCTGGGATTGCGTACGAACCGTCATTTGAGCCGCAAGTTTCGGTTCACGGGATATGCGGCCTATGGCTTGAAAGACCATCGATGGAAAGGAGGGGGAGATGTCGAATATGTCTTTGGCAATCCTCCTATGCGAAAATTGTTTGCACATGCTCAGGTTGACATGTGTCAGCTGGGTAGAGGGGAGAAGGCTTTCTCGGAGACCAATGTCTTGTCCAACCTTTTTGCGAAAGGAGGCGGCGGTTATGTGAAGAAGAGCTGTGTGGATGAGTTCCTTGTCCGCTATGAACATGAGATCAACACTCATTTCAGCAATATGTTTTCATTCAGTTCCAAGCGAATTCATGCCAATGATTATGTACCGATGTTCCGCCCTGACAGTACTGCCATGAGCAGTGTGGCGGAGAATTATCTCCGTTATACCATGCGCTTTTCATGGGATGAAACCGTTGTCCGAGGTACATATGAGAACCATTATCTCTATACAAAATATCCGGTAATCACCTTGGATTTTTTTGGTGGTTTCAAAGGCCTCAGGCAGAACGACTATAATTTCGCGAGAGCTGAGGCAACCATCAGCTACCATCTCCAACTTCCTCCAATCGGAACCAGCAAGATCAAGTTCAATGCCGGTAAAATATTTGGCAAGGTCCCTTATCCGTTGTTGAAACTGCATGAGGGCAATTCCACCTACTTTGTCGATCCGTCGGCGTTTGCTTGTATGGATTATTATGAGTTTGCTTCCGATGCTTGGGTGAGTTGCCTGTGGGAGCATAATTTTGAAGGGTTCTTTCTAGGCAAGATACCCCTGGTCCGGAAATTGAATTTGAGGGAAATATTTAATGTCAAGGCTGTGTATGGAACCATATCGGACCAAAATGACGGCTCTCTTGGGCCGGCGACTTCACAGAATGCTTTTCTCTTGTTCCCGGAAGGAATGAAAGAATTGAAAACGCCTTACGTGGAAGTCGGTGTCGGAATTTCCAATATATTCCGATTGTTTCGGATCGATTTCAATTGGCGTTTGACGCATGCACGACACGAAATAGGCGGGAAGATGGAAAAGGTACCTCATCGGATGTCAGTCAATGTGGGTTTTGAAATTAATTTCTAAATCTGTAAATTTGATTTTCCTAATCAAGAATTAATTAACGTATAAAAATTTAAAAATTATGATATTGATTGCCGACAGCGGTTCTACCAAAACCGATTGGGCTGCCATTGAAGCAGGAAAGGTAGCATTCCAATTCCAGACCAAGGGATACAATCCCAATTTCATTTCCAAGGAAGACATCATTGCGGACTTTACCAGCCTGGCACCGGAAGGATTTGACTACGATGCCGTGAAGGAGGTCTATTTCTATGGCTCCGGAGTGTCCGATATGATGAAACCTTACATGAATGACGTGTTGGGCAGAATGTTCACCAAGGCTGAAACCATCTATTCCGCTTCCGACCTGCTCGCTTCCTGCAAAGCCGTTTTGGGTGACAACAGAGGAATTGCCGCCATTTTGGGAACGGGTTCCAACTCCTGCCTCTTCGACGGAAATGACGTGGAGATGAAGGTGGATGCACTGGGCTACATCATGGGCGACGAAGGCAGCGGCTCTTACATCGGCAAACGTCTCATCGGCGACTATCTGCGCAAGAACATGCCGGAGAATGTCCGGGAAATGTTCGCTCCTGTCATCGGCAAGACCAGGGATGAAATCATCAAGCAGATCTACACCCAGCCTGCTCCGAACAAATATTGCGCTCAGTTCACCAAGTTTGTGGGAGAGAACATGGACAAAGATCCGTACTTCCATGCACTCGTCAAATCCGCCTTTGTGGACTTCTTCAACAATGTGATTACGCATTATCCTGATTATCAGAAATATACATTCAACAGCGTGGGCTCTATCTGCTATCACTTCGAGTCTGTTCTGAGAGAGGTGGCCGCTGAATACGGCATGACCGTGGGCGTGATCATCAAGGCTCCTATGGACAAGCTGATTGAATATTATTCCCAGAAAGCATAATTGAACTGTCTCCTCTGGTTATCTGATGCCCAAGAAATTTGCAATAACAGGAGCTGGCGCCGCAGGGTGTCTCTGTGCGATTGAAATCAAACGGAGGTGTCCGGATGCGGAGGTGGAAATCTTCGAAGCAGGCAGCCGGCCCCTGGCGAAAGTGGCCGTGACCGGAGGGGGACGTTGTAATCTGACCAATGATTTTGAGGGGATCAGAAGCCTTTCGGAGGCTTATCCGAGAGGGGACAAACTGATGAAGCGGCTCTTTCACCGTTTCAACCATCAGAATACATTGGAATGGTTTGAAAGATTGGGTGTCTGCTGTGTGACTCAGGAAGATCATTGCATCTTCCCGGTCACGCAAGATGCCATGACAATCGTTCGGGCGCTTGCCGGTCAGATGGGACGGCTGGGGGTGCGTCTTCATGTAAGGCATAAGGTATATGGAATCCAACCTTTGCTTGAATCTTCCGGCTATCGTCTGCATTTCGCGGATGCGGGCCTTCCTGCTCATGACTGTGACGTGCTGGTGGTGACAGCAGGCGGTTTTCCGCGCTCCGGCCAATATGCGTTGTTCGAACAGCTTGACCTGGATATTGTCGAACCGGTCCCATCTTTGTTCGCTTTCACTCAGGAGGATCCGGCCATGAAACAGCTGGCTGGAGCGGTCGTGGACCTGGTTTCGGTGGGAATTGTCGGGACCCGTTTCCGTTCGGAAGGGCCTCTGCTCATCACCGATTTCGGACTGAGCGGTCCGGCTATCCTCAAATTGTCTTCCTATGCCGCCCGTTATCTGCACGACAACGGTTATGTCTGTGACTTGAATGTCAACTGGATGGGGGAGAGCAAGAGGGACGAGGTCCGTTCTGCTGTGGAAGAGATGGCCCGGGCCAATGAACAGAAACTGATTTCTTCTATCCATCCTCCGGCTTTGTCCTCCCGACTTTGGAGATGGCTGCTTGGCCGTTCCGGGATACCGGCCGATCTGAGGTGGAAAGCACTTGACAAGAAGAACCGCAACCGGCTTGTCGAGATGCTGGTCAATGACCCGATTCATGTCTCGGGCAAGAACCGGTTCCGGGAGGAATTCGTCACTTGCGGTGGGGTCGCCCTGTCCAATCTCAATCTCAACACCTTGGAATCCCGTAAGCATCCGGGGCTGTATTTTGCCGGCGAAATTCTGGATATCGATGCCATCACAGGAGGCTTCAATCTGCAGGCGGCCTGGACAACCGGTTTTGTCGTGGCAGAAAATGCGGCCAATGGTCAGGTAAAATGATTATATTTACAGTTTGAATTTTCTAAAAGGGCCGCAGGGTATCAGAAGATCTTATCGGGGTCTTATTTTTGCGCGACTTTTTTACTTTAATTATTATATTGGAACATTAAATAAATTCTAACATGGAAAGAAAACAAGCAGAGAGGATTCAGACTTCTATTCTGAATGCTGCTGAAAAAAAAGTTTTAGTCTGGTTGGCAGAAAGGCAACCTAAATGGGTCACTTCAGATCTGTTGACTTTCATCGGTTTTTTGGGTGCTGTCATCATTGCCGTTGGTTACGCACTGTCTGGCATCAGTATCAACTATCTTTGGCTGGCTTCTTTCGGCTTTCTGGTCAATTGGTACGGCGACTCTATGGATGGTACTCTTGCAAGAGTGCGTAAACAGCAGAGACCGAAATATGGTTTCTTCCTGGATCACAATGTAGACTGCATCAATGAGTCTATCATGTTCATCGGAGCTGGTCTTTCTCCGCTTTTGGACTTGAACATTGCCTTCCTCGTATTGACAGCTTATCTGATTCTGTCCATTTCCGTCTATATCAACACTCATCTGAAGAATGAGTTCAAATTGACTTACGGTAAGATGGGACCTACAGAACTTCGTCTGATTATCGTCATAGCCAATACGCTCTTTATCTTCTTTAGGCCTCTCAGGGACTTTATGTGGAACTTCTCGCTGTGTAAGTGGAATGTCAGCCTGACCCTTCTGGATATCATAGCCTTGACTATTTTTGCATTGCTGATGACCTTCTATTTCTACAATCTTGTAAAAGATGGAAAGGGCTATGCCGAAATGGAACCTTTGAATAACAAATGATATGGCTCTGATTGAGATTTCCGATTTGGAAAAGATGTCTCCTGTCTTCAGGGGAAAGATAGGAAATGCTTTTGCCCGCTGGGCTATGCATGTGACGGCTCTGGATGATGTGTGCAAGGTATATGATGGGGCCTGTATGCATCAGGGGACAGATTTCGCCAAATATGTACTCAAGAATATGGGTGTTGACTATAAGGTGGGCGGCCAGGAAAATCTGGCTGCCCTTCCTTCTTCCAATTTCCTGACCATCAGCAATCATATATATGGAAGTTTGGACGGATTGATGTTGGCGGATTATTTCGGACACCTTTATCCTGGTTACAAGATTATGGTCAACAAGACATTGAGCATCTTGAAGGCCTTTGAGCCATCATTCATTACTGTGATTCCTACTGGACAGACACGTACGGCCGCCACGAAGGAAAGTATCAATGGGGTGAGATTGAGTCTGAAGCATCTGCGTGAGGGAAATTCCATTGGCTTTTTCCCTGCGGGGGCTGTTTCAAACTATGATCTCAAAACTCACCAGATTTTGGACAGAGAATGGCAGGAAGCAGTCGTCCGTCTCATCAAGAAAGCGCATGTCCCGATTGTTCCGGTACGTTTTTTTGACCATCATTCCATGTTTTTTTACTATCTTGGACTCATTGACTGGCGCTTGAGGTTGTTGAGGCTTCCGAAAGAGACAGTCACGAAGGGTGGCAAACTGATCCGTATGGGAATTGGCAAGGTGATTTCGGTGGAGGAGCAGGATGCACATCCAGACATCAGGGATTATTCAGATTTTCTTAGAAAATCAGTTTACGGAATGGAAATTCCTGATAACTTGGTGGATAGAAGTGCCATGGATTTTTGATTTTGGTAATATTTCAATATGTTTCAATTATGATAAAAATCAATACAGAGGCAGCTCCTGCTGCCATAGGACCTTATAGTCAGGCCATACTTGCAGGTAATTTTATCTTTACTTCCGGCCAACTTCCTATTGATCCGGCTACAGGTGCTTTTCCAGAGGGAGGAGTCCAAGCTCAGACAAGACAATCTTTGTCGAACATCAAGACCATTCTTGCCGCTGGCGGAATGGATTTGTCCAATGTTGTCAAGACCAATGTTTTTCTTGCAGATATGGGGGACTTTGCAGCCATGAATGAAATTTATTCCGAGTTCTTTTCAGAACCTTTTCCAGCTCGCTCTGCGGTGGCGGTCAAGGCTCTTCCGAAAGGCGCATTGGTAGAAATTGAATGTATTGCACATAAATAAGTTTAACTTTGCAATCTTATTCAGACTTCCCTCTTTCCTATAACAAATTTCAAACCTTGTTATAGGAAATTTGTTATAATTAATATATATTTGAAGATACTTACTTTAAAACTATAATTTAAATGGACTCAGCTAATTACAGAATTGAATCTGACCTCTTGGGAGAGTTGGAGGTTCCAGTTGATGCTTATTACGGTGTGCAGACGCAGAGAGCATTGAACAATTATCATGTTTCTGCTAATCATATGAGTGATTATCCAGATTTTGTCGTTTCCATCGCTTATGTCAAATGGGCGGCGGCTCTTGCTAACGAGGAATTGGGGGCACTGCCACATGATGTCGCTCAAGCAATTGCCGCGGCATGCAAGGAAATTGTGGAAGGAGCGTTTGTGGATCAGTTTCCGATTGACATGATGCAGGGGGGAGCCGGTACTTCTGTCAATATGAATGCCAATGAGGTAATTGCCAACAGGGCGCTTGAATTGATGGGACACAAGAAGGGTGAATACAAATTCTGTTCTCCAAATGATCATGTGAACTGCGCACAGTCCACCAATGATGCTTATCCTACGGCGATCAAATATACTTTTATAAGAATGAACAAGAAACTGGTCGCCAATCTTGCGAAGCTCATTGAAGCATTATCCAAGAAAGGGAAAGAGTATGAAAACATCATCAAGATGGGACGTACCCAACTTCAAGATGCTGTTCCAATGACTGCCGGTCAGGAATTCATGGCCTTTGCACATTCACTCGAAAAGGAGATAGAGAATTTGAATTGCAATGCGGCAATGTTGCATGAGATCAATATGGGAGGTACTGCCATCGGTACCGGCATCAATGCTGTGCCTGGTTTCTCAGAACTGTGCACTCAGAAGATGACGGAACTTTGCGGTGACAAAATGGAGCTGGCGGCTGATTTGGTGGAGGCGACTCCTGATACAGCAGATTATGTTTCTTATTCCGGTGCATTGAAGAGATTGGCTGTCAAACTTTCCAAAATCTGCAACGATCTTCGTCTTATGGGTTCCGGTCCATGCTGCGGTTTGCATGAGATCAATTTGCCGCCAATGGCCCCAGGTTCATCTATCATGCCAGGAAAAGTCAATCCTGTTATTCCTGAGGTGACCAATCAGGTTTGCTTCAAGGTGATAGGCAATGATACTGCTATCATGATGGCCGCAGAGGCCGGTCAGCTTCAGTTGAATGTGATGGAACCGGTCATTACAGAATGTTTGATTGAAAGCATCTCCTGGTTGACCAATGTCATCGATATTCTCAGAGTGAAATGCATCGAAGGTATCACCATCAACAAGGAACGTTGCGAGGAGATGGTCAAGCACAGTATCGGAATTGTCACGGCCCTTAACCCTTACATAGGATACAAGACTAGTACCAAGGTGGCAAAGGAAGCTTTGGCAACAGGTAAATCAGTCTATGACATCGTGCTTGAGAATGGTATCATGACCAAAGAGAAGCTGGATGAGGCTCTTGACCCTAAACATATGGTCGAATCCCACGATTATACCAAGGATAGATAATTCCTGAAAGGGGACAAATGATGAAAGAGCGGAAATCATGCGGTTTCCGCTCTTTTTTGTCAGTATGCTTCCATTTTTAAGAAGTCTTCTCCAAATGTATGCACTTTCCCTTTGGGCTGAAAGCCGATGGAAGCATAATAGCGCATAAGATTGGGTTTGATTTCATCTACCAGAAGTGTGATTTTTTCATATCCTTTTTGCCTGCCCAGTTCAATGCCGTCAAGCAGCAACTTCTTGCCCAATCCAAGACCACGGAATTTTGGGAGAAAGGCAATGCTGTCCAAGTAGAATTCTCCTGGAACCGTTTCATCAGGATTGGTTTCTAAATTTATTCCGAAGGAATCCTTGATGATTCCAAAAGTTTTGGTGCGGAATGCCTTATAGTCTTCGCCTCTGTAGGCGACGATACATCCTGCGTTTTCTCCGTCTATTTCACAAATTCGGGCATTGCGCCAGCTGTAAAGCGTATCGTCCAGACGGCAGATGCCGGAAGCTCGTCTCAAGTTTTTGGAGGTCGGTTCAATATCGATGGCAGTCAAAACAGTCCACGCTACAAATTCTGCATCCTCAAAAGAGGCGTCTCTGATGATTGTCTTCATATTATGATAATTTATAGTATTTTCAATATAATCAGATTTTTGAGATTCTCCATCATTACGAGTCAATTTTTTTTACCTGACAAAATCAAGAGCATGACTGCCGCCACGCAGATGATTGCGCCGATAAGAATATTGGTCGTAAATGGCTCTGAGAAAAAGAGGGTTCCAATCAGAATGGCCGTAATCGGTTCTGCTACACCCATAACGGATGTTTTGGTCGGGCCGATGTGTTTGGTAGAGAAAGCCAGTGCCCAGAGAGAGAGCATGGTCGGGAAAATGGCCAGAGATATCAGACTCATCCAGTCCCTTGCGGTAGAGATTCCTTCTGTAAAAGTGCCACCTTCCATCAATTTGTAGAGAAGTACCAAAATGCTGCCGAAAGTTAATGCGTAAAAGGTAATTGTATTTGCCGGAATGGAATGCAATCTGTGGGATCGGTTGATAATGACCAGATATAGGGTATAGCTAAGTGATGATAATACAGCCAGTACAATTCCGAATATATTGATATCATACGTGCCAGAAGGCATGCAGAGAATCAGTACGCCGCACATGGTCATGATGATGGATACCCATGTCTGCCAATTGGGATATTCTTTGAGACAGAGCATCATGAGTGCAGTGAATACTGGATATAGATAGATCAGGGTAGTTGCCAGTCCTGATGGAATGAAATTGTAGGATTCAAAGAGAAGAATGCTGGAACCTGCAAACAAGAAGCCCAATACAACCAGCATTTTCATTTGTTTCCAATTAATCTTGATTCTTTTCCGGCCAAGCATCATAATTATGGCCATAATGAGGGTCGCTATGAAATAGCGGAAGACCAACATGGTCGAGACACTAACTCCGTGGCCTAGAAGTGGCTTTGCGAAAAGCGGGTTCATGCCATAAGAAGCTCCAGCCAGGAGGCCGGCAAGGTATCCGGCAGCATTGTTTCTAGAAAAAGTACTCACTACTTGACTATTTTTTAATGATTTCTTTACAAAACAGTATTGTAAAAAGCCCGCAAATATATCAAATTCCTTTTAAATGAACAGTTTCATCAAAAAAAATCTAATTTTTAATAATTATAATTTGGAAATTTCAGGACAAGTTGTATATTTGCATCCGGATTTCACCTAATTTAGAATAATTCAAAATTGGAAACGAAACGAAAGAC
>JAHHQQ010000020.1 GCA_020026275.1 Bacteroidales bacterium
TGCCGGTTCTTCTACTGGTTCTGCAATTTCTACCGCTGGTGTTTCCGGCTCTATCTTTTCTTCCACCGGAATGGTTTCCTGTGGCGTTTCCGGCGCAGTTTCTTCCTGTAGAATTTCGGGCTCTGGAACTTCTGGCCGAGGTGTCTCCGGAGACATTGGCATTTCCCGTGGGAGGACAGGGGGTTGTGGCGCTTCCTGTTCCGGTGCGGTCGTTTCTTCTGGGCTTGGCGCGGTCTCTGCGGTCTGTTCTGGCACGGACTCTTCTTTCGGTTGGTCGGTAATGAGCGATTTCAGGTCCTCAATGGCCTGGCTGACTTCTTCTGTCGTCTCCTGATGGGTCTTCAGGGAGATGGATTCCAGTCCGAATCCTTCCGGATAGATGTCCAGGTCCTCGTCGGCGATGAAGAAGAGGTTGTTCTCTTTGGTCGCCCTCAGTCTGCCGAGTCCCGGGAAGACGATGATTCTTTTCCGGAGCAGGGTCTCTTTCATCTCGTGTAGAAAATCGCTGATGATGATCTTGGCGGTTTCCTTGTCAATGCTGTTGGACTGGGCATAGAAGTCGGAAAGCTTGGAATCCTGGTCATTTTGTTTCTGTCGGAAGTACAATCTTCTGTATGGCGGATTGATTGTATAGCCTTTGTCTGAAAAAGAGGATGGAATGATTTCTGTGACGAAGGTTCCTACTCCTGGGAGCGTAACTTCGTCATTATCAAGGATCAGCTCCTTGACCATCTTGGATAGAAGATCGATGTCCATAGTGTCAGTTTGTTTGGTGCTTCACAAATATAGAAAAAAATGTGAAAAAAAGTACGGAAAAATTTGCATCGTAATAAAAATGTTGTACCTTTGCAATCCCGGTTCAATAATACGGGACACAAAATTCCTCAATAGCTCAGTTGGTTAGAGCATCTGACTGTTAATCAGAGGGTCACAGGTTCAAGTCCTGTTTGAGGAGCAAAGAGAACGATTTCGGTCGTTCTCTTTTTTTGTTGTATGTGCTTTCTGCATGTCGCCTTTTTTTCTTATCTTGCAAATTCAATAAAGTAAACGATATATTCTATCATAATTTATGGAAAATCAGAAAAAGAAAATCTATCCTTTCCAGTTCGAGTCCATGTCAGATGAGCATGCATGGGGAAAAGAAACATGGGTCCTTTCAGATTTGGGGTTCAGAGATTCAGGGATCGCCAATGGCTGGCTTGCCGGCAATACGATCGGTGATGTGATGGAAACCTATCTGGAGAGAATTGTCGGAGAGGAAGTATATAATTTTTATGGTCGTCAGTTCCCGGTGATGGTCAAGAAATTGGAAGTGGCCGGAAATTACGGATTGTATGTCTGCCCGGATGATATTGTTGCGGAAGAGAGATACGATGCGCTTGGAAAGAAGAAGTTGTGGTATGTCCTGGATGCCCAGGAGGATGCCCGTATCTATTTGGGTCTGAAACGGGAGATTTCTGCGCGCGACTTGTATGAAAAATGTCAGGATGGGTCGATTCTGGAGGAGGTCAATGAGATTGTGCCTGCCGCCGGTGCCCATTATGAGATTGATCCGGGGCTGATCCACGGTCTGAGCGGTCATGTCACGATTGTGGAGATTGCGGAGAGTTCCAACATGGATCTCAAAATCTACGATTGGGGGCTGGATGCCGCTTCTTGTGAGGAGGACCTGGTTTCTGCAATTGATTTTGTGGAGTTGGGCAAGTATTGCCGTTGCCATTGGGATCCGGAGTATCATTGCGATTGTCATCACGAAGACGAGGACGAGTGCGGTCACGACCATGAGGACGGCTGCTGCTGCCATGAACACGAACACGACCATGAATGCAGTTGTGGTCACGACCACGAACATGAGCATGAATGCGGCTGCGGTCAGGATGCCATTCACAAGATGACGGAAATTCTGCTGGAGGGAGTCGAGTTCACGACTACCGCTCTCAAACTGACCGATCCGATTCACATCTATACGGAGAAGTTCACCAGTTTCATCCTTTATTATTGCGCGAAGGGCGAGGCCGCTTTGCAGGTGAGGAGTGAAGAGGCGGACGGAGATCAGGACATCCTGCATGTGCCGACTGACTTCTATGTCCTCAAAGAAGGGGAAGTGGTGCTGGTTCCTGGGGAGTCTCCTGACTTCCTGCTGGTTCCGAGAGCTGCGGACACTTATCTCTTGGAAACCATTCTGGACCATCGTGAGATTCCGGATGAATACATCAATCCGGGCAAGGAGGACGAACAGCCGGTCGATGAGGACGAAGAGGACGAGGACAGCATTTTCCCAGGTATGCCTCATCCCAAGACTCCGGTCGATCCGATGACGCCAGGTCCTTTTGTGAATTGAAACAGAGAGGGTTGAGATATGGGCAGTTCAGTCAGAATTGATAAATATCTTTGGGCCATCCGGGTGTACAAGACCCGTTCCGAAGCGACCGATGCCTGCAAGGGCAATAAGGTGAAGCTGGGTGGAGTCAATGCGAAACCCTCCAAACTCGTAGAGGTGGGGGACGTGCTGGAAATCCGGAAGGGCGCCGTCCAATATACTTACAAGGTAAAGGCGCTGCTTTCCAGCCGGGTAGGAGCCAAACTGGTTTCGGAATATGCCGAGAACCTGACTCCACAGCATGAACTGGAAAAACTGCATGCTCCGGTGGAGACCATTTTCCTGAAAAGGGACCGAGGCACCGGCAGACCTACGAAAAAGGACAGGAGAGATCTGGATGGAATGCTGGATTCGATGGGATACGATGAGATGGAGGATATTCCAGATGATATCGCATTGAAATTCGGAATTACAGAGGAAGATGATTTTTAAAGAAATCTTTTGGAAGGTGTGTCGTTCTTTGGCACACCTTTTCTGTATTTTTGTTGAAATCGATAATTCTACACATTAGATATGGAAGCTTTTTTGAGCCAGGTGGCAAGACATTATTTCCGTCAGGGAGAGGTGGACAGAAAATGTTTCATCTTTCCGAACAGGCGTGCCATCAATTTTTTCGGCAAATATCTTTCTGACCTCGTTGCGCAGGAAGGACAGCAGGCCATGATGGTGCCGCCGATGTGCACTATCAACGACTTCTTCTATCGGGTCAGCGGCTTTGTCCCTACCGGCAGAGTCGCCTTGCTGCTGGAACTGTACAAATGCTATCAGAAACTGTATCCGGGAGCGGAACCGCTGGATGATTTCATCTTCTGGGGAGATATGCTTCTGGCCGATTTCAACGATGTGGACAAATATCTGGCCGACCCGAAAGCCTTGTTCACCAATGTCGCCGAGTTCAAGGAGCTGGGGGATGACCTGTCTCATCTGAATGACCAGCAGAGGGAGGCCGTCATGATGTTCCTGGGGCATTTCAGGAATATCGGAGAAGCCAGTCTGAAGCAGGGAAATGTCAAATTGGATTTCTTGCGCCTGTGGAATATCCTCTACGACCTGTATCGGGATTTCAATGAGGATCTGGCCCGTCAGGGCATGTCGTACGAGGGCATGGCTTATCGTAGTCTTGCCATGCAGGTGAAGGATAGACCGGTCACGGATCTGCTGGAAGGGCAGTTTGAGTGTGACGGCTTTGTCTTTGTCGGTCTCAATGCGCTGAATGAATGTGAAAAACGGGTGCTGGGCAAGATGCAGAAAGCCGGAATTGCCGAGTTCTGCTGGGATTACTGTTCAGACATGATCCGCAATCCGCACAACAAGTCCTCGCTTTTCATGAGCCGGAATGTCGCGGCTTTCCCTCCTGCCTTCCAGCTGGAGTACGACCGGTCTTTCCTGCCGGAATTCCATGTGGTGAGCGTGCCTTCCGCAGTCGGACAGGTCAAGTACATTCCGCAGATTCTGGAGAAGATTGCTCAGGAGAGGGCGGAAGGAAGAATGGACCAGGTCGGAAAATTGACGGACGAGGGGACGGATTGTGCCATTGTCCTGCCGGATGAAGGACTGCTTCCTTATGTACTGAATACCATTCCGGAGGAAATTGAAGACATCAATGTGACGATGGGCTATCCGATGACGGGCAGTGAGTGCTATGTCCTGCTGATGGACTTGATCCAGGCACAGATGCAGATGTTAAGGAAGGGAGGCACCCTCTATTTCTACCACAAGCCGGTCCGGAGCCTGTTCTTCAATTCTGTGTTGAGGAATGCGCTGCAGCCGGAAGACATGAAGGTGGTGGCTCAGATCAAGGAGGGCTTGAAATATTATATCCCACTGGAAGATTTCAAGGAATCGCCTCTGATTTCCAAAATTTTCCGGCAGGTCGTCACGGAGGTGAACAACCCGGATCCGGAGCAGATAGACCGTCTGGCAGCTTATCTTCTTGAGGTCATCGGTCTGGTCGCTCCGCATCTGAAACAGGACGGTGCCTTGGTGCAGGAACTGGATTATGCCATGATGTGCTACACGTCCATCACAGATTTGAAAGGACACCAGCTCGCCATCTTGCCAAAGACCTACAAGCTGCTGCTTTCCAGAATTCTGGCCGGACAGGATGTCCATTTCAAGGGAGAACCCCTCAAGGGACTGCAGATTATGGGGCCGTTGGAGACCAGAGCTTTGGATTTTACCAATCTGGTCCTTTTGTCCTGCAATGAAGACATGTTCCCGAGAAAGAGCATCGCTTCTTCCTTCATTCCTGCGGAACTGCGGAAGGGATTCGGTCTGCCGACCTATGAATACCAGGATGCAGTCTGGGCGTATTATTTCTATCGGATGATCCAGCGCTCTGAGAATGTCTGGCTGATGGTCGATTCCAGAGCCTCCAAGATGAATACGGGAGAGGAAAGCCGGTATATCAAGCAGCTGGAATATCATTTCGGACTGCAGCTGGACCGGACGGTCATCCATTCTTCCCATCTTTCAGAAGGACAGGGAGAAGTGGAGGGCGAGGAGAAGCCTGCCAATATCAAGGAGATTTTGCAGAATACGTATCTGTCGGCTTCTTCCATCAAGGATTATCTCCGTTGTCCTGCCAAATTCTATTACAGCAAGATCTGCAAGTTGTCCAATGACGATGAGGTGGTGGAAAATGTGGATGCCCGTATTCTGGGTACGGTCTATCACTCTACCATGCAGGCGATCTATCTGGGAGAGGCGGCAGTGGATCCGTCCTTCAGCATGGAGCCGGAGGACATTGAGGCGGCGGTGCGGTCCGGGCGCTTCGTCCCGATGAAGGAGGTGACGCTGGACTATGTGGACAAGTGCCGTTCCAAGGAGTTCCGTCCTCGGATCAAGGCCAAGATCCGTGCTGAAATCATGAAGCAGCTCAATACGGTGGAGATGAGAGGACGTAATCTGGTCATCGAAGACATCATCGCGAAATATGTGGATGAGACTTTGCGGAGGGACAAGAACCTCATGGTCCAGAAGCAGGTCAATCATTTTATGGTACTGGGGCTGGAGGAAAAGATGCTCTGGGATTTTGAAGGTTTCCATTTCATCGGATACATTGACCGTCTGGATTCCTTCGAGCCGGGCACGGTCCGGGTCATTGACTACAAGACCGGTAAGGTGGAAGAGAAGGAGATGGATGTCAATGAGGACAATTGCGACGGCATCATCGAGTCCCTGTTCGATCTGGAAGCGGAGGACAAAATGGACATTGTGGTCCAGATCTATCTGTACGACATGTTCGTGAGGGCGAGTGACCGGTTCTCCTCCTATTCCCGGGTGACCAATTCCATCTATTCCATTTCTGAAATCTTCAAGAGCGGTATTCTGGAGTCGCCGATGTGCGAGAAGTTCAATGCCGGGATGACCCAGAAGATGAAGGAGATGTTTGAGGAAATGACCGATCCGGCTGTGCCTTTCAAGAGGACTCCGGTAGTCAAGAATTGCGAGTGGTGTGACTTTAAAAATATTTGTGGACGATGATTGAGATAGTAAGGGCTTCTGCCGGTTCAGGAAAGACATTTACCTTGGCCAAGAAATATATCCGGCTGCTGATGGAGGCAGACGACCGTTATGCTTACCGGCATATCCTCGCCGTGACATTTACCAACAAGGCGACGGAGGAGATGAAGAGCAGGATTCTGAAGGAACTGCATGTCCTGGCCACTTGCCCGGACCGTTCGGATTACCTGTCCGAACTGCTTCCTCTGTTTTCTTCCAAGGAGGCTTTGAAGGAGAAGGCGGCGGTGGTGCTGACCAATATCCTGCACGATTACAGTGCCTTCTCGGTCAGTACGATTGACAAGTTCTTCCAGAGAGCGTTGAAGGCTTTTGCCAGAGAAATCGGGCAGTTCCCGTCCTACAAGGTCGAGCTGGACCGGAAATCACTGGTGGCAGAGAGTGTGGACCGTATTCTGGATTCGATTGATGAAAGCAACCGGGATCTGTTGGAATGGCTGATTGACAGTGCGGACGAGTCGCTGTCCAAGGGCAATCACTTCAACATTGACAAAGGTCTGTACGAGGCGGCGGAAGGAATCAAGTCGGAAGATTTCTCCAATCTGGTCAAAGAAAAGGGAATCAATGTGGCTGGCTTCTATTCGAAGTCCAATCTCACCAAAGTCAGAAAGGCCTGCAAAGACTATATCCGCTCTTATCACGAGAAGGTGGTCAAGGCGGCCCGTTCCATTGCGGATGCCTTTTCCAATGCCGGAATTCCGATGGAGCACACGACCCGTGAGTTCATGTCCAAGGCGGTCAATCTCTATCTGGGGCTGCAGCCGGAGGAGGACGTGAAGGTCAATCCGACCTTCCTGAAGAATGCGGCTCCGTTGGTGGAGGAAAACAATCCGGAAAAAATCTTCCCGAAAAAGAATGCGGCCGATGCGGCGCTGGTCAATGCGGATGTCACGGCGGCTGTCCAGAATCTGTATGAACTGCTGGGTGAACCGTACCGCCTCTATGTCACTTTGTCCACCATTGTCAAGCAGACCTACAATCTGGGAATTGTCAAGGAAATCAATGACGAGTTCCAGGCACTGCTCAAAGAGAAGAATGTGGTGAGTCTGGACGAGACCAATGACATTCTCAACCGGATCATTTCCGGTACGGAAGCTCCTTTCATCTATGAGAAGCTGGGCGTCCGTTTTGAACATTTCCTGCTGGATGAATTTCAGGACACTTCTGTCGTGCAGTGGGAGAATTTCAAGCCGCTATTGGAAGAGAGCAATGCCAATGACAATGAGAATCTGATTGTGGGAGACATCAAACAGAGCATCTACCGTTGGCGTGGAGGAGACTGGAAACTGCTTGCGACGGAGGTGGAAAAGTCGTTGGAATGCAGCAAGCCGGCTCCGCTCAAGACCAACTGGAGAAGTTCAAGGAATGTGATCCGTTTCAACAATGCCTTCTTCCAATATACGATTGAAGCGCTTTCTGAAAGGAAGCCAATCATGTCGGATGTCCTGCATCATATCTATTCGGATGTGGAACAGGAAGTTTCTCCTTCCAAACTTGCCGCACCGGAAGAGAAGGCAGGCAGTGTGGAGGTGACTTATACCTCAGATGTGATGGGAGAAATCCTTTCTTCCATCGGCAAGGTGATGGAAGCAGGAGGCAACTATGGGCAGATTGCCATTCTGGTCCGCAACAACCAGGAAGGAGCGGACATCGCCAAGGAGCTGTCAAAGAACAGCATACCGGTCATTTCCGATGATGCGCTGATGGTGAAGGCCTCTTCGGTCATTGCCCGTCTGGTCGCTCTGCTCCACTATGTGGACAATGACTTTTCGGATGGAAAGCAGAAGTCCAAGAAACAGCTGGTCAATACCTATCTGGCGGAAAAGCTGGATATTGAGGTACCGGAAAATTATTGCTCCCTGGCTGATCTGTGTGAAGGTCTGCTCCGCAGTCTCCGCAAGAATGATGAAGAGCGGTTTGAACGGGAAGTTCCATACGTGGAGGCTTTCATGGATGAATTGAAAGATTGGACCAGCAGCAATGGAAACAATCTGAGGGCTTTCTTGAACTGGTGGAAGGACGCTTCTCCAAAATTGAGTTCCCCGGGTTCTTCGGATGCGGTCCGGATCTTCACGATCCACAAATCCAAAGGTCTGGAGTTTGAATATGTGATTTTCCCATATACGGAAGAAGTGACCCTGTACCAGAGGACCAAGGCCTGGTGCGTTCCGGATTTCTCGCAGGTGCCACAGCATGAGCAGTATGATTTCATTGCGGAAGGTGCCTATCAGGTGCAGTTGTCCGCCTCTTCCATGCAGTCTCTCTTCTCGGACAGTTACGAGGATGAATATTTCTTCCAGACGGTCGACAACCTGAACATTTTCTACGTTGCGCTGACCCGTGCCAAGAAAGGTCTGCATCTGATTTCCAACTGGCCTGCCAAGAAATTTCTGGCAAACTTCGAAAAGAATGGGAAGGTCAATTTCGCTGAAGAGGAAAGTCTGGATTTCAACAAGTTGATGTATGTCTATCTCCATACTTTGGAGGGGGTCAACTTGCATACCCAGGAAGAGGGTGAAGCGAGGAAATCCTTCTTCTTCGGAGCTTTCTATCCTTACAGGGAGCTGGAATCAGAAGGTCAGCGGTATCAGATGGAGGAATGTGTCTATCCATCTTGTCCGCTCAATCCCGAAGGGCTGGATGGAGAAGGAAATCCAGTTGTCCGTGACCGTTTGAAGTTCTCTTCCGATGCCATGGATTTCTTCGGTGATAACGGACAGGTCGGAGTGGAGGCATCTCATCGTATCCGGGGAACGGTGCTGCATCAGATTCTGTCCATGGTGGTCGTTCCGGAAGATCTGGAAAAGGCGACGATGAATGTGAGACGGCAGGGACTCTTGACCGACGAGCAGGCAGAAGAGGCGCTGGCACTGCTGAAGGAGGAAATCGCAAGAGTCGAACCGTTGGGCTGGTTCCCTCCGGATGGAAAAGGCGTCAGGAACGAGTTGTCCATCTTTGATGCGCAAGGACTGGTGTTCCGTCCGGACCGTCTGATACTCAATGAGAAAGAAGCCATTGTCATCGATTATAAATTCGGAGATCCGGAAGCGAAGTACTGCAGACAGGTCGCCCGGTATGCCGGTCTGCTTGAGCAGATGGGCTATCCGAAGGTGAAGGGATATCTTTGGTATGTCGGGAAGGAGAGCGGAAATATTGAAGAGGTAAGATAGATGAAGAAAGAGGTCAAATTTTTATTATCTTTGTCCTTTATGAAATAATTTGACTATGGAAGCGAACGAAAATACAATCAAATTGGAATACAATACGGAAAGAAGTCCTTTGTGTATGCCGGAATATGGCCGCAATGTCAAGAAGATGGTGGACTATCTCAAGACGGTGGAAGACCGTGATGAAAGGACCCGTCAGGCCAAGGCAGTCATCAAGGTGATGGAAATTCTCAATCCGTCCGTCAAGGTGGAGGACAACTGGGCCCAGCGTCTCTGGGACCATCTCTACATCATGGCAGGTTTCGATCTGGATGTGGATTCCCCTTATCCGATGCCGAATCCGGAGCAGCTGGATATCAAGCCGATGTCTATTCCTTTGGAGAAGAAACCGGTTAAGGCTAACCATTATGGTAGGAATATCGAGAGCATCATTGCTTTGATTGCTTCAGAACCGGAAGGTGAAAACAAGACCAATATGTTGAAGGCGCTTGCTGTCTATATGCGACAGCAGTATCTGATCTGGAATAAGGACAGTGTCGCAGATGAGACTATTTTTGAGGATATCGAGAAATTGTCCGATTACAAGATCAAAGTTCCGGAAGGGATGAGCCTGTCCAAGCTTTCATCCGACGCCACTTTTTCCAGACCCGGTCTCAATCTCGACTTCAACAATCAGAACAATAGAAAACAAGGACCGCAGAAAAGGTCATTCCAAAGAAAAAATAATCAGAAAAGGTAGACTTGATGATGCAGAAACGTCAGAAACAACCGAAAACGTCCAAAAAGATCTCATTGCATTTCAATCTGGATGAAAGGCAGAAGAACATACTTTCCTGTATTGTAGGCTTGGCTTTCCTGTTCCTCGCTGTTTTCATTTTGGTATCCACTTTTTCCTACATGTTTTCATGGAAGGCTGATCAGAGTATGCTCAATGAACCTTTGAGCCGTTCCCTGGAGATGGATGCCCGGAATATGGGGGGGGCAGTGGGAAACAAATTGGGATATTGTCTGGTCAGTCGCTGGTTTGGTCTGTCTGCATTTGTTTTGGTGTATCTGTTCGGTTATCTTGGACTTAGGGTGTGGAGGATGAATGAGGGCAAGTCTGTTCTGAAAGTGGTGGTCATGTCTTTGTCTGCAACCTTCATCTTGTCCTGGATTTTTTCTTTGGTTTCCTTGACTTTCAACATCTCAGATGTCTATGGAGGCGGTCTTGGTGGAGAATGTGGCAGTCAGATTGTCACTTGGAGTTCAAATCTGATGGGGGCATTGGCAACTTTGCTTATCTTGGTCATGTTTGCTTTCATTTGGCTGTTTTTTGCCAGCGACCGGTTCCTGAACTGGTTCAATGATTTGATGAGCCGCAAGCACGTCAGGAAATCCCATGACGAGGAAGACGGGGAATCCGTTTCCCGGAAAGGTGGTTTCCGTTGGGGAGAAGCCAAAGAAGCAGAAAATGTTCCCGTAGAGGAGAATGTCACGCCGGCCGCTGAGGAGACCCCTCAGGAAGAGGCGGCTGTCCGGACTCCGGAGGCCTCTGTTCCTGTACAGGAAATGAAAACGGCTCCAGCCGCTGTTCCGGAACCATTGCATGAGACGGTTGCTCTGCAGGCAGGGGCCGTCCCAGTAGCTACTCCGTCATTGAATGATGGATTGGAGATTGAAGTGGGCAAAGAGCTGTCCACAGAAGGGAAGGACCTTCCGCACATCAATGTCAGGGACGAATTGAGTGATTACAGATTTCCAGGTCTTGATTTGCTGAAAGATTATGAGAGTTCTCGCTCTTTGGTATCTCAGGAGGAATTGCGCAAGAACAACATGAAGATCCGCGCCACCCTCAAGAATTACAATATTGAAGTGGAGAACGTCAAGGCCATTGTCGGACCGACCGTCACGCTATACAAAGTCTATCCTGCTCCGGGTGTCCGTATCGCCACCATCATCAATTTGCAGGATGACATTGCCATGTCGTTGAATGCCAATGGAGTACGCATCTGCAAACTGTCCGACTCCGTCGGCATTGAAGTGGCGAATGAGGTGTCTTCCATCGTGCCGATGAAGGCCATGCTCAATGACAAGGCATTCCGTGAAAGTGATGCGGAACTGCCGGTCGCCATCGGATACGGTATCCTCAATCAGGAAGTGAAGGTGTTTGACCTGGCGGAGCTGCCACATATTCTGGTGGCAGGTGCGACCAAGCAGGGAAAATCTGTGGGACTCAACGTCATCATCTCCTCTTTGCTCTATGCCAAGCATCCTTCGGAGTTGAAATTTGTTTTCATTGATCCGAAGAAGGTGGAGTTTACCAATTATGCTCGTCTGCTCCATCATTTCCTGGCTGTCCTGCCTACTGCCTCCGGAGAAGAGGATGAGATACGTAATGCCATTGCCAAAGAGCCTAAGCCTGCAGACCAGATTTTAAAGTCGCTTTGCATTGAGATGGATGCCCGTTATGATCTGCTGAGCAAAGCCGCAGTCAATAACGTCAAGTCCTACAACGAAAAATACAAGTCCCGCAGATTGCTTCCGACAGAAGGACACAAGTACCTTCCATACATCGTGGCTGTAGTAGATGAGTATGCCGACTTGACCATCTCGGATGGTTCCGGAGGAGAATCGAAACAGATTGCCAGAAGCATCAACAGTTCCATTATCCGTCTGGCCCAAAAGGGCAGGGCTGCCGGTATCCATGTGATCATTGCCACCCAGCGTCCATCGGTGGATATCATTACCGGTGCCATCAAAGGTAACTTTACCGCCCGTATCGCTTTTCGTGTTCTTTCATCTGTCGATTCCAAGACTATTCTAGACTCAACTGGTGCCGAGAAACTGATTGGTCGTGGAGACATGATTTATTTTGATGGTGGAGATCGTCAGAGAATCCAGTGTGCCTATATTTCGTTGGAGGAAATTGAGAAAGTGACCCGTTTCATCGCCGACCAGCAGGGATATAAGAAATCGTACAATACCCCGTATTATCTGCCTGCTCCTGAGGACAATGTTTCAGAAGATGGAGTAAGTATGATTGACATGAAGAATCTGGATGAACGTTTTGAGGAAGCGGCCAGATTGGTGGTGACTTCCCAGAAAGGTTCCACTTCAGATTTGCAGCGCCGTTTGGGAATGGGGTATGCCAAAGCAGGCCGTGTGATGGACCAGCTGGAAGCTGCCGGTATTGTCGGTCCGCAGGAAGGTTCCAAGCCAAGACAGGTTCTGGTATCAGATTTGAATGAACTGGAACCAATATTGCAGGCTTATATGAACCAATGATATGAAAAAGATACTGATTTCTATATTTTTACTGCTGGCACTCTGGCCGGCAATCGCACAGCAACCCGCCGCACAGACAGAAGATGTGGTGCAGCGTTTTGTGGAAAAAGTGGAAAAGTCACAGTTTTCTGTGGATTACTCCTTTCTGATTGAAGAAAAGACCAGGATGACAGGAAAAGGTTCGGCTACCGTTCAGAAAAATGCATTCAAACTGCAGCAGAATGGGCTGGAAGTCTATTCCGACGGACAGACCCGATGGACGGTCGACCGCGCCGCAAAGGAAGTGGTGGTCGAAGCGGAAAGCATGGAAACCAGTTCGGACAATGCCATCTCCCTGCTGACAGAAATCAACACCCTGTTCGCCGTCGGTCCGCTGCAGGAAGGAACATTCCAGAACCAGTCTGCCAGTTATGCCATCTTGTCCGCCAAACAGGCGGGAAATGTTCATCTCGTCAAATTCTATTTCCGGGGAGAAGCTCCGATCGGAATGATTGTCACGCTAAGCGATGATCGGGTGGTGGAAATCTCCTTCAACCGGATCGGATTCAAGGAACCGGGAAAACTCACCGATTTCACCTTTGATACGGAGCACCTGGACGATTCCTGGATTGTCAATGATTTGCGCTAGTTCATTTCTTTGAGGAGAAAACCGGAGGAGGCCCACTCCTTCATCTCTTCTCCATCACCATAGACCAGATAGCCCTCGATTCCTTCCTGGGATTCGATGAATTCCTGAGCCTTTTCCAGACCCAGCACCATGCAGTAGGTAGCATAGGCATCCGCTGTCATGGAATCATCGGCAATGATGGTGGCGCTGAGCAGATTGTGATTTACAGGATAACCTGTCTTGGGATCGATGGTGTGTGAATATTTCTGTCCGTCCTTGATGTAGAATTTCCTGTAGTTGCCAGAAGTGACTACACCATGAGGTTTGCCGTCTGACTGCCAGATGGCCTGAATATCTTTTCCTGGCTGGTTGTTCCCATCTTCAGGACGGTCAACACCGATGCTCCAGCCCTGTCCGTTCGGATTGACTCCGTCACAGAAGATTTCTCCGACTTCCACTAGCATGTCTTTGACCCCCAAGGAATAGAGGTAAGTGGCAATTTGATCACAACTGTATCCTTGAGCGATGGCGTTGTAGTTTAGAATTGGAAGTTCTGCTGATGTCTTCTGCCCTTGTACAATCAGATTTTCAGCGGAGAATCTGCCTTGCAAATCAGGAACGATTTCCTGCTGGAGTCTCTTCATGCCAATGACTTTCAAGGTCTCCAGAATCATCTGGTCGGAAGGAAGACTATCTTTCGTGAAGCCGAAGCCCCACAGGTCGAACAATTTGCCAGATGCGACATCTAACAATCCATCGCTCTCTTTCCAGAAACGGTAGGCTTCTGAATAGATGTCCTTGAACATTGTATTGGGTACAATGGTTTCTCCTCGGTTGAATCGGCTGATCATGGAACCTTTGTTATATCCTGAAAGAGTTGTGTCAATCATTTGGAAAATGGAGTCAATGGAGGCTTTGATTTGCATGGGAGAAGTGTGGATTCGTCCATGAGAACCATTCAAATTCAATTTGACAGTGTAGGTGCCTCCTTGGGCATAGCCGGAAATGGCAATATATTTGTCTTGGGGCTGGCAAGCAGTCAAGGCGAAAGCCAGACAGCCGATTATGAGGGGAAACCTTTTCAACATAATTGCTAAGAGTAAAGTATTTGAACAAAGATAAGGGAAATTCAAGATAAATTTCGATATTTGTATTTTAATTCGAATGGAAATATGAAGATAGATAAATTCCTCATGCTGGCACTTTCTGCCGCATTGGTGTTCATGCCTTCTTGCAAGAAAGAAAAGAAAGAGGACGTGAAGTACAAGAATTCCTTCAAGGGGAGCATCTCATTCGCACTTCCAGATTTTGTGGCTCCTGGTGATGTCTATGAACTGGAACCGACCGGTCTGACTCGTCCGGAAGAAGGGAAGGGAATCGGATATTATTGGGCTTGTCCTGAACTGGGCATCAAGAAAGATACGACTAGAGTGGAGGATGACCCTTTGGAAAAGAAGGGAAAATTGACGCTGTCAATTAAAGATACTTTAGGAAAATTGACCCTCAAATGTGTTGCTTTCGCAGACGGTTACTATACATCTTCGACAAGCAAGGAGTTTGTTGTCCTTCATCCGGAGAAGTCATTGGTTGTGGAGAATCCTGTTATAGATGCCAAGACAATGGAAGATGTCCGTGACGGCAAGAAATATTCCTATCGAAAAGTAGGTGATTTGGATTGGATGATTGAAAATCTCGCTTATGCTGAAGCCGGTGTTTCGTATTACGAATGCAAGGCGGCTGATCCGATCGTTGGCCGATTTTACACTTGGAATGAAGCCAAGAAGGTCTGTCCGGAAGGATGGAGGCTTCCTTCAAAAGCAGATTGGGATAACCTGATTGCTTCCATGGGGGCCGATTCCAAGAGTCCGATGGAAGGGATTTCCGGTTCAATGATGACTCGTGCCAGTGTCAATAAGGAGAATTTGTGGGAATTTTGGCCAGAAGTCAAGATTACCAATCAATCTGGTTTCAGTGCTCTGCCTGCCGGGTATGTACAATATTCAGGAAAGGTCGCTCAGTTTGCAGGTGCTTTCCAGTATGCCGCTTTCTGGTCCACAGAAGAGAGGGATGAGGAACAGGCTACCTATTATTATCTTTTCATGAAAAATCCAGATTTGCTGGTTAACTTTGGTCACAAGAGCAGTTTTGCCGCTTCTGTCAGATGTGTGAGATAATTTCCATAGCATCTATCAGAATTTGAATGATATGGTTCCCAATCTTCCCCAGGAAGGTTGGGAATATTTTTATGGATCCCAATGCAATCATCAGCACAGTGATTCCCATTGTCAAAGTCGTCAAGGGAATGGCCACCAGATTGGTGATGAGGAAATAGGTGGGGATCGTTTTGAAATGGTACAGAACGAGTGGTGCGGTGAATATTTGACAGGAAATAGTCAGTGATGCCAGGTTCCATATTTTCTGGAGGAGTGGAAAGTGCAGGTTCCTGTTTTTCAAGAGAGGGTAGATCCAGCAGATTCCTGCCATAGCCAGGTAGGACAGTTGGAAACCGAGCTCTTTGATCGAAAGGGGATCCAGCACAAGCTGGATGAAGAGAGCAGAACAGAGGGTGTGTGACAGTTTCATCTGGCGGTGCATTAGATGAGTGCATTCGTTGAGCAGAATGAATAGGAAAGCGCGTACCAGAGAAGGGGAGGATCCTGTAGCCAGTACGTAGGTGCCGGAAATGAGCAGGATCGTGACGGTACGCGCCGCCTGGATGCTGGGTCGGTTGCCCCATGTTCGGAGAAGGCTGTGCAAGATGGAATAGAGAATGCCAATATGAAGTCCAGACAAGGCCAGAATATGTGCCGCTCCGCTTTCTCGGAAAGCATCAATCACCTCTTTCCCAAGATCGCCTTTGTCTCCCAGAACCAGCGCTTTCATCATGGATTTGCTTTCTGGGGCAGTGGCTGGAAACTGGTCTATGATTCTCGAGACGGATTTTGCCAGTTGGCTGGGAACTTCGTTCAGAAAAGGAAGAGAAAGATTGAACGGTCGGGAAATCTGTTCGGAAGAAAAGCAGAATATTCCCGTCAGAAACAGAAGAACATGGAGACAGGACATCTTCCTGTATTGCAGGTCATGGTCAAGAAGTACTTTCTTTCCAAGGAAAAAGGCAAATGGAAATAAGACAAAAACACAAAGAGAAGTGCATAGAAATGCATTCCCGCCAAATCGTAGAATCAATGAACCCGACGCAATACCTGCTACGAATGATGCAGATATATCCACAATATCTTTTCCCTCTTTCATAACTTTCAGACGTATTGCGAAAATAGCTATTATTTTCTAACTTTGTAAGACTTACCCAATAAGATATTTACAGTAAATTAAAACTATATAAACTCAAATCAAATGATAATTCTTGTCATTAATTGCGGCAGCTCATCTATCAAGTATCAGCTTCTTGATATGAAGAGCAATGATGTATATGACCTTTTGGCAAAGGGCATCGCTGAAAAGATTGGTCTGGAAACAGGATGTCTCCAGCATACTTCAACAGGCAAAGAAAAAGTTGTGAGGGACTTGCCTATTCCTGATCATAAGGTTGGTATGAAACTGGTTCTGGATGCTCTTACAGACAAGGAGTACGGCGTATTGAAGTCTCTTGAGGATATTGAGGCGGTCGGCCACAGAATCGTCCATGGAGGAGAGTATTTCTCAGACAGCGCGTTGGTGGATGAAGATGTATTGAAGAAGATTGAGATCTGCTGTGATTTTGCACCTCTCCACAATCCTGCCCATCTGCTTGGTATCAGAGCTGTTCAGAATGTGTTGCCAACTGTTCCGCAGGTGGTGACATTTGATACGGCTTATCATCAGACGATGCCGTCTTATGCCTATATGTATGCTCTTCCGTATAAATATTACGAGAAATATCGTGTCCGCAAATACGGTGCTCATGGGACGAGCCATCAGTTTGTGGCTCAGAAAGGTGCCAAGTTTGCCGGATTGGATTTGTACAATTCCAAGATCATCACATGTCATCTAGGTAATGGCAGTTCCATCTCCGCTATTGTAAATGGACAGGTTGTAGATACTTCTATGGGCTTCACCCCATTGGAGGGTATGATTATGGGAACTCGATGTGGAAATATTGATGCGAACATCGTTCCTTATATTATGAAAAAGGAGAATCTGACTCCTGATGAGATGACAGAGATATTGAACAAGAAGAGCGGATTCTTGGGACTTTCAGAGTACTCTTCTGATGCCAGAGATTTGGATGAGCGCGCCAACAACGGTGACAAGAAGTCTAAACTTGTGCTCAAGAAGTTGACCTTCGACATCATCAAGAACATTGGTTCTTTCGCCGCTGTAATGAACGGTGTGGATCTGATTGTCTTTACAGGTGGTATTGGTGAGCACAACAGCCGTCTCAGGAGAAGAGTATGTGAGAACCTCCAGTATTTGGGTGTGAACTTTGACTACGAGGCGAATGTCGCATTCGGAGAGGATGCCATGCTTTCAACTTCTGATTCCAAAGTCAAGGTCGCATTGATCACGACAGATGAGGAGATTGTAATTGCCCGTGATACTATGCGTATCGTATCAAGTTTGGATGACTAATTTTTAATATAAAGATGATTACTAAATTTTCAGATTTGTTCGCAGAACTCAAGGAGAAAGGAGTCTGCAAGAAAATGGTGGTTGCTTGGGGTATTGATGAACATACTATCGAAGCTTCTTCCAAAGCAGTTGACCTTGGATTTGTGAAGGTCACTCTTGTCGGTGATGAAGAGAAGATCAATGAGGTGTGCGCTGCACGTCAGATTGATGTCAATAAATTTGAGATTGTCAATGAGCCAGTTGAACTTAAGGCCGTTTCAAAGGCTGTTGAGCTGGTCAGAAATCACGAAGGCGACGTCTTGATGAAAGGTCTTTGCTCCACTGACAAATTCTTGCGCGCCATCCTTAACAAGGAGTGTGGCCTTCTTCCTCCAAAGGCGCTTTTGAGCCATGTGGGTATCATTGAAAATCCTAACTATCATAAATTGATTTTCTTGACAGATATGGCTGTGCTTCCTCAGCCGGATCTCAAGCAGAAGACCAAACTGGCTGGTTATGTAGTCAAGGTGGCCCAGTCTTTCGGTATCGATACTCCTAAGCTCGCTTTCATCGCCGCTTCAGAGCAGGTGCTCGCTTCCATGCCTAACTGTATGGAGGCTGCTGTACTTGCCAAGATGGCTGATAGAGGTCAGATGGGTAAATGCATTGCAGACGGTCCTTTGGCATTGGATGTTGCCATTGACGAGGAGTCTGTACGGATCAAGAAGCTCAAGAGCCCTGTTGCAGGAGATGCAGATTGTCTGGTTTTCCCAAATATCGAGTCTGCTAATGTATTCTGGAAGACCAATTCCAAATTGGCAACCGGTGTAAGACAGGCAGGTATGCTCGTTGGCACGACCGCTCCATGCGTTCTTGCAAGCCGTGCTGATAGCGTGGATACCAAACTCAACTCTATTGCAGAGGCTGTCATGTTTGTGAAATAGTTTCCACAGAACAAGAGAAAACAGGAATCCCGGAAACCAAGCGGTTTCCGGGATTCTTCATTTTGGTTTCATGGTTCTCATTTATCTTTTCCAGAACAGGTTTCGCGGCGGAAGTTTTTCTGAATATTGTGAGCGCAGCTTGCTGAACAGATTGGAAGTATAGCGGGTAAATCCAGGGCCTTTCCAGGTACTGTTGTTGCTGACAAAGATCCAGCATTCTCCGTCAGGGAAATATTTGATGAGGGCGGTGGTGCCGGAAAGGGTTCCTGTTCTGGTCCAGCCCACTTTCGGATTGGTGTCATTCCATCCAAGAGAGTAGGTGGACCGGTCATAATAGGCGGTCATGAGTTTGACGCTTTCTTTGGAGATGATATCTGGGATAGTAGGGTTCCCGTCAATGGATGCGATAAATCTGGCCAATTCTGGTGTTGAGCAGACCCACGCCCCAGCGCCTTGCAGACCTTCAATGTTGTTGCCTCCGTAGCATCGTATAACCATTTTTCCGCTATTGTTGTATTCTTCGACCATAGGTTCGTTGCTTGGAACATAGTATCTGACCTCATTCCTGTATTTTTGGGAATAGTAGTTTTTGGCAATGTGCATGTCAAAGCAGCCTGCCGGTCTCAGCACGTTTTCCTGGATAAATTTTTCATAAGGTTGTCCGCTGGCGGATTCGATGACCATGCTCAGCAGCAGATAGCCGAAATTGGAATAATATCGGGAACTGCCCGGTATGAATCGGAGTCTTCTTTTCAGGACAATCTTGACGAGTTCTTCGGTATCAGGTGCTTTTTCCAACTGGTATGAATTCATGATGGAACGGGTATTGAACATCGGATCGAATCCTCTAAATCCTCCTTCATGACGTAGGAGTTGCTCGACTGTGATTTTGTAATAGTTTTTGTCTCTGATGGAGGCAAGATAGGAGGAGTCTTTTAGAATGGCATGCGGACCGAAAACAGTGTCTTTCAGAGAGAGTTTCCCTTGTTCCTGCAGGACCATGATGCCTGCCGCTGTTATCAGCTTGGACACGGAGGCGACTCTCATGATATGGGAAGCATCCATTCTTGCCCCTTTCTCTTCATCTGCCCAGCCATAACCTTTGCTGAAGAGCAAAGAATCATTTCGCATGATGCTCAGGGACGCTCCTCGGAGTTGCCATTGTCTCATGTATCGTTCAATCTGGCTGTTCATCCCGTCCAAAGAGCAGGTGTCTGACAATTCGTTGTGGATGATTTTGTTCAGCTCGATATCTTTCTTGACAGTATCTGCGATAGTGACAGGTTGGAGGACAACCAGCCTGCAGGTGACCCCCCATATGATGCCTCCGAGTGCGGCCAGAATCAGCAGGAGGCCAAGTAGTCTTCTGCTATTCATTGATTTTGTGTTTGATGAATCCAATAATCATGTCAGAGGTTCCTTCGATTCCCAGAATGGAAGAGTCGATGCACAAGTCATAATTGGAAGCCATTCCCCAATTCCCCATTGTATAATAATTGTAGTAGGTCTCTCGTTTCCTGTCTTTTTTGTTGATGATGTTTTCTGCTTCCTTTTCTGATACATCCAATTTTTCTGCAATCCTTTTGACTCGGACTTCGTCCGGAGCAGAGATAAAGATGCTGACTAGTTCCGGTTGGTCCCGGAGGATATAATCAGAACATCTGCCGACGAAGATGGCAGATGTTTCGTCAGCTATTTTTTTGATGACTTGGCTTTGTATGTTGAAGAGCAGATTGTCGGTCAAATTGCAATCAGAAGAGAAATATCTTCCAGAAGAGAAGAAACTGTCCAGGTTGAACATATTCCGATTCTCGTCATTCTTCATGAAAAGGCTTTCGCTGAGTCCGCTTTGCTCGGCAGCTTGACTGATAAGCTCGTTATCATATACTCTGACACCTAATTTTTTGCCGATTTCTTGGGCGACAAGATGTCCGCCACTGCCATATTGTCTGCCAATGCTGATGATTATTTTTTTCTTTTCCATATTTCGTCAGTCTTTCAAGTTCAAATCTGTCCTCCAAGAAAAGAGGGGTCTTCGCCGTCTTTCAGACGTGACAATTTCCTGAATAGGGAAATCATCATTGCTATGGTCAATAGGGCAGCCATCAGGTCCGAAACCGGAAAACTGTACCAGATGCCATCCACGTCATAGATGAGCGGTAGGATGTATAGTAGCGGTACCAGAAAAAGTAATTGTCTGGAAACAGAGAGGACAATGGATTTTCTGACCATGCCGATACATTGGAAGAACGTGGTGGTAACCATTTGGAATCCCACAATAATGAAACAGATGTTGGTTATAAACAATCCGTGTGCTGATAGTTCCAGCAGTTCGGGATCATTGGTGAAGATGCTGGCAGTTTGTCTGGGAAGGAAGGTGCAGAAAAAGAAACAGAGCACGGAAACGACAGTTGCCCACAGTGCTGTGTATTTGTACACTTCTTTCATTCTTCCATATTGTCTGGATCCGAAATTATAGCCGGCGATAGGTTGCATGCCTTGGATGAATCCAGTGATGACCATGGTGAACAGAAAACTGATTTTGTTCACGATACCGAAGGCTCCGATATTCAGATCTCCACCATATTTCCTTAATTGCTGGTTGATGAAGAGGGAGACAATGCAGGATGCGGAATTCATCAAGAACGGGCCCATGCCGATGGACAGGATGTCTTTGGCAATTCTGGACTTGATTCTGAAGATTTTCTTGGAAAGTTTCAAGACACTTTCCGGTTTGAAGGTATAATAGATGGAGTAGGCGAGGGCAATGACTTGAGAAATGAGTGTTGCGATGGCCGCTCCTTTCACGCCCAGGTCCAAGGTGAAGATGAACAGCGGATCTAATGCTGAATTGCAAAGGACAGTGAAGATAGTCAATTTCATCGCCAATTTCGGATTGCCCGCCGCCCTGATACAGTTGTTGAAGCCAAAATAATGATTTGTAATGAACATACCGATCAGGGTGATGACCATATATTCCTTGGCGTAAGGCATAGTTGCCGGGCTGGCTCCGAAAAAGTAGAGAATCGGTTCCAGAAATAGGAGCGAAATAATTGTGAAGGCGATGCTGCAGATGGAACTCATGCTGATTTGATTGCCAAAAACCTTTCTTGCCATTTCTTGATTCCCTTGTCCTAACAGGATGGAAATCATGGTAGATGTGCCGATGCCAATCAGCGTACCCAATGCAGTTGCCAGGTTCATGAATGGAAAGGTGACTGCAAGTCCTGATATGGCAAGAGAACCTACATCTTTGATATGGCCGATGAAGATGCTGTCGACCATATTATACAAAGAAACAGCTGTCATGGCAATGATGCCAGGGACAGCATATTCTTTTAGCAAAGTGCTTATTTTCTTTGTGCCAAGTTCAGTTGGAATTGTTTTCTCAGCTGCCGACATTATCTTTTATGAATTACTTATTTTTTCTCTGGATTCTGTACAATTTCAATATCAAATCTTAATGGACAGCAAGAAGGGATAGCCTGTCCGCTTCCTGCGACAGAGTAGCCGAATCGAGAAATGAATACTCCGATACCTTGCTCCATCGGGTGCATCTGCCAGAGCGTCTTTTGGAAACCTTGGATGAGGCCGGAGGATTTTCCGTCAGTCACCATCTTCAAATCTGTTTCATTCTCACCCCAAGAAATTTGGGCGGGAACATATTTCCTGGCAGGATTGTAAATCTCGTATACTTTGGCGGTATCTGCGATATTGGTGTCGAATACAGTACCATCTAATCTTCTGCCGATATAGTTGATGAAGATATTCGTATCTTTCTTGAAGGTACTGTCAATCACCGGTTTTTTTGTCTGTTTGTAGTAGAAACCGAAAGAGGTGGTGTCTATGCCACCCAAGTGTTTTTCAGAATATCTTTTCAGAGAATCGGTCTCCCATTTTTCCAGATCTTCGATGATGTTTTTCAGCGTGATGCTATAGATGGCGTGAGGTTGTTTGCTGTTGTGCTTGAAATATTCTTCGGCACTATTGTATCTTTTGTTGACATTGAGCCATGAAGGGATGACCGCTTTGCGGGTGCCGCCAATCTTCATTCCGTCCAGAATATCTTCGACTCCTGCCACAACGGAACCTTCCCCGATGACCCAGATACGCTCGCCATAATAATCAGAATAATTGTAGGAACCCAGTTGTTGGGACAGTTCCTTGCTGGTTGTGCTGACTATATTGCCATTGAGGTCCGTTACAGTATATTCAACGGAAATGATGGCATCGTTTTTATATTCTTTTCCTGTACCGGGTTGGTCTTCAATGATATATATTCCTTTTCCGGAAGGCTGCACTCCGGGATGATTGAATTGAATCCAGCCATCTAGCCAGATTTTGTTGTCTTCGTTCAAGGTAGATTCCTGATTTTTTGCGCAACTTCCCCAAAAGCCTGCGCCGAGAAGGAAAATCAGTACAAATTGTGTATATTTTTTCATGCTAATTAAAATATTCAAATGTTACAAATTGTAAATATAGTGATAATCAGAGTTCCTGTCGTCAGAAATCGTCGTCAATTCTCTACTTTTTCTATCCAAATGTGATAAATCATGCCGGAATTGATGGGAACACCTGGCAATTTCATTTCGCCGAATGCATATCGGGTGGTGAAAAGAATAAAGCATTCTTCTCCTGCCTTTGCTCCGCACATGCCATCTCTTAGTCCCTGAAGAGGTTTGTCTTTCTTCAGGTTGAGGCGGATTGGCCTGAAGGCGTCTTCATGGTCTGTTTTCCAGCCATATTCTTGGGCAAGTGCCTCATGGTTGGTGGAAAACAGAGTCTCTTTTGTGGTGCCTTGCCTGGAGAGGACATAGCCTGCATAATAGAATTCGACGGTTCCGTTCTTGTTCAGTTCTTCACCATTTCCTTCTTTGACAATCAGGCGTTCGGCCCCCCCATTGGAGACGGTCTTGAATTCCGGATGCTCCTTGAGTGCGGCGGCCAGAAAGTTCTCAATCAGTTGCTCCTGTCCTGCATAAAGCTGCTGGCTGGCTTCGTCTGTGCAGCCGGCAAGCAGTCCTGATAAGGCAAGGACAAGGACGATTCCTATCTGTCTGATCTGTTTCATCTACTGCAATTCTTTTTGTGTCGGTTCCTTCTGGAAAAAACGGACAATGGCATTTTCAATGTATATGGGTGCCTCTGAAGGTCCTTCAATATCCTTGCCGAAAACCAGTTTGCCGCCAGCGGCACATTCATGGCCTCCTCCATTGAAAAAAAGAGTGGCCATTTGATTGGCGGACGTCCCTTTCTTGGACCGGATGGAAACACGGTAGTGACCATCATCCTCTTTGAGGAAGATGCTAATTTTCACTTGGCTGATGGAAAGGGGAATATTGACAAATCCTTCCGTATCTCCAATTCCCATGTGATAGAGGTTCTGAGTTTTCTTGTCCAAAATGGCATAGGCGGCTCCTTGGGCAGTTAAGATCATCAAATCTTTGAGGAATGTACCCATCAGCCGGATGCGATACTCGCTGTACTGATTGTAGAGGTTGGACAAGATAGCATCCCGGTCCACTCCTGCTTCCAATAGTCTGGAAGCCATTTCCAAGGTAGATGGAAAGGTCGAGTTGGCAAAATTGTTGGTGTCCGTTGTCATGCCGGTCATCAGGGCTCTGGAAGTTTCTGAAGGAAGTCTTTTCGCCTCTCCAGATACTTCTTTCAACTCCATCAGAATATAGAAGACATATTCGCAGGCGGAAGATGTCTCTGTTTCGGAGAAAATCAAGTCAAATTGGGATTCCTCGGGATTCAGGTGATGGTCGATAAGAATCTTCTTTGCAGCTGAATTGCTTAGAATTTCCTCCAGTCCGGCTGTCCGCCGGAAACTGTTGGCATCCAGAAGAATGACCACATCAGAAGACTGGATTCTTTCCTGGGCCTTCTCTGGTGCGTCACAGAAGTTTATCACTCTGTTTCGGACTGCCTTGTTGATGATGAATTGGAGATTTTCACCAATTTTGTCAGAATAGACGACCATCGCATCTTTTCTATTCATAATCAAATAGTTCAACAGTCCGACAGTACTCCCGACCGCATCTCCGTCCGGGTGGGTGTGGGTGACTAAAGTCAACCGCTCGCCGGAGTCTAAAATTTTCTCCAGCAAATCCAATTTTCTGCAATCTAATTTTTTCATGTTTCCAAACAATGATTGCAAATTTACGAATAATATTAAAATTATTGCATTTAAAAAATCAATTTAGTAACTTTGTACGACAAAGGTTGATTATAAAAACACTATCATAATGGAAATTCTTAAGAAGATTTTAACTTGCTTGGTACTACCTGCTATTATTGTAGCTTTGGTATGGTTTATCGTAGAGAGCATCATGGTGCCTGTCAATTTCGATAAACAGAGAGACTATCGTACATCAGTTGCTGTTGAGCGCCTGAAGGATATCCGTACCCTCCAGACTGCATACAAGACAGTGAATGGCAAATTTACCGCATCCGCTGATACTCTGATTGATTTCTATGAGAACGGAAAGATGGAAATCATCATGAAGATTGGTTCCCATGACGATTCTGTAGCCGTGGCCAATACTGAAAGACTCAAGAAGCGCAATCGAAAAATTACTCCGGAGCAGATGCTTGAACTTTACAGGAAGGGAGAGAACCTTGTATTTTCTGTGAAGAGTGAGGTCGCTGTAAAAGATACGCTTTTCAACAACAGACCGGATTTCTGCGTCGATTCTCTAAGATATATTCCATTCTCAGGTGGTGTTCCCGTTGAGATGAATGCTGTTGTAAAGCAGGTTTCAGGTGTGAACGTTCCATTGTTCGAGGCAAAGATGCATTACAATGCCCTTCTTAAGGGTTTGGATCGCCAGCTCGTTATCAACATTAAGGCAATGCGTGAGGATCAGGATCTTTATCCTGGCCTGATGGTAGGCAGTGTCACCGCTCCTAACAACAATGCAGGTAACTGGGAGTAATTATGATTTTCTTGGAAGGCAGAAAACGGCCTTCTTGATAAAATAGAATTATGGATCACATTCCAGATGGCAGAATATCCATTCAAGTTGGCTTGAGTGGATATTCTTTTCAAATAGAGGAGAATAGTTCCGTCCATTCCTCCGGATGGCAGGGAGCTGAGCGTATCTTCACGACTCAGGAATTCCAGCAACGGTATGATTGGGTGGATATTTCATTGTTTACCCCAAAATTTGCTCTGGTTCCAAAGCAGTTTTTCAATCCTTTGTCTGCCAGGCAGGCGCTTGCTGAAGTGGTGTCTGTCAGAGATTCTGATATGGTCGATCATATTGAGGTGGAGGAATTCAATGCTGTTTTGGTCTATTCCAATTCTATCGGTGAATCTTTGTCCAAAGTTATTTCCCAGACAGTAATGAACCATTCCGGTGATCATTTTCCGATTCTTCCGGAAGCATACTATCTTCTTAAGAGAACTGTCCAATGTACAGAATACAACAAGATATTGGCTTCCTATATGGATGGATATCTTTATCTGGTCATTGCTCAGGGAAAGAGTCTGAGACTTTGCAATGTCTTCGAGGCTCACGATTTCACAACGGCAGAGTATTTTATTTTTCTCGCACTCAACCGTCTTCAATTGAATCCGGAAGTTTCTGCAATTACCTTCAGGACTCCGCTTGCCAATGAACAGGAAATGTCATTATATCGATATTTCAAGTCGGTAGAGATTATTTAAAGAGTTAAGGAAGATGAGAATAGTAAGTGGTAGATTGAAAGGAAAATGGATAGAAGTGCCGGCCTCATTTAGAGCTCGTCCTACAACAGATTTTGCGAAAGAGGCTTTGTTTGATATCCTTTCCAATGAATATGAATTCGAAGATCTCAAGGTGCTGGACCTGTTTGGTGGAACCGGTTCCATTTCCTATGAGTTTGCCTCCCGGGGAGTAGGTCACATTTGGACAGTGGAGATGAATCCTCAATATGCCAGTTTCATCAAGGACCAGAGCAAGCGTCTGGGGATAGGCAATATGACTGTAGTCCGCCACAACGTGTTTGAATTTCTTCCATTATGTACAGAAAAGTTTGATTTGATTTTTGCCGATCCTCCGTATGCACTGGATGATCTGGAAACAATTCCGGACAAGGTCTTGTCTCAAGATATTCTTCATTCCGGCAATTATTTCATTCTGGAACATGGTAGTGAGCATAGTTTTAAGGAACATCCCAATTTTGTAAAGGAGAAGGTTTATGGAAGAGTCCATTTTTCCTTCTTCGAAAAGTAATGGAAATAGAGAAGCCTTCCCGTTCGGGAAGGCTTCATTTTATAATATCATGCATTTTAAAGCCCCTAAGTTTCAGATTGGGGGGAGTTCATTTGATGTGATTCCCAAGATTGCATGGTAAGATGCAGCCGTTGATGCTGCTGGCCGCATCGGACAGGAGGAAAGTTGCTGCTTCTGCCACTTCTTCTGGTATCAACGCTCTGCCTCCAATGTTGTCTTCCCTGAACAGATCATCGTTCTTGTCCAATTGGGTCATGTCCGAGGCTGTGACTCCTGGGGCAATGGCATTGGTCCGAATCCCTTTGGAAATATAGTGTTTGGCCAGACCCTGCATAAAACTGTTGAGGGCGGCTTTGGTTAATCCATAAGGGATGGTGTCAGAACAGAAGCCTCTTTCTGAAGAGATGAACAGGATTTTTCCGCGGATATCACCTGGACAGGTCGGTTGGCTCATAAGATATTTTACGAAAGTCTGGCAGAGAAAATAAGGTCCTTTGAGGTTTGTGTCAAACTGCTGGTCAAAGTCACTTTCTTTCACTTCTTCAAAGGAATGTTCGTGCAGAGAGATGCCTGCATTGCTGACCAGGACATTAATTGGATTACCTGCCAGTTTTTCTGCTTCCTGAAACAGGTTGCTGAATGATTCAGGTTGGCTGACATCTAATGGCAGATAAGGACAATGGTTCAGTTGAGCGGAAGATTGTTCCAATGTCTGGAGATTTCTTCCGCAAAGAATCACCTTGGCTCCTTCTGCATGAAATTTCTCTGCCAGTGTGTAGCCGATTCCTCTTCCACCTCCTGTGATGAGGATGACTTTTCCTTCCAGACAGGAGGATGGAGGAGTCTGGGATATCTGAACGGCAACCTTTGTGACAGGTACTCCGCCGAAAATCCATTTGAGGAATCTGTTCAATTTCGCACTCATATTCTGTTGTTTTTTGTAAAGATATTGCTTATTCTGGTGAAATCATAGTAGAGTTGAAATTGTATAATTCGCGGGTTTTGTTTAACTTGCTCAAATGGAACTTGATTTCTTGACTTAGAAAATTCGTATGAAGAGAAAATTCATCTTGATTTTATTGGGATTCTTCGGTATTTCTTGTTCGTCTGAACATGTCCGTACTGAATTCTTGCTCGAAAAAGATTGGAAATTTAGCCGGGAGGACAATGTGGCTGAATTTGTTGACTCCGATTTCAATGACAAGTCCTGGCAGACCGTTGCTGTGCCTCATGACTGGGCCATTTATGGTCCGTTCAGTGCACAAAATGACAAGCAGGATGTGGCTGTTGTACAGGATGGACAGACTGAGGCGATGGAGCATGCCGGCCGTACCGGTGGACTTCCTTTTGTGGGAGTGGGCTGGTACAGGAAGACATTTGAGGTGCCTCGGTTCAAGAAAGGAAAACGTGCTTCTATTTTGTTTGATGGGGCCATGAGTCATGCCAGAGTTTATCTGAATGGGAAGGAGGTAGGATATTGGCCTTATGGTTATAACTCTTTTCATTATGATATTACCGATTATTTGATTCCCGGAAAACCTAACACTTTGGCTGTCCGGTTGGAAAATTTTCCAGAATCTTCTAGATGGTATCCAGGAGCCGGTCTTTATCGCAATGTCCATATTATTGTGACAGAAGATGCTCATATCCCAGTATGGGGTACTTATGTCACGACTCCGGAGGTAAATGAAGCTTTTGCCAAAGTAAACATCAGGACTCGTGTAGAATTGCCTGAAGGGGTGGATTCGGATGGTTATCAGATAGAGTCCGTTATTCGGAACAATGAAGGGAAAGAGATTTTGTCCCAAAAAACATCGTTGGAGGGAATTCAGTATACTCATCAGGAGGTGTCTCAGGATTTTATCGTAAGGCAACCTGATTTATGGTCAGTAGAGACGCCAGTACTATATTCTATGGAGACCCGGTTGTATGACGGAAAGGAGTTGAAGGACAAATATATTACACCGTTCGGCATCCGTTCCATTGAAATTGTACCTGATGAAGGATTTTTCCTCAATGGCAAGAAGGTGGTATTTAAGGGAGTTTGTGATCATCATGATTTGGGACCATTAGGAGCCGCTGTCAACGAGGCTGCCATTCGTCGTAAAATTCGTATTTTGAAAGATATGGGATGCAATGCTATTCGCACTTCACACAATATGCCTGCACCAGAATTGGTCAAAGCCTGTGATGAGATGGGAATGCTGATTATGGCAGAAAGTTTTGATGAATGGAATCGTGCCAAATGCGCCAACGGCTATCATCTTCTGTTTGATGAATGGGCTGAAAAAGATTTGGTCAACTTGATTCATCATTATCGAAATAATCCAAGTGTCGTGATGTGGTGTATTGGAAATGAGGTGCCTAACCAGTGGATGACTGGTGATTGCAAAATTGCGAAGTGGTTGCAGGATATTTGTCATCGTGAGGATCCGACCCGTTTCGTGACTCAGGGTATGGATGCGCCAGATGCTGTAGTGAATAATAATTTTGCGGCCGTCATGGATATACCTGGTTTCAACTATCGGCCGTTCAAATATCAGGAGAACTACAAAAAGTTGCCGCAGCGTATTGTGCTTGGCAGTGAGACGGCTTCAACTGTCAGCTCCAGAGGTGTCTACAAATTTCCTGTGGAACGTAAGGCGATGGCAGTTTATGTCGATCATCAGAGTTCTTCTTACGATGTAGAACATTGTGGTTGGTCCAATTTGCCGGAAGACGATTTTATCCAGCATGAAGATCTTTCATATTGTATGGGTGAATTTGTCTGGACAGGTTTTGATTATTTGGGTGAACCGACTCCTTATTATACCAACTGGCCAAGTCACAGTTCTTTGTTCGGGATCATTGATCTGGCCGGTATTCCAAAGGATCGTTATTATCTGTATCGCAGCCATTGGAACAAGGATGTGGAGACTTTGCACATTCTACCTCACTGGAATTGGGAAGGTAGAGAAGGAGAAGTGACACCTATTTTTGTCTACACCAATTATCCTTCTGCTGAGTTGTTTGTTAATGGAAAGAGTCAGGGGATGCGAACAAAAAATCAAGATGTCAACTTGAACGGCAGCTATACTCTTGAAGCTCAAAAATCCTTTGAACGTCAGAAACGTTATCGTTTGATGTGGATGGATACCCGATATGAACCTGGGACGGTCAAGGTAGTCGCTTATGATGAAAAAGGCAATGTCGTGGCAATCAGAGAGATGCATACAGCAGGAAAACCTCATCACATCGAGTTGTCTGCTGACCGGACAGAACTTCATGCTGATGGAAAAGATCTGGCTTTTATCAATGTGAGGGTAGTTGACGAGAACGGCAATCTGTGTCCTGTAGATGACCGTCAGATCAAATTCAAAGTAAAAGGAGAAGGTTTTTTTAGGGCAGCCGCCAATGGCAATGCTGCTAGTCTGGAACTTTTCCACGAGCCTCAGATGAAATTGTTCAACGGACAATTGACCGCAATGGTACAGACGAATGAAGAGGCTGGAAAGATTGTCTTTGAAGCTGTTGCAAAAGGGGTCAAGGGGGCTAAAATCCAATTGGAAAGTAAATGAGAACCGATTCAAGGGAGATTTCTGATATGCCCCACCTCAAAAAGTATGGCGGTCAATATTGATCAGGAGGCTTTCTCGGATTGGAAAGAAGCTCGGTATTGTACCGGGCTTCTTCCATTCGGATTCAGTCCGATTCTCTCATTATCCGAGGTGTTGCACCAGTTTTTTTAACGCATCACTTTATATGTGCTCCATATTGACCAATGCTGACCTACATTGTCCTACGCTGTCCCTTTCATGCAAATGGAACAACGCTTTTTTTCACCAATCTCTTGAAAATACCATATATATATTGGAAAAGATCAGTGATGTCGTGTATAGCAAAACCCTGAAAGTAAAAAAAACTTCCGGGGTTCTGTTCATTTTTGTCTGACCTCCGGGGAATGTTGACAACACGGAGCAGCATTTGTCATATGTTGGTAGAATTTGATTGTTTTTTTTCTTCTGCAATGGCTTTATTGTAGCAGGACCGGCAGAGTGGTTCGTAAACATCTTTCTCTCCAAGGACTACCAGTTTTTTGCTACGTGATAATCTGTGGGAATGGTTGGCCAGATTGCCGCATTTTACACAGATAGCATGTACTTTCTGTACATCTTCAGCGACTGCCATCAGATTGGGCATGGGACCGAAAGGTTTTCCAAGAAAGTCTGTGTCCAGACCGGCGGCAATAACCCGGATACCTCTATTTGCAAGTTCTTGAGCTACGCTGGCAAGGGTGTCATCGAAGAATTGGGCTTCATCGATTCCGACAACCTGTATATCATTTTCCACTTCAAGCATTTGTTTGGCTTCTGTAATCGGAGTACTCGGAATGCTGTGAAGGTCGTGGGAAACGACGTCATTGTCTGAATACCTGATATCTACAGCTGGTTTGAATATTTTTATCTTCTGATTGGCGAATTGGGCTCTTTTCAGACGTCTGATCAGCTCTTCTGTCTTTCCCGAGAACATGGAGCCGCAAATCACTTCGATACAGCCCGATTTTTTTGTATTTTCTAGAAACATTTGACTATTTTTGTAGTTGACGGTTAGGTTGTCTTGCGTGCATTCCGTATATGGAATGCACGCAAGACAAAGATACTTAAAAAACAACCTTTTATGGACAAGAAAGAGAGAGATATTTTTGAAGAAGTTATCAACAGTTTGAATGCATTGAAATCCAGGGTGGAGGCTTTGGAACAGGAAGTGGCTGGCTTGAAAGGTCTTGCTGGGAATGTCCCAGATGAAAATGAAGTGATTGATATCGAAATAGATGATTTGGATCTTGATTCAGTGGGTTTGGATGTGGAGATGGCTCCAGACAAGGTTGGAAAGAAATCAAAACTCAAGACGTTTGACGATTTTCTGGCAGACTTTGAACCGAAGGTCAGTGTTTCGGGAAAGGGCGCCGCTGCATGTGAAGAGACCGCTACATCTGAGTTGCCGGTGGAAGAAGCATTCGTGCAGTCTGCTGTGGAAGAGTTCGTGCAACCTGAACAGTCTTTGAAAGAGGAAGTTGAGGAGGTTGAAGAAACTGAGAAAGTCGGGGACGCCCCTGTTGGGGAAGTCGGGTTGGAAGAAGTCACTCTGGTAGAAGAATCATCAGAAGAGACGTCAGAGGAAAAATCAGAAGAAAGGACAGAGGAGCAATTTGAAGAGCAAGTTCCTGTAGAGGAGGAAGTTCCGGTTGGGGAGAAGGCGGAATCTGCAGTGGAAGAGAATAACCGGGAAGTTGGAGAAGTAGAGGTCGAGATCGGTGAACAGGGAACAGAAGAAGAGGCGGAAGAGGAAGAAGAAG
>JAHHQQ010000021.1 GCA_020026275.1 Bacteroidales bacterium
CCCCGACCCTCTGCTTGTAAGGCAGACGCTCTGAACCAACTGAGCTATGCTCCCAAGCATTCCTGACGATTGTTTTCGTAATGGGATTGCAAAGATACGCATGAAATTCTATATTCCAAATTTTTTGGAAAGAAATTTCAATTATTTTATGCAAAATGTCTTGTTGGAAGCATCATTTGCACGATAGTGCGGTGCATACATGCTTTCCACTTCCACTGCCGGTGCCTGCCAGATTCCTGCTCTGGTGACATAGAACACTTCTTCCAGTTCAAAATCCTCTTCCGGCATCACATCCAGATAGAAGAGGGTGTATCCGTTCCGGACATCTCTGTAGGATATTGGGGTGAAGCGGAAGAAATTCTGTGCCGGATAAGGCCGGATGCCCCATCCATACAGGCCGGAGCGTTGTTCTGCCGGTATCAGGCCGGCTTCTCTCCAGGCGGTCAGTTTTCCGAAACTTCTGTTTTCGTCATTGTGCACCAGATATTTCGCGCGGATGACATCACCGATTTCCAGTACCGTGCCTGCTTCCAGTTCTGTGGAAAGAATTTTTCCTTCCGCATTGGTGGATTCTTTGTAGAATTTGCGGGTGACGGTCATGCCGTTTCCGCTGGCCTTGACTTCATCCAATGGCTTTTCGTAGCGTTGGGTCAGGACGAGGACGGAAGTTTGCTTCAAAGCGGAGGAACCTTTCATCACCATGTCAATGGCATCGATGAATCCCGAATCTTCTTTCCAATGCTGGCTTTCCTTCTGGATCATCAGCCACAAACGGATTCCGTCTGCAATTTCCTGGGCTTGGCCGGCCTCTTCCCGGTCAGTCGCCTTTGCCCATTCCTCGAGCAGCTCACACATCATGGCGTGGGCATAGGCTTCGCTCTCCAGCAGTCCTCTGAATGGCAGCACCAGATTTGGATAATACCATCCTCCGTCTTGATGACGGACGGCATATTGCAGCAGGGAGAAGACATCTTCCTGGAGGGACTGCTCCAATTTCCGGGTGGAGCCGATACCCCATGCCTTGGCCAGATCTTGTCCGGCTTCGGAACTGGAAAGATGGGTCAGGGTCAGGAGACGACGGGCTTTTTCAAAAATCTGTCCGGTCAGTCCTCTGTCCTTTTCCGGTACCAGGTATTCCTGAACCTCTTTCTGGAACTGCTCTTTCTGCTCCTTCACCTTCTGGGCGGAACCCTGGATCTGAGGGGCAAAAGGAATTCCTGGATACAGCGAGCGGATCTGGAGATATTGCGCCAGGCTGATGTTGCCTCTCCAATAAGGCCAGTCCAGATTGAAATGAGTCTGGTCCAGATATTTTACACTGGCCGTCCAATCCAGTTCTTCGCCCAGCTGCTTCCAGGCTTCCAGACGGGACAGTTTGGCAAATCTTTCCAGAAGGGTGGCTGTAATGATCGGGGAGGAAGTCATGCCTTCAAACCAGCCGAATCCGCCATCCTGGTTTCTGCAGTCCAGAATCTTGTCCAGCAGTTGTCTTGGGGTCCATCCCTTTTCCACCTCGGCAGTTTCTGCTTGTCCCAGTTCTTTTGCCATCAGCTGGATATAGAGTGCGTCGGCACAGGAAAGGACATCTTTCCCTTTTGGCTGGGCATGCTTTGGAATGGCCTCCTGAATCATGTCCAGAATGCTCAATTCCTTGTATTCCGCACCGCTTCCGCTGCCGTTTGTGAATCGGCTCTGCAAAGTGCGGTAGAGGGCTTTCTTGTTCTGTCCAGGTCTCCAGAGGGCAGAATGGGATTCTTCAATGACCTGCTTGGCCTGGTAGACCGGCACCTGGAGGAAGAGTCCGTCGCTGGTCTTCCGGTCGTCTGAAATGAATTCCGCCTTGATGCCGAGCACCGGTTCCTGATTCTTGCTCAGTTTCTTGAGCTGTTTCAGGTCGACGGTGATTTCAAACACTTCCGCCTCGCTGCCGCCGGCAGGAATGTCCAGCCGGGCAGATTGTCTCTTGAAAGGACGGGTGCGCCTGAAATCTTTTCCTGCATATTGTCCGATGGACAGGGTGCCGCTGATGTCTTTGTCCAGATTGGAAGAAACGGCGACTTTCATCTTCCATTCGTCTCCGTCAAACAGATAGGTCGGTTCGGAAACGGAAATCTTCAATGGGATGGTGACGGTCATTTCTTTCCGGAGCACCTTGTTGTTCATCTCCTTGTCGTGTGCAAAGACGGAAACGACAAAGGTGGACAGTTTGTCCCGAGTCTGGAAATCGATGTGCACCAGTCCGTTCTCATCGGCCTGGAGGAAAGGCTGGAAGGTGAGGGAAGTGGCCATGTCGGAACGGACCGGAGTGTCCGGACCGACTTCCATGAGGTCGGATCTTTCCGCTGGGGCTGACTGCATCACTTCGCTTTCAGCCAATGCCGCCATTTTGTCGGAGGCCATGGCATTGAACAGGTACGGCGCTCTTGTTCCGCGCAGCGCCAGATTGTGGTGAATGTAGGTGTTCCCATACGTCCTGCGGATTGGGCAATATCCATAGAAGCGCTCCTGCAATCTGATTTCATTCCATCGGTTGCTCTGAATTTCATCCAGGCTCTTGTCATAGATGGCGACCAGACACTGTGCTCCCGGCAAAGTCTGGAGTGTGAAGGAATACTCGGTGCCTGGAGTGGTCTTGTCCTGGAAAGAAACCCATTCCAGTGGCAGTTCCAGCTGCTTTTGAGGCTTCTTGAACTCTGCCTGGAAATATTGGCTTCCCTTTTTCTTGAAATAGAATACCTGCAAGTTGACCCGCTCCGGATATTCCGGCTTGAATTCAAAAGCGAGGTCTGTCATGTTGTGGGCTTCGTCCAGATGGATGGTTCTGCTTTCCAGCAGCTGATGGTCTGTTCCGTACCATTCCGCTACCGCCCAGGTCTCTCCTTCATTGGAACAGAGCAGGGCGCCGCAGCGGTTGCCTGCGGTCAGGTCGGTATTGTAGGCGGAGAACAGATATTCGAGGGGCGCATTCAGACAGTCTGTGTCTTTGGTGAGTTTCACCAGTCCCATTTCCTCGTGGGCTTCCTTGATCTGTTTCCGGCCGCTTTGGGAGTCGATGCCGAGGAGATAGAGACCGTCTTCCAGATTTTTCCAGTCAATCCGGATGGACTCGGAGGACTTGAAATCGCCCGTCGCCAGGGTGTCGCCCTGTTCAGAAAGCAGATGGTAACGAAGATCCAGCCAATCCGTATTCTGGTCTGTCACTTCGCATTTCAGGCGTATTTCGTCAGATTGGATCAGATGAAGGTCATAGATCGGACGAGAGCGTCTGTTGTTGAATTTCTGGGACAAGGAAATATCCGCCTCCGTCTCATTTTCAAGACGGGTGTCCAGGGTGATTCTTCCGCAGACAAAGACGGTGGTGTTGTATTCATGCGTTTCTCCGGTATTGCCTGTGACACGAAGTTGGACATGATAGAAGCTTCCGTAGTCCTGCCGCTTGTCCTGGCTGCGGAAACGGATCCGGAATTCTCCTGAATCGTCCAGATCCAATTTTCCACCGGCGACTTTCCTGCCGTTGGAGAAGACTTGGTAGTCCGCTTCGGCTCCGCTGGTCGGATGTCCGGAATAGCTTTGTACTTTTCCTTTTACTTTGACTTCGTCTCCATAGGCATAGACTTCTTCCTGTTTCTGGAACTGTACACTGAATTCCGGCAGCACAAACTGGTCCACTCTGAAGTGGTGGCAGCACAGGGTCCGGCCGTTTTTCAGGACGGTCAGAAGAAACTGGCCGTTCCTCAAGCCTTCAGGAATGGTGAAGTCGCCGGCTGCCGCACCGAAATCATCTGTCTCCTTCTCCAGCTTGCTGACAAGCTGGCCTTCGGTATCTCTCAGTTCGGCGACCAGTCGGGTGCCGGCAGGCTGTGTCTTGAAATGACTATAGGGATCCCCTTCATACAGGACGGCCTTGAAATGGACAATATCTCCTGGTCTGTAGGCTCCCTGGTCCAGGAAGATTTCACATTCTTCTTCCGGATGAATGTCAGCTTCAGGGTAATCTTTCTCCAGTGTAATGTCCAGCTGTTCGCTTTTACGGATTCTCCCGTCTTCCTCGTATTCTGCCTCCAGATAGTAGCGGCTGTCTCCTTTCATCAGAGAAGTGAACTGCCGTGGCAGAGTGGTGAAGCCTTCGTCCAGCTGGAAATCTTTCACCTTCGCCAGTTCTTCTCCGCTTTTGATCAGACGGAGAGTTGCCTGCTCGAGCGGTTCTCCACTTTCGTGCCGGGTGATGTAGATTCCTTCACCGTTGCGGTTGGTCCGGGCGGCGACAGAGAGCGTATGACAGGTCGCTGTGCATTCATAGTGGGTCTTGCCGTTCTCCAGACGGAAGGAGTAGGTGCCGTCGTCCCATTTCGGCAGGGCGATGGAAACTTTCTCTTCCACGTAGAAACTTTTCTTTTCTGTCTTCACCTTCTGCTTCAGCAATACCTTCTTGTCTTCAGAAGAATCGTTGTCTTCTGTCTGGACGGTGAGCCGGGCAGAAGTGAGGTTGCTGAAAAAGAGATGGAGGCTGTCCGGATAGTCTGGCTGGATTCGCAGTGTCGGACTCTCCAGTCGGGTGATGAGCTCGCGGACGGAAGTACCGTTGCCGTAGAGTTTCCGTTCCGATGCTTTCATCCGTTTCAGATCTGACAGGAATTGTTTGCTGTCAGCATGTATTTTCTTGAATGCTGCTTCATTGTGGCGGTCATTCCGTTCCAGGTCATCCATCTCCAGATGCAGCAGGTTTTCCCGGGCATAGAGGGAAAAGGCTTTTCCGGAATATTGCTCTGCCATTTTCAGCAGGGCTTCTTTCTTCTGCATTCTTTTGGCGGCCGGATATTCTGACTGGTTGGTCTGCAGATCCATCCATTCAATCAGGGCCTTGCCTGGATAACGGTCGCCGATGTGTTGCTCCAGCGGTTGCTTCCACTTGTTGAAATGCTGGGAGGACAGGACCCAAAGGCAGAATTCGTAATCGTCCAGGATGCATTCCGGCAAATGTCCGTTGAGGAGAGAACCCGTCTTCTGGGATTCTTTCCAGACTTTCCGGTTTTTCCCTTTCTGGAGCCGTTCCGCCTCCTTCTCTAGGATCTTTTGGGCAGAACGTTCCTCTCCATAGTCCATCTGATAGAGGAAAGAGAGGATTGGCAGGTCGAATTCCTTGATTTTCCGTTTGAATTCTTTCTGGACTTCGTCTCTTTTCTTCCAGTCTTTCCTGACAGCTACGGCTTGATAGGCCTGGAGGGCAGAATAGAAATCCCATGCCTGTTTCTGCTCACCGGACTGCTCAATGATTTCTTTCAGGAGGGACAGCTGTTCTTCCGGCAGGTCCTTTTCGGCTGCCGTCTGGTATTTCTCCCACAGGTCGCTGAGGGAATGGTCATCGTTTTTCATGTTCATGTCGGGTGTTTCGGTCGTCTCGCAGCGGCTGCTTTCTTCTCGGGCGGCAAGTTCTGTCGGGAAAAGAGCTCCAAAGACAAGGAGGAGCAGACTCATGGTCGTGACGAGCAGGTATTTTCTTTTCATGGTCCTTCTGTTTTAATGTTTATTCCTTCTTGAAAAGCGGAAAAGCTTCAGAGACGACGAAATTGCTGCCGCCGATGTAGATGAGAGGAAGGCTTGCCTCATCGGAATTTCCGGTAGGGCGCCGGCTTTCTGCCGCCGCAAGTTCCAACGCTTTTTTGACCGCTTCGTCAATGGAATGAATATCAAATAGTTTGCCATGATGCGGATGGGCTTCTTCAAAACGTCGGGCAAGAAGGGTGCTGTCCATCGCTCTCCGGGTCTGTGCCTGTGTAAAGATCCAGGTCGCATTCTCCGGCATGAGCGGCAGGACGCTGTCCAGATCCTTGTCGGCCATGATTCCGAAGACCAGGGTCAGGGAAGAGAATTTCTTGCTTTGAATCATTTCCTGAAGCTGGCCGAAATTGTGCCGGAGCGCATGGGCATTGTGGCCGATGTCGCAAAGGACATACGGGTCTTTGCAGAGGAATTCCCATCTTCCATGAAAGTTCATTGTGGTTTGGGCCTGCTGGAGTTCATGAAGGACTCTCCGGCTCCGCTGTCCCGGAGTATGGCCGGGTTCATCCGAGTCATAGATGTCCAGCCCTGCCCGGTCGAGAATTTCCAGGGCAGACAGCACTGTCCTCAGATTGATGTTCTGGTATTCTCCATGGAGAAGGGTATCGACGAGTTCGCTTCTCCTTTCCCAGAAACGGGGGACCATTCCTGGGGCAAAATAGAGGGGCGAATCCATTTCTTCCGCTTTCTGTTCGAAAACAGGCAGGGTTTCTTCATGGATCTCTCCAATCAGGGCCGGCACTCCTTTCTTGATGATGCCTGCTTTTTCGCCGGCAATCTTGGCAAGTGTATCGCCGAGCAGCTGGCAATGGTCCAGCCCGATAGAGGTGATGATGCTCAACAAGGGAGTGATGATGTTGGTGCTGTCCAATCTTCCGCCCAATCCTGTCTCGATGACGGCAATGTCCACATTTTCTTCAGCAAACCATTTGAATGCCATGCCTGTCGTGATTTCAAAGAAAGAGAGATCCAGTTCATCGAAACGTTCTTTCCACTCCATGAAGAAATCATAGACGGTCTCTTTCGGAATCATTTTCCCGTCAATTCTCATCCGTTCTCTGAAGTCAATCAGGTGAGGGGAAGTATACAGTCCAACTTTGTAGCCAGCACCCATAAGAGAGGCGGCCAGCATGTTGGCGACAGAACCTTTGCCATTGGTGCCGGCTACGTGGATAGTCTTGAAATGGGTGTGCGGGTGGCCGAGCTCTGCGTCAAATCGCATCATCCCTTCCAGTCCCGGTTTGTAGGCATCTTTGAAGGTGGCTGTCTGAACAGAAGGAAAGCGTTGGAAAATGGCTTCTAGTATATTGTGATATGAAGCTTGGTCAAAAGGATATTTCATTGCCATTTGTTTTTAACAGGAATCTCCGATATCCATCTGCTTGGATATTTGATTCTGGTTCACTATATTTTGAATGCAGTACAAATTTAGTTATTTTTACATTTAAATAAGTTGCTGAAAACATGAAAGGAAAGTTATCTGTTCTATCTTCCAAGTATATTATTGATGGTGTCAGATACCAGGTCTCTCCAAAAGAAATGCTGGAAGCTGCCAAAGGGCAGGAATATATGTCGGGAGAGGAGGAGTATGAAGCGGTTGTAGATGAGACGATGGATGCCAGTCCGGTAAGTTCAGCTTTCCCGAAATCGGAAGTCAATCGGTATCTTGCAATGGTGCTGGCAGATACGGTCAAGCCTGAAATGCCAGTCGGTTTCTCTGAGGTGTTTACTCGGTGGACGGTTGCCAAGTCATTGATTGATGGTCTATGGTGCTATGGAAGATTCAGATTGGAGGACCTGGCCATTGATCTGCTCTGGCAGTGGAAGACAGAAGGACTGGGCAATTTGGCAGCTTTCTATCAGTCTGTTTCCTCTTTGGTCGAATATCTGGATTTTCTCGGTGTCTCCATCAACAGCTACAAGGTGGAAGAATGCAGGCACTGCCGTCTTTTTGCCAAGGCAGTCCTTTCAGAAAACATTCAGGAACAGGAAACTGGTCAGGAAGAGAGCGGCTCTTTCTTGGATGTGGAGCGAATCGGGGAGAAGACCTCCTTCCATTCCGGAACCTGCTCCATGTGGGACAGCACGCCACTCCAGCCTCGAAAAGTGTCCAAGAGTTCCCGTCGGAAATGTCCAAATGTCGTTTCTGGTTCTGAAACCTCTTGGGTGGTCTATCTTCCTTTCGATACTTGTCAGTATCGTCTGGGTGGTTCCAAATTGTCCCGTGTAACTGGCAAACCGGCAGTCCCAGGTCCGGAAATCGGGGATGCGGACTATTTCATAGATTGTTATGAAGTAATTCGGGAAATGGTGGAAGATGGCATCATCGTAGCAGGAAGGACTGTTTCTGAAGGAGGGCTCCTGCCGTCACTGCGGAAGTTCATAGGTCAGGAGGCAGGTATGAATGCGGATATTTCCGGCATTATGTCCGCTTACGAGGAAAAGGAAATTGTGCCTGTGCTTTTTGGGGAGGTCCCAGGTGCATTGATTGAAATTGCGGACGCGGATTATGATTATGTAGATGCTGAATTTCTTCTTCAAGACATTGCCTATTATCCATTGGGTAAGATCAGCCGGAAGAAAAAATCAATCACTGTCATTTCCGGTGAATCCGGAATAGCAGGAATTTTGCAGTCTCTGATGACCAGCCAGGAAACTTCTGAAGGAGAAGACTGATTTCCGGCTATGGCAGATAATCACAAAACAGACATATTATGACACGAAACGGAGAAGGCAGGAACTCGGGAGGAGTTTCGAAGAAGACCAAGATTTTTGTGCTGGATACCAATATTATCCTGCATGATTACAAGGCAATAAGGCATTTTCAAGACAATGACATTGTCATTCCGATTGCGGTTCTGGAAGAGTTGGACAAGTTCAAGAAAGGTACGGATGCTCTCAGCTTCAATGCCAGAGGGTTCATGAGAGATATTGACCGTCTGACAGAAGGAAAGATGTTCGGAAGGAATGGTGTGCCGATCGGAAAAGGTCTGGGAAATATAAAGATAGAGCCGAATCATCCTTTCCCGGAGTCTCTCCAGTCTCTTTTTATGGATGACATTCAAGACCATCGTATTCTTTCCACTGCCATTTGGGTGAGGGAACATCATCCTGACCGTTTTGTCGCTCTGGTGACGAAAGACATCAATCTTCGCATGAAATCCAAGGCGGCGGGGATGGAAGCCCAAGACTACATGACTGATAGGATTGAGGACGAGAAGGTGGAAGTGTCACAGAAACCGATGTCCTATATTAATGAGGTGGAGCCGGACCAGTTGCAACAACTGGTATATGGTCAAGATAACTGCCTTCCTTATCGGGAACTTTTCAAAGAAGAGCCGCAGGCGAACCAGCTGTTCAAGATGAAATGGAAGGGCGATTCTTCCGGTGCTGCTGTATGCGTTCGTTATGATGCGGATCGGAAGGTGCTTGCTTTGGTGAGGAACAACAATGCCTATGGCATCAAGCCTCGCAACGATGAACAGAAGTTCGCTATGGATGCGTGCCTCAATCCGAAGATACAGCTGGTTTCCTTGACAGGAGGTGCCGGTACCGGCAAGACATTGATTGCTTTGGCTTCTGCATTGGAACAGGTGCATGAGTACGACCAGATTATATTGAGCCGTCCAACTGTCATCTTGGGAAATCAGGATATCGGTTTCCTGCCGGGTGACCAGAAAAGCAAGATGGGGCCGTTCGTGCAGCCTTTGATGGATAATCTCAATGTCATCAAATCTCAGTTTCGTCCCAGTAGCAAGGAGGCCTTGAAGATTGAAAATCTGCTGGAGGAGGAGAAACTTCTCATTTCTCCATTGGCTTATATCAGGGGAAGAAGCCTTGGAAAGGTTTTTTTCATTGTTGATGAGGCACAGAATCTGACTCCACACGAAATCAAGACCATCATCACCCGTGCGGGAGAAGGGACCAAGATGGTCTTTACAGGAGATATCTTCCAGATTGACCAGCCTTATCTGGACCGTTGGTCCAATGGTTTGACTCATTTGAGAGAGAAGATGGCCGGACAGAAACTTTTCGAACATGTGTTCCTAAGTAAAGGGGAAAGGAGTCAGTTGTCAGACATTGCCAGCAGATTGCTATAGCGCCGTTGTCATTTCCCGAAGGGGGATACCGGATGGAAAATAAAAAAGGACCAGAACTTCTGGTCCTTTTCAGTATGGAGTAGAATGTTACTTGCTCTGTGAGATGGCAGCTTGCGCCGCAGCCAGACGTGCGATAGGCACACGGAATGGAGAGCAGGAGACATAGTCAATGCCAATTTTGTTGAAGAATGCGATAGAAGCAGGATCTCCACCGTGCTCGCCGCAGACACCACATTTCAGTTCAGGACGTTTTGAACGGCCGGTCTGGACACCATATTCAACTAGTTTGCCGACACCCTTGGTGTCAATTGTCTGGAATGGATCTTCGTCCAGGATCTTGGAGTTCTTGTAGTCGCCCATGAAGATACCGACATCGTCTCTTGAGAAGCCGTAAGTCATTTGGGTAAGGTCGTTGGTTCCGAATGAGAAGAACTCGGCTGTCCTGGCCATACGGTCGCCGGTAAGAGCGGCACGTGGGATCTCGATCATAGTGCCGTACTGGTATTTGATAGCCTGTCCGTAGTGGCCTTCCACTTCTGATTTGACTTTGTCGCAGATGGCTTTCTGGTAGCTCAGCTCTCTTGCAGATACAGTGACAGGAATCATGATTTCTGGCATTGGGTGGAGACCTTCAGCCTGAAGTTCTGCTGTTGCTGTGAAGATAGCTCTGTACTCAGTTTCAGCGATGAGTGGGAAAGTGACGTGGAGGCGTACACCTCTGTGACCCATCATTGGGTTCACCTCGTGGAGTGATTCGCCTCTTTTCTCAATTTCTTCAACGCTTACACCCAGTTCAGCGGCAAGCTCTTTCTTCTTCTCTTCTGTCTTAGGAACGAACTCGTGAAGAGGTGGGTCGAGCAGACGGAATACGACTGGTTTGCCGTCCATGATACGGAGGGTGCCTTTGACAGCTGCCTTCATGAATGGCTCGAGTTCTGCGAGTGCCTCTTGTCTTTCTGCGTCTGTGTCGCAAAGGATCATCTTACGCATCTTGGCGAGTGGAGTTTCGGAATTCTTGCCGTAGAACATGTGCTCGATACGGAACAGACCGATACCTTCAGCACCGAACTGAAGTGCTTTTTCTGCATCTTCCGGTGTATCTGCATTGGTTCTGATACCGAGTTTTCTGAATTTGTCCACGATGGACATGAATTTCACGAAGAGTGGGTTCTCGGTTGCATCCATGGTGTCAATCTTGACATCATAAACAAGACCTTTGGCACCGTTGAGGCTGAAGAAATCGCCTTCGTGGTAAACCTTGTCGTGACCTGCGAACCTTACTTCCTTATTCTCAAGGTCAATATGGAGAGCATCGCAACCTACGATACAGCATTTGCCCCATCCACGGGCAACCAATGCTGCGTGAGAGGTCATACCGCCACGAGTGGTGAGGATACCTACGGATGCACGCATACCTTCAATGTCTTCTGGAGAAGTCTCCTCTCTGACGAGGATGACGGCACGGCCTTCCTCCTGAGCTTTCACTGCAGCTTCTGGAGTGAATACCAATGTACCGACTGCTCCACCTGGAGATGCTGGAAGACCAGTAGCCACAACCTTAGCCTTTTTCTCAGAAGATGGGTCAAGGATTGGGTGGAGGATTTCGTCGAGCTGGTTAGGGCTGACTCTCATGACAGCGGTCTTCTCGTCGATCATGCCTTCTTCAACCATGTCCATAGCCATCTGGAGGGCGGCGAGACCGGTTCTCTTGCCGATACGGCACTGGAGCATCCAGAGTTTGCCATCCTGAATGGTGAATTCGATATCCTGCATGTCGTGGAAGTGCTCCTCGAGTTTGGTTCGGATTTCATCCAATTCCGCATATACTTTAGGCATGGCCTTTTCAAGAGACTGGAGATCTTTGTTCTTCTCGCTCTTGGTAGCTTCGTTAAGTGGGTTAGGTGTACGGATACCGGCAACGACGTCCTCACCCTGAGCGTTGATAAGCCACTCACCGTAGAACTTGTTGTCACCGTTGGCAGGGTTTCTTGAGAATGCTACACCGGTAGCGGAAGTCTCACCCATGTTGCCGAATACCATGGACTGTACGTTGACAGCTGTACCCCAATCGTCAGGAATTCTTTCAATCTTTCTGTAAGCGATCGCTCTCTTGCCGTTCCATGATTTGAATACACCACCAATGGAACCCCAAAGCTGTGCATTGGCATCGTCAGGGAATTCTACGCCTAATACTTCTTTGACTTTCACTTTGAATTTTTCGCAAAGGTCCTTGAGTTCTTCAGCGGTGATATCTGTATCGGAATTGTAGCCTTTGGCTTTCTTGAGATCCGACATCATTCTGTCCAACTGCTGGCGGATACCCTGACCGTCTTCTGGCTCGATGCCTTCGGCTTTTTCCATGACAACGTCTGAATACATCATGATGAGACGACGGTAAGCATCGTAGACGAAGCGTGGATTACCTGTCTTCTTGATCATTCCTGGAATAGTTGCAGAGCAGAGACCGATATTGAGGATGGTATCCATCATACCAGGCATGGAACTTCTTGCACCTGAACGGCAGCTTACCAGAAGCGGATCGTCTGTATCGCCGAATTTTTTGCCCATGATTGCCTCTGTCTCGTGCATTGCGGCAGCGACATCTTCTTTGAATTTGTCGGAGTAACCGCCACCCATTGCGTAGTATTCGGCACAGCATTCTGTTGTGATGGTGAAACCGGCAGGGACTGGCATGCCGAGCAAGCTCATCTCAGCGAGATTTGCACCTTTACCGCCCAAAAGCTCTCTCATCGTGCCGTTTCCTTCGGCTTTCTTTGCTCCAAAGCAGTAAACTCTTTTTTTATTTCCTAACATAGTTCTATATGGATTAATAATGTTAATGTTTTTTGTGTTCTTTCAGTATTTTTTTTAAAGAGAAAAAATATATGCAATAGCAAAATTATAAAAAAAAATCCTTTTTTTATATAAAAAAATCATCGAGATGGTTTTCCTTTTGGGAAGGCTGTGGAATTGATGACAAAATGTCATGGAAACGTGATGGCACTCGTTTTGATTTATAACATGATTGTCGTCTGATAGAGACGGCATGGAAAGACAGTTTAAAAATAACAATATCATGATCAAACCATTAGCAGACAGAGTGGTCATCGAACCAAAGGAGGTCGAGACCAAAACTGCAGCAGGACTTTATATTCCTGATACAGCAAAAGAAAAACAACAGCAGGGAACCATTATTGCGGCAGGCCCTGGCAAAAAGGATGAGCCGATGGAAGTGAAAGTTGGCGATGTAGTTCTTTATGGTCAATATGCGGGAACAGAAGTGACCGTAGATGGCAAGAAACTTCTTGTTGTCCGTCAGTCTGACATTTTGGCAATTATATAATCAATGGATAGGAGATTCAAATTATGGCAAAAGAAATAAAATTCAATGTTGATGTACGCGCCAAGATGAAAGATGGCGCAGATGCTTTGGCAGATGCAGTAAAGGTGACATTAGGTCCAAAGGGGCGTAATGTTATGATTGACAAGAAGTTCGGTGCTCCTCATGTAACTAAGGACGGGGTGACTGTCGCTAAAGAGATTGAATTGGAAGACCGTTTTGAGAATATGGGTGCACAGATGGTGAAGGAAGTTGCTTCCAAGACCAATGAGATTGCTGGTGATGGTACTACAACAGCAACTGTTTTGGCACAGGCTATTCTCAATGTCGGTATCAAGAACGTCACAGCTGGTGCCAATCCGATGGATTTGAAGAGAGGTATCGACAAGGCTGTTGAAGAGGTCGTCAAAAATCTCCAGTGCCAGAGCCAGGCAGTTGGTGATGATTATTCCAAAGTGGAGCAGGTGGGTACCATTTCTGCCAACAATGACGTATACATCGGCAAATTGATTGCAGATGCCATGTCCAAGGTGAAAAATGGTGTCATCACAGTTGAAGAGGCAAAAGGTACTGAAACAGAAGTCAAAGTGGTTGAAGGTATGCAGTTTGACAGAGGGTACATTTCTCCTTATTTCATGACCAATGCGGACAAGATGGAGACCGTTCTGGACAATCCATGTATTTTGGTGACTGACAAGAAGATTTCTACAATGAAGGATCTGCTTCCTGTCCTCGAACCAATTGCAAGGGATGGCAAATCTCTGCTGATCATCGCAGATGATGTTGAAGGTGAAGCTCTGACAACATTGGTAGTGAACAAGTTGCGCGGCACTATAAAGATTGCGGCAGTCAAGGCTCCGGGATTTGGTGACCGTCGTAAGGAAATGCTTCAAGATATTGCCATCTTGACAGGTGCTGCCGTCATTTCAGAGGAACGTGGCTATACTCTTGAAAATGCCACCCTTGAGATGCTTGGTCATGCTGAAAAAGTGACTATCTCCAAGGAGAACACTACTATCGTAGGGGGCGCTGGTGACAAGGCTCAGATTGATGAGAGGACTGCCCAGATCCGCAAACAGATTGAGGTGACTACTTCTGATTATGATAAGGAGAAACTTCAGGAACGTCTTGCCAAACTTGCAGGCGGTGTCGCAGTGCTTTATGTTGGTGCAACTACCGAGGTGGAGATGAAGGAGAAGAAAGACAGAGTTGAAGACGCCCTCAATGCCACCAAGGCTGCGGTAGAGGAAGGCTATCTTCCAGGTGGCGGTGTCGCCTATGTCCGTGCCGCTGCCGCTCTCAAAGACATGAAGGGAGACAATGAGGACCAGACAACCGGTATCCATATTGTTGCTCGCGCCATCGAAGAGCCACTTCGCCAAATTGCTCAGAATGCAGGTGTGGATGGCAGTGTGATTGTTCAGAAGATTAAAGAACATGACGGTGCTTACGGATACAATGCTCGTTCCGATGAATATGTGGATATGTTTGAAGCAGGTGTGATTGATCCGACTAAAGTTGCTCGTGTTGCTTTGGAGAATGCCGCTTCTGTCGCCGGTATGTTCTTGACTACAGAATGTGGTATTGTGGATATTCCTGAGAAAGAAGCTCCGGCAATGCCAGCAATGCCAGGTGGTGGAATGATGTAGTTGGATTGTTGAAACAAGATTGATTGGAAAGAGGCTTTGGATTGAATGTCCAAAGCCTCTTTTTTTCATGTGTGGATAGGTAGTTATAAAAAAAATTAGTAATGATTGCCTGAAATGACATCGAAATGCTACTGTATGGAAAAAATATGATTTGGAAAAGAGAGATATTCCAGGATAGACAATAAATAATTTTTGATATGTAGTGTATATTAATAAATAATTTCTATATTTACGAATAGTATTTTAAAATAACCACTTAATAACATTAACATTAATAACAGTTAGGGTATGAAGAAAAAGAAAGCCAATCTGTTATTTGCACCTCCTATTATAAATGGGGGCAAATATCTGGTATCTATTGCTTTATTGACCGTGCTTGGAGTTTATCCTCCACTAGCTCGGGCCACAGAACTTCCTGTGAATGTAGAAACCGTTTTTCAGCAGAAAGATGGCACTGTCCGTGGTACTATCTCAGATGCTCAAGGCCAGCCGTTACCAGGAGTAGCTGTATTGGTCAAAGGGTCCTCGAGAGGAGTTACTTCCGATATCAATGGATATTATATCATTGATGCCTCCAAAGGAGATGTCCTGTTGTTTACCTCTATCGGTTATTCAGATTATGAAGTGACTGTCAAAAACCAGTCTTCATTGAATGTCGTTCTTCAGGAAGCGGTCACAGAATTGGAAGAAACGGTCGTTGTCGGAATGGGACATCAACGTAAAGCTTCTGTGGTTGGTTCCATATCCAGTGTCAAGGTAGATGCTTTGAGAGTTCCACAGCGTAATTTGACCAATGCCCTTTCTGGAAAGATGGCAGGTACTGTTGTCGTGCAGCGTTCTGGAGAGCCGGGACAGGACAATGCAGACTTTTGGATTCGTGGTATTTCTACATTTGGTTCCAATCAGCGTCCGTTGATTCTGGTAGATGGTGTAGAACGTTCTATGTCTGATTTGTCTATCGAAGAGGTGGAATCCATTTCTATCTTGAAAGATGCCTCAGCGACGGCAGTATATGGTGTACGTGCGGCAAACGGAGTTGTCTTGATTACTACTAGAAAAGGTGTCGCACAGAAGACGACGATTGAAGTCAAGTTGGAATCTGGTGTATCTGATGTGCCGAATTTGCCGAAGCTTTTGGATGGTGCCAATTATGCAAGACTCTACAATGAGGCCGCTGGTTATGAGAACTATTCTGAAGAATATATACAGAATTTGGAAAATCATTCCAATACATTCCTATATCCGAATGTAAATTGGGTGGACCAGCTGTTCAATAAATTTTCCAACAATACAAACGCTTCCATCAATATCCGTGGTGGTGGTCAGACGGCACGCTATTTTATCAATGCAAGCTTTATTCAAGATAATGGCAACTTGAAGAATAGTCGTGAGAATGAGTACAAGTCAAATATCAATCTCAGGCGTTATAATTTCCGTTCCAATATTGATCTGACACTGTCTAAATCGACCATTCTGAATATTGAAATTGGAGCAAATATGACTGATATGCATTCTCCGGGTGTCGGTAATGAGTGGTTGTACGGAATGTATTATACTCCTGCAGAAATGTTGTTCCATTACTCATTTATGTCAACTCCTTTGTCCTGTCCTGTACGTGTTCCAATCGGTCGGAAGGAAGAAGGTGACTATATCTGGGGATGGGGAGCACCTGCTCAGATTGGAGAAGTGAACCCTGCAGAACGTTTGTTCGGCTCTGGTTATGACAAGACTTTCCGCTCCCAGATCATGAGCCAGATTATTCTGAAACAAGATTTGAGCATGTTGACGAAAGGTTTGGAATTTACTGCAGCCTATTCTTTTGATGCTTATAACAATACAATCCAGAACCGCCGTCGCAAATCAACTACCTGGGCAATTCAGGGAGTCAATGACGACACGGGAGATTTTGAGGTGAAGGAAATCAGCAAGGGCAATGAATATCTGGGATATGGACATTCGACTTCATCCAACCGCGCTCAGGAACTCAAACTTCAATTGAATTACAATCGTGTGTTCAAGGAAAATCACCGTGTAGGAGCAATGTTCATGTATTATCAGCGTGACTTTGTCAATTCTACGGCCGGTTCTTCCATCACTTCCTTGCCATATCGCAAGCAGGGTCTTGCACTTCGCGCAACCTATTCTTACGCTGACCGCTATATGATTGAGTACAACATGGGTTACAACGGTTCAGAAAATTTCCCGAAAGGACAACGTTTCGGTATCTTCCCAGCTATTGCATTGGGATATATGGTCAGCAACGAGCCTTGGTGGAAGGTAGATTTCATCAATGTGTTGAAGATTCGTGGATCCATCGGCCTGGTTGGTTCTGAGTCTCTTCCAGGTGGCAACCGTTTCGCATACCTTTCCACTTATGGTGGAGGTCTCGGAAGTTATGCTTTTGGACCGAATGGAGAATGGATCAATGGGGTCGGTGAAGATCAGGAAGGCATTGCAGACTTGACTTGGGAAAAGGGTTTGAAGAAAAATATAGGCTTTGAATCCAAATGGTTCGGAAGCAGGTTTTCTCTTGAAATGGACTATTTCCATGAAAGACGTTATGATATTCTTATCCAGCGCCAGTCAATTCCAAGCATTGCCGGTCTTAACAAGAGTCCATATGCCAATATGGGAGTCATGACAAATCAAGGAGTGGAAGCCTCTCTTGAATTTGCAGACAAGATAGGAGATTTTGGATATCGGCTCTATGGTAATTTTACCTATAATCACAATAAAGTGCTGGAGCAGGATGAGCCGTTTGGAACAGTAGAAAACAGGCGTCATACTGGTCATCGTTATGGCCAGCAGTTTGGTCTGGTCGCTCTCGGACTGTTCGCGGATGAACAGGATATTGCTGATTCGCCAGAACAGATGTTTGGAGAAGTTCGTCCTGGTGATGTGAAATATTTAGATTACAACAAGGATGGTGTTGTCGATATCAATGATCAGTGTGCTATCGGTTATTCTTCTATACCAGAAATAAACTATGGTTTCGGTGGTCAGGTTTCTTGGAAGGGAATAGATTTCGGTATATTCTTCCGGGGGCAGGCACATGCTTCTTATGGATTGGGAGGACCAACCTTTATTCCTTTCACTGAAGGTGTCGGCAAAAACAATCTTTATGAAAAGGCTTTGGACCGTTGGACAGAGGAGAACCCGAATCCTAATGCGTTCTACCCACGTATGACGAATGGAAGAAACACAAATAACTGGCAGCAATCAACCCGTACTCTTTATAGCGGTGATTTGTTGAGGCTGGCAGATATGGAATTGGGATACACATTCCCTCAAAAGATGATAGAAAAAATAGGCATGAAGGGATTGAGAATCTATCTTTTAGCCAATAACGTGGCCTTGTTCTCGCCTTGGAAACTGTGGGATCCTGAAACTGCATCTAATAATGGTCGCAGGTATCCATTGCCTCGAAAGATCAATATCGGTATCAGAACTTCGTTTTAATTGATTGAAAAGAATATGAAAAAATATTTATTGATTTTATTTTCGTTTGCTCTGCTATTTTCCAGCTGTGATTTTCTTGACAAGCAGCCGGATGATATGAAAACAGATGATATAGTGTGGAGCTCCCGTACTGAAGTGGAGGGCTATCTGGCCAATTGCTATGCCAAGATACCAGTTCACAATCTTCATCAGGATGATCCGTGGTTGGGACTTTCAGATGAATGTGATATTCCATGGAGCGTTTATCTGACATTCGGTATCAATCTTGGAAACTGGAATCCTTCCAGCCGATTTTATTATAAGTATGCAGATTGGTACAAAGCAATTCGTGCAACTTTCCGTTTCGAAAATAATGTGGACCGTTGTAGGGAACTTTCCGATTCTTATAAAACCCGATATAAGGCAGAGGTGAAATTTTTGCGTGGTTACTATTATTATCTGTTGCTTCGTCAGTATGGTCCTGTTGTCCTTGTCAAGGAGGAAATGCCGAACAATGCAGATTTTGCAGGAATGCCACGTAATACATATGATCAATGTGTAGAATATATCTGCACTATGATGGATGAAGCGGCGGAAGATCTTCCTTGGCATTGGATGGATGATACCAATAATCTGGGCCGGCCGACAAAAATGGCTTGTCTTGCTGTCAAGGCAGTTGTCTTGAACCTGGCGGCTTCTCCACAATTCAATGGAAATACAATGTATGCGGATTTTAAAAATCCCGATGGAACCCAACTGGTAAGTCAGACCTATAGTGAAGAGAAATGGAAAGCGGCGGCAAAGGCAGCTAAAGAGGTGATAGATCATGCAGAAGAAGCACATGTACATTTATATAAAAATAATGTAGATGGTAACACAGAGGAGAAGTTCAATCCATATAAATCTTGCGTGGATGTACATCTCAAAGCGTGGAATCCAGAAATCATTTGGGCTCGTATTTATTCCGGTTCAACAGAAGCCTGGATGATTCATACAGCTCCGGGACCTAAAAATTTGGGAGGTGTAGGGGTTACGCTTCGTCTGCTGGATGCATTCTTGATGAAAAATGGCAAACCGATTGAAGACCCTTCTTCAGGCTATGTAGAAAAAGGCTGGGCGACGAATCCTGCCGATACTTGGAATCCGAACAAGCGTGATATTTCCACAGAAGCGGGCAAGAAAGGAATGATTGACGATATTCGCAACTGTACTGCTTATGGTCATTGGGCTGGTGAATGGAATATGTTTGCTAATCGTGAACCTCGTTTCTATGCTTCCGTTTTATATAACAAACGAGTCATCCCATGTCTTCCGAATGATGCGGCCAAGCGTAACTATCATAATTCAGAAGGTCAGAAAGATGGGCTCGGTCGTGTTGAATTGTATTATGGTGGTGTTTCTCGTGGAAGTGGTTCTTATACCTTCTTCCCTCAGACCGGAGTGCTTGCCTTCAAGCGAAATGATCCGATGGCCGATATGTTTGACCGTAAATTCCCACAGAAATACAACAGCACCTATATTCGTTATGCAGAAATTCTGTTGGATTATATAGAAGCGTTGAATGAATATGATCCTGCAAATCCGGATATCAAGTTTTATTGGGACCAGATTCGTGAGCGTGCCGGTGTGCCTTCTGCATTTGAAGCTACTCCTGAAATTAAAGGAAACCAGGAACAGCAGCGTGAAATGATTATCCGTGAGCGTCAGATCGAACTGAACATGGAAGGAGACCGTTATTTTACAACACGTCGCCGTTTGCTTGCATTGACTCCTGACCAGGGAGGTGAAAAAGACGACAGAAAATATGGAGATGGTGGTCGTGTCTGGGGATTCAACCGCAATGGGGGAGATCCGAAGACCAACAATTTTGCATATGAGGGCTTTTATGAAAGAACGGCAATCGAAACCCGTGTGTTCAGAAAAGAATACCTTCTTTTCCCGATTCCTCAGGAAGAAATTGACAAGAGCAACGCATTGGTTCAAAATCCATTCTGGGGTAATAATTAATTTAAAATTTTCAGATGATGAAAAAAGCAAAATATGTGCTCGGCATTGTTTTGAGCCTTTTCCTGTTCAATGCCTGTGATAATTATGCCGAGTTTGAAACAGAAGTACCTGTTAATCCCGTGGTCGCTCCTGTAAGAGGGGCTTGGGCTCAGGATGGCAATGGAACAATGCTTGAGGGAATGATTGACCAGGAAGCGAGAACCATTGTGTTCAGTCTTTATACACTGCCGGACCTTACGATGGTCAAGGTCAAGCTGGATATTCCGAAACGTTGTGAGCTGGTGAGTCCGAAGACTCCGGAATGTATTATAGACTTGTCAAAAGGGGCGAAAGTAATTGTTGAGGTCAATGGAGAGGAAATCTCATATGATGTGACTGCAAAGTTGGCTGCTTTCCGTGATTTCGATGTCTCCGGCATAAAATTATACAGGTGCCAGAATGATTGCGAAGAGAAATGGAACAAGGAAGCGAATATTAAATTTGAATTCCTGATTGATGGAAAATTCATGTCCGGTCCAGGAAAATATACCGAAGTGGGTTATGGCAATTATCAAGTGTCAAAATGTCCTGACATCAATTCGGAGGATTACAAGAACGATTGGGCAACCGTCACAATGGATTTTGGAGAAGCGATCTATCTTCATAAAATTACATTCCATCCTTATTGGAATGTAGGGTCGGACCCTCATTCTGTCATCAAATATGATATGTATGCATATGCAGGTGTAGGAGAGCCTGATAAATCTGGGGATTGGAGCCAGTGGACCAAGATAGGTTCTTTTGACTATAACAAGACTCCGACTGTATGGCCGAATGGTGATTCAGTGGTTTGTGATAAAGACAGTGTTCCGAAAGCTCGTTATTACCGTCTCCGTTTCATCGAGAACTGGAAGAAAGGTCATCCAGAAACAGGTTGGGGAGTCCCGGGTGTTTACGCATATTGCGAAATGCAGGTATCTATGTATAATAAGCGATAGCAGAGAATAGTTGGAAATTGTTTTTGGCTGACCGGAGGATAATGGTTGCTGTTATTTCCCGGTCAGTCATTTCATTATAGAATAGGTTGTTGCAGAATGAAGAGATTTTTGAAAATTGCAGGTTTGCTGATAATGGCATTGTTGGTTTTTGCCATGTGTGGAGAAAAGACATTCCAGCCGGGGGATCATGGAGGAGGTGGAAAAGTTCCTCCGGTAAAGCCGAAACCAAAGCCCCAAACGGAATATGAATGGGAGAAGAATAGAAAAGAATTGCTGAAAAATACCGATATGGTTCTGATTTATGGTGGAGGTCATCATCGTTCTACTTTTGAGTGGAATGAGGACAGACTACGTCCATATGTGGTTTATCAGGATGAGAGTGATAATTTGCATTGGATGTTTGATGCTTTCTTGATGATTGAATTTAGGGATAAGGATTATCAATATTGTTCCGGATTTGGTCTGAAATCAGCAGACAAGAAAGATTGGATCGCTCTTGTGGATTATTATTTTTCCAGAAAAAATCAATTGGGCGCATTGGACAAGTTGATAGATGAGAATATCGCTACAATTGGAGATCCGGCATATAAGCATCAGATTGTCGTTACACTTCCAGAACCAATTGTTTATCAGGATGCCAACAACAAGAATAGTTCCACTACATATTGGGGAAGTATAATTGACGGTAAGACACTCGACTTTTCTCGGGATGTGGATCGTATAGCGGCATGCAAGTGGTACATTGATTATGTACGTAAAAAATTCAATGAGGCTGCTTTCAAGCATCTCGATTTGGCAGGGTTCTATTGGGTTGCAGAAACGGCTCAGGATTCTCGCACTATTTTGAAGCAGATTGGCAGTTATTTGAACTCGATGCATTATAGTTTCAATTGGATACCATATTATAATTCAGATGGACACTCTGCTTGGGATATACTGGGTTTCAATTATGCATATTATCAGCCGAACCACTTCTTTACGGCAAGCATTCCTGATTCCAGATTGGAGGAAGCGTGCAAAGAAGCGAAGCAATATAAAATGAATATGGAAATGGAATTCGATGGTCGTGTGCTGAGTTATTATTCGGACAATATTGTAAGTCCGCAACATCCAAGAGGGGTATTTACAGAGCGTTTGTATTCATATATGAATTCCTTTACCCGAAATGGTATCCATTTGAAGCCTTTGGCTTATTATGAGGGAGGTGGCGCACTTTACAATATGGCTCATGCTACTGATGTTCGTGACCGAAGATTGTATCATGATTTCTGTAAATTCGTTACGGAACGTCCTTGCAGACAGATTGAACAGTAAGCAGAAAGCTCCATCCGATTCGGATGGAGCTTTCTGCTTGCTGCAAAAAAAAAGAGTTGGAAAACCAACTCTTTTATACTTTCGCCACAAAATGAACTTATGAAAGTTTGTTAATGTGGAGAGCAATGCTGCTCTTGAGGTTAGATGCCTTGTTTTTGTGGATGACACCTATTTTTGCGAGCTTGTCAATCATCTTGTATACCTTAGGAGCATTCTGCTCGGCCTCATTTTTGTCGGCAGTATTTCTGATTGCACGTATCGCGTTCCTCGTAGTTCTTGCATAATATCTATTATGCAATCTGTGCCTTTCGTTTTGGCGAATGCACTTCTCTGCAGATGCGTTGTTTGCCATTGTTTTTATTTTTTAATATTTGGTAGTGGGTAGGAGAATCGAACTCCTATTGCAGGAATGAAAATCCTGAGTACTAACCGTTATACGAACCCACCATAACCTTCAAGAACACTGTGTGTTTGTTTGATTAGGTTTGCAAAGATATATATTTTTTTTTTGCCTGCAAACTTTTTTGAGATTATTTCTCATTTTTTTTACCATCATTTTCCCATTCGAAGGAATATATGATAGATTCCACCTGTTTCAGGAACTGTCTCTTGTTGAATTTCGGAGCATATACAAATCCCTCAACCACAATGATATCCTTGCTGTCTTTGCTATAGAAAGAATGGGATACGAAAGGACCTCCCATATAGTCATTCTGGACATTCCACAAACCTCTGGTTTCTGCAAAATTTCTTCCTTTGAATTTGATGAAGCTGACTTCGGGGGCTACGTAAGTACTGGTTGTCATCCAACTGTTGTCTCTCATGCCGGGAACATTCTTTTTCATGATTTCATTTCTGTGGCTGATGATGGCTTCTTCTGAAAAGATGTCCTCATTTTGATTTACAGGGTATTTATAAATTAGAATGCATTGGGTGGAGTATTGTCTTTCATCTTCAATCCATATGAAATCTTCAGTCTTCTTTTTGAGCTTGTAGCCGACAGGAAAGTGAGGGGAGCCGCCGAACACTTCATTGACATGGACCGCCAAATCTTTTTCTTCATATTGGATGCAGTTGGCGATGACACGGTCTCTTTCGGCTTGTTCGAGGGTGCCGAGAATCAGTTTTTTGTTTTCTTCGAACAGTTTGAAAGCATTGTCTTTATTGATTGCATTGATCTGGATGACACATTGAGGGAATGCCCAAGCATTTTGGGTATAGATGACTTTTTCTTTCTGTACATCATTTTTGATATTGAAGATGAGAATGTTCCGATGTATCTTGAACATATCTGAGAATGCGCTCGGTGTCAGGTTGACAATCGAATAGAGGGGCTCTCTTTGTGGCAAAAACGGGCAGTCTGCACCCAATGTTTCTCTGACACTGTTGCCTAACTCATTTTCCCAGTTGTTGCGATCCATCACAACAATTACTTCACCGGCTTTTCCACTGACGTTCGGAAGAAGGGTCTTGGTGCCTTTGCATCCGACCAGTGCGAGAAGAGTCATCAGAAGGGAGGAGATTTTGATTATCGTTTTCATATTCTGTAATGTTTATCTGTCTGACAGCGTTTGTGTCCGACTATATAGTGTAATAGTCAAATATATAAAAATATAGCATCAATTGTTGAACAGTCTGACAATGTCATTGCCACAGGCGTAGAACATCAGGAGCATGAGCAGAATCATGCCGATGATCTGGGCTGTCATGAGGAACTGCTCGCTTGGTTTCCTGTGGGTGATCATCTCATACAGCACAAATACGATGTGTCCGCCGTCCAATGCCGGAATCGGCAGGAGGTTCATGACACCGAGCATGATGGACAGCATGGCCAGAATGTGGAGAAATTGGAACCAGTTCCACTGGTCTGGGAAAATCTGTCCGATCGCGATGAAACTGCCAACGGACTTGTAGGCACCTGTGCTTGGTTGGGCAACTAGCTTCAGGTCTTGCAGATAACCTCGGATGGAACTGAAAGTAAGTCTGATGCCCGCTGGAATGGCCGTCATTATATTGTAATGTCGGGTCTTGATGGAAGGTGCCTGTGTGTAGATATTGGCCCTGCCCAGACTGTCCACGATGATCTGGGCCGAAAGCGTGTCGCCTTCCCGAACGATGGTGGCGCTCAGCAGTTCTCCCGGGTGGGAAGAAAGAACCTTCTTGAAATCCTGTATGAATTCTGTATTCTCACCCATCACAGAAATGATTTCATCTCCTTTCCTCAAACCTTTCCGATAATTGAGAGAAGTGGGGGGGATGGTGTCTATGACGGCTGGCAGGGCGACAGAAAACAGATAGGGAGTATTGAGAATCTCTGGAATCTGGCTCTGGTCGATATAGAGGTCTACCGTGTCCTGATCTCGCAGGACGCTGACCTTGTGGATTTGTCTGCGGGCCAGATCTGCCTGGAGCATACCGAAGTTCTCTGGTACATAGTCGTCCATCTTCAGAATCTTGTCACCGTTCCGGAAGCCCATTTCATAGGCCAGTTCGCTGACATAGATTTCGGTGTCCTCATTGCTCAGGTAGCTTTCTCCCCAGATGCCGAGGATGTTGATGTAAACGAGAATGGCAAAGATGAAATTGAAGAATACGCCACCGAACATGACCCAGAATCTTTGCCATGCCGGTTTGGATCTGAATTCATAAGGTTTTGGCTCTGATTTCAAACTTTCCGTATCCATGGATTCATCAATCATTCCATTGATTTTGCAATATCCGCCGACAGGCAGCCATCCAATTCCGTATTCTGTTTCGCATTCTTTCAGTTTCGGAAACAGTTTGGAAAACCATCCTTGTTTGGTGCTCAGCAATTTGAATCCATAGGCATCGAAGAACATGAAGAACTTGTCCACTCTGATTTTAAATAGTTTGGCAAAGAAGAAGTGACCGGCTTCGTGGATGACCACAAGCAGGGAGATGGCAAGTACGACTTGCAGTATTTTCATCAATAAAGGACTCATTGTCGGTTGTCTTGGATGATTATAATGTATGAATTAGTTCTGCCGCTTTCCGATACATCTCTTCATTGGTGGAGAGAATATCTTCAATGCTGGGTTCCTGGATGAGGAACGTCTGTTCCATCGTTTTTTCAATTATCTTGCCAATATCATAGAAAGCAATCTGATCGTGCAGATATGCGGTTACTGCCGCTTCATTGGCGGCATTCATGGCGCAAGGGAGATTGCCACCCTTGCGGATTGCTTCAAAGGCCAGTTCCAGACAAGGAAATTTGTCTTTGTCCGGGGCTTCAAAAGTCAGTTGTGCGAGTGAGGCGAAATCCAGCTTCTTGTTGCCCAGTGGAAGTCTTTCTGGAAAAGCCAAGGCGAATTGAATTGGCTCTCTCATGTCAGGATGTCCCATTTGTGCAATAACTGCCCCATCTTCAAACTCAATCATGGAATGGATGATGGACTGTGGATGGACGACAATTTGGATTTGTTCTGGTGCTACATCAAACAACCATCTTGCTTCAATCATTTCAAAACCTTTGTTCATCATGGTGGCGGAATCGATGGTGATCTTGGCGCCCATGTTCCATTGCGGGTGTCTGAGGGCTTTGTCCTTGGTGGCTTTGGCAATGTCTTCTTTCTTCCATGTCCTGAAAGGACCTCCTGAAGCGGTCAAGTGGATCTTTGTGATGTTGTTGCCAGCCGCTCCCATCAAGCACTGGAAAATGGCTGAATGTTCAGAATCGACCGGCAGGACAGGAATCCGTTTTTCCTTGACCATCTTCATGATGGCAGGGCCTCCTGCTACCAAGGTCTCTTTGTTGGCCAGGGCAAGCGGCTTGTCTGCCTCGATGGCGGCTACGGTAGGCTTGAGTCCGCTGAATCCGACAGTGGCGGTAAGAACCATGTCCACGTTGTCTCCTTTGACGAGTTCGCAGACAGAGTCCATTCCTGCAAATACTTTGGTACAGGTCTCTTTGAGCAGAGCTTTCAATGCTTCGTAATGGGTCTCGTTGCAAATGACGACATTGTTGGCATCGAATTCAATGGCTTGCCGGGCAAGCAGTTCGTAATTGTTGTTGGCAGTCAACAGCTCTATTTCAAATTTGTCTATGTTGTGTCTGACGACATCCAGGGCTTGTGTGCCGATGGAGCCGGTTGAACCTAAAATCGCAATTTTTCTTTTTTCCATCATTGAATGTTTTCTGGTTTTGCCATCTTTTCTAGAACTTGATGAAACGGGTCGGATCTACCGGCTCTCCCTTGTACCACAGTTCAAAATGGAGATGATCTCCTGTCATGAGTGAACTGGTATTGCCGACGAGGGCGATAGGCGTTCCTGCCTGTACCTTGTCGCCGGTTGCCTTCATCAATTTCTGGTTGTGTTTATATATGGTTATGATATCGTCTGGATGCTGAATCTCGATGGTATATCCGAAATCATCTGACCAGGAGGCGTGGATGACGGTTCCGTCCAAAGCGGCCATCACCACGGAATTGGCCGGTGCGGTGATGTCGATGAAAGGATGGATGTCCTGGTTGAAACCTCTGGAAACGACTCCGTGCAGAGGGGTGAAGAAATGTTTTCCTTCGATTGGAAGGCTTCGCTCCTTGTTGACGTTCAGGGCGAACTTCTCTTCTTCATTCACTTTGTTCCTCAAGGTGGAATCTTGTTTCTTCAGTTGTTCAAGACCGTTTTTCCCGAGTGGAGTAGAGGCAGGATTTCTGATTATGCTGTCAATAGGGATGGTCGGCTCTCCTTCCACCACTCTTTTGAGATTTTCAGAATAGAAAGACCATTTCTTGATGACATTCTCCAGAGAGTCGATGGTCATGGCTGTCTGGATGACTTCAGTCCTGGCCTTGCCATAAGGGAAGCCTGGCAGGAACGTACGGAGGGGAGTGAAGGCGATGATGGCGAAAGTGATGGCAAAAAGCAACGTCAAAATGGTAATGACGGTGATGAACAGGCGGTTGCGGCTGGTGACACAGGTCCATAACGGTTTGAGGGTATTGTTGTCTATCACGGCCAGACGGTATCGCCTGGTTTTATTTTCTGTAGTCTTGCTTGGCATTTCTTCTGATGTTTTTTAACTTTGTCCCCAAATGGACAGAATTATAGGTATAGACTTTGGCAGAAAAAGAACAGGGATTGCTGTAAGCGACCCCTTAGGCATTTTCGCTACCGCTCTTGACACTATACCTTCTGCAAAGATAATAGATTATATCAAAAATTATACTCAGACCGAGACCATAATACGTATAGTCGTGGGGTATCCGAAGAATATGGACAACAACCCTTCTGAGGCGGCGGCCGATGTCGATGTGTTTCTGAAACAGCTGGCCAAGGCCTTGCCGGACATCCCCGTCACCTTGGAAGATGAACGTTTCACTTCCGTTCTGGCCCATCGTATCATGATTGACGGGGGCATGAAGGCTTCCGACCGGAGAGACAAGAAATCCGTGGACAAGATCAGCGCTTCCATCATCTTGCAAAGTTATATGGACCGCCAGAATGCCGCTGGCGGCAGAACGTCGGAAGAGGCCGGAGCGGTGGAGACCTGTCCCCCGGAACCTCTGCTGGATGTGCCGGAATCGCAGACCCATTCCCGTATCGGACGCAATTCCCGCAGCGGGGCGGCCGCCAGAAGTGCCAGGAAGAAGGCGGACCGGAAAGAAATGATGAAGAAATTTTTAGATGAAGATTAAAATAATATTACAGATATGATTCAACCGATATATTTATATGGATCCGAAGTCCTCAGGGAAGTTGCAGAGGAAGTGGATCTCAACAATACTGAAGAGATAAAGCAGATTGTGACGGACCTGAAGGAAACCCTTGCTGTGGCGGATGGATGTGGCCTGGCCGCTCCTCAGATAGGTGTGAGCAAGAGAATCGTGATTGTGGACGGGACGGACATGACCGATGTCTATGACTATCTGAAAGATTTTCGCAGGACCATGATCAATCCGGTCATTGTGGAAGAGAGTGAGGAAGCCTGCATTTACAATGAAGGATGTCTCAGTGTGCCAGGAGTTTATGCAGATGTCAGAAGACCCTCCAAGATTACGGTGGAATACTATGATGAAGATTTGAAGAAGGTCCGGGAGGAACTGGACCGGTTTGCGTGCAGAATGGTCCAGCATGAGTTGTCTCATCTGGATGGCAACCTTTTTGTAGATAATGTTGCACCTATCCGCAAGAAGATCATTGCCAAGAAACTGACCAATATCACTGGCGGCAGGATACATACCCGTTACAAATCCAAATTAGTAAAGTAGTACAACATTAAAACCAATAAAGATTATGGGCGCTTTTCATGCTTACGACATCAGAGGTATCTATAATGTCGATTTCGATAAGGAGATTGTTTACAAGGTGGGATATTTCCTGCCTCAGCTGTTAGGTGCAGACAAGGTTCTGGTAGGAAGGGACTGCCGTGTCTCATCCGAAGAGATTCATGAATATCTGCTCAAAGGTATCATGGATGCTGGTGCGGATGTCTATGATATCGGCCTGAGCACGACTCCGATGGTGTATTTCGGTACAGCCAATTATGGATTCAAGGCTTCTGTCCAGATTACAGCTTCTCACAATCCGAGACAATACAATGGTCTGAAGGTTTCCAGAGAGAATGCGCTTCCTGTCGGACTGGATACCGGTCTCGGCCAGATCAAGGAATGGATTGAAGAAGGAAAGGCCATGCCGGTTGCCCAGAAGAAGGGCCAGGTCATTGAGAAGGAAATCAAGGAAGATTACTATCAGTTTCTGTTGAAATACAAAGGGGATTACTCAAATCTCAATATCGCATTTGACCTTTCCAACGGAATGTCCACCTTGTTCGCACATCGCTTGTTCGGAGAGCTTCCTTCCTATATTTTTGACGAGATGGACGGAACCTTTCCGAATCATGAACCGAATCCGCTGAATCCGGAAAATGTAGTAGCCTTGCAGGAACTGGTCAAGAAGACCAAGGCCGACATTGGTGTCATCTACGATGGGGATGCTGACCGTGTCATGTTTGTGGACGAACAGTCCCATTTCATCTCTCCAGATCTGATGATTGCTTTGCTGGGTCATTACTTCGTGGAAGAGAGAGGTCTCAAGGGGATTGTGCTCCAGGATATCAGAAGCTCCAAAGCCGTTGGCGAATACCTGGAACCGATGGGCTGCAAGATGGAGACCTGGAAAGTCGGCAGAGCGAATGCCGCCCTCAAACTCCGTGAACTGGATGGCGTCTGGGGTGGAGAATTGGCCGGCCACTATTATTTCCGTGACTTCTTCTATTCAGACAGCGGCCTTCTTGCCTCCTTGCTGGTATTGAGAGTGGTCGCTTCCATGAAGAAGAAAGGACTCAGCCTGAGCCAGGTGATCGGCAAGATTGCCGGCTACGAGAATTCCGGTGAGATGAACTTCAAGCTGGAAGACAAGGCAGGTGCCATGGAGGTGGTCAAAGATCATTTCATGGCAGAAGAGAAGGCAACTGCTTTCATGGACTTCGATGGCTATAGGGTAGAGTTCCCGACTTGGTGGTTCAATATCAGACCTTCCAATACAGAACCTTATCTGCGATTTATCTGTGAAGCCAATTCCAAGGAATTGCTGGACGAGAAGATAGCTGTTGTAAAGAAAATATTGACTGAGCGTTTCGGTGCTGAGATTTAGAGGAGAATGATGAAGTTCAGATATTTACTTATGGGAATTTCAGCCGTGTGCCTGTTGTCAGGACAGGCCATGACGGCTCAGAACCGGTCAAAAAGGAAGAAGTCCGAATCACAGATGTGCGAGCGTCCTGTTTTGGGAAAAGGGGAGAAGCCTCAGCTGAAAATACCAAGGGTCCAATACAAGAGCAAAGCCGACTTTCTTGGCGTTGCCGCCATCGATACGATTGACACTCAGAGTCCAGATGTGAAAATCATTGTTTATGCCAATAACACATGGAATTTTTACCGTGATCCGAATCAGGTGATGGCCAGAGAATTGTTCTGTAAAAATTGGAACAATCTTTATCCGGATCCTTACCATGTTCCGAAAGATTCTTTGCCAGACAAGATCAAGATTTGTGTGGTGGATACCTTAGGCGGATTCAAATGTCCCAATCAGGTCAAAGTTTATTCTCCATTTGGATATCGCCACCGCCGCAGACACAATGGTGTGGATTTGCCTTTGAAGATGGGGACTCCGGTCTATGCTGCATTTGAAGGCAAAGTCAGGATGTCCAGATATTACAAGGGATATGGCAATTTGCTCATAATTCGTCATCCGAATGGACTGGAAACTTTCTATGCCCATCTTTCCAAGCGTCTGGTGGATGTGGATGAGTGGGTGGAAGCTGGACAGGTTATTGGTTTGGGAGGTTCAACAGGTCGTTCTACCGGTCCTCACCTGCACTTTGAGACTCGTTTTCAGGGGTATGCTTTTGACCCTCAATGGCTGATAGACTTTGAAAAGGGGGAATTGCGGAGCAATCTGTTTGTCCTTAGGAAGAGATATTTGGATGCCAGCAGCAAGTATGTGCCGGATTCTGATCTCATAGAGGACGAAATCAATGAGGGGGATGCGAGAGATTATGCCATTGCCAAGGAAAAACATATTGCAGACAGTATCGCTGCTGAAAAGGCGGCTAAAGAGGCTGCCGCTGCCCGCTATTACAAGATCCGGAGCGGAGACACACTGTCAGGCATTGCTTTAAAGAATGGAACGACGGTCCGCAAGATCTGCAGCTTGAACAAGGGGCTGACCGCCAAAACGACATTGAAGGTCGGTCGCCGTATCAGGGTAAAGTAGATCGCAAGTGAAAGAAAGACCCGATGCCATTTGGCATCGGGTCTTTCTTTTATGGAATGTAAAATGATGTCTAGAAGGAGTGGTGGATGATCTGCAGTTCCTCTGGGGTGTACAGCAGATTGTCCAGCAGTTCCGGTGCGACATGACCGACAATGATGAAGGCGGTCAGGCTCAATATGCCGAGAATCAGCAGAACGATGATGATCCATACGGCAGTGCGCAGGCCTTTCTTCTTCTTGTCGGAAGTTGAGGCGGCTTTGTCGGGAGACATAGGCATTTCCCGTAAGAGGGAAGGGGCCTCTTCTGCCTGGACAGGCTCTGGTTTTTCGGTTGGGGTCAGCTCTTCGGTCGGCTCCGGGGTGGAGGTTTCCTGTGGTGCCGGTTC